>NZ_JBDGJG010000006.1:0-465706 GCF_057657035.1 Massilia sp. Soil_C_3
CAGTGTGAAAGTAGGTTATCGTCAGGCTAGTTATATGAAAAACCCCACCAGGTGATCCTGGTGGGGTTTTTTGCTTTGGGAATCTCCACCGCTTGTCCAACATCAGCGTCCAGTTCGCTGCCTCGCGGCAACATGCTCTAGTTTTCACCACTGGAGAAACCCCATGGAACCATCAAGTGAACCAGCCGGCCTGAGCGATAAGCTGATGGGCCCGATCACGGCCATCATCGACAAGCGGCGCGCAGATCTGATGCCGATGCTGCAGGGCGGTCCGGGCCAGGCTGCCCAGGCGGCTCTGCGCGACGACGAATGCGTGCGCAGGGTCGCCACTTTTTGCTACCCCTTGCTGCCGGTGCTGATCCGCCTGGCGGTGAAAGAGCCGACCTTTATCAGCTTCGTCCTCAACAACCGCGAGAAAGTGCTCGGGCGCCTCGCTGCGCCCATCTGAATCACTGCGCCGTCACCGTCACCGGCTCGGCCGTCGGAGCCACGCTCTGCCCGCGGCTGATGCTGTCGCCATCGTTGCGGCGCAGGCGCCAGAACACGGCCGAGGAGAGCAGGGTCAGCACCGCCAGGACGGCGAAGCCATGGTGCAGGGCCTGCGTCACCTGGCCCTGGTTGGTCTGCGACACGCCGCCCAGGAACCAGGCGGTGACGATCGATCCGGCCGCCAGGCCAAAGCTCATCGACAATTGCTGGAACGAGCTGGAAATCGTGCTGGCCATGCTGGTATCGGCCGGCTCAACGTCGGCATAGGCCAGCGTATTCATGCTCGAGAACTGCAGCGAGTTGAAGAAGCCCTGCATCAGGCCGATGCCGACGATCACCGCCAGCGGCGTGCCGGCATCCACCAGCGTGAACATCGCAATGGTCACGCCAATCATGATCGTGTTCACCAGCAGCACCCGGCGATAGCCGAAGCGCGCCAGCAAGCCGGGCGCGAACACCTTCATGCCCATCGCGGCCAGCGCCGCAGGCATCATCAGCAAGCCGGACTGCCAGGCCGGCAGCCCCAGCCCCAGCTGGTACAGCAACGGCAGCAAAAAGGGCAGGCCGCCGACACCGAGACGGGTGACGAAGCCGCCCAGCACCGCGATGCGGAAGGTGCGCACCTTGAGCAAGGTCAGGCGCAGGAGCGGGAACTTGGTGCGGCAGGCATGCCAGGCATACGCGCCCAGCAGGCCGAGCGCCAGCAGGAACAGCAGGCCGGCCGTCATGCCGTCGAGCGTATGCTCGCCAAATACTTCGAGCACCCAGGACAGCAGGGCGGTGCCGCTGCTGAACAGGATCAGGCCGGGCACGTCGAGCGGACGCCGCTGCTCGGCGCGATAGTCAGGCATATGGCGCCAGACAAAATACAGCGCAGCCAGTCCAACCGGAATATTGACGAAGAAGATCACGCGCCACGAGGTCCAGTGGACGATCAGGCCTCCCACCGTCGGCCCCAGCAGCGGCCCGATCAGGGCCGGGATGATGACGAAGTTCATCGCCCCCAGCAGCTCGTTCTTGGGGAAGGTGCGCACGATCGACAGGCGCCCGATCGGGATCATCATGGCGCCTCCCAATCCCTGCAGCAGCCGCGCGCCGGTCATCATGTGGGCGCTCACTGACAGCCCGCACAGCACCGATGCGAAGGTGAACACGGCAATGGCCGTGAAGAACACGCGTCGGGTGCCGAAGCGGTCGGCCATCCAGCCGCTCAAGGGAATGCCGACCGCGAGGCCCAGGATGTAGCTGGTGACAACCGATTTCAGGCTCAGCGGGGTGACGCCGAGGCTGGCGGCAATGCTGGGGATGGCGGTATTGACGATGGTCGCATCGAGCTGCTCCATGAACAGGGCAGTCGCAACGAGCCAGGGAAGGTAGCGCTTGAGGGTGGGCGAAGGGGTCAATCGGGCCTCGGGAAAACGGCAGGCGGCAGTGGCCGCCAGAGGCCCGATTGTGTCACAAACTGCAAGATGGCCGCGCCATGGACCGGCCGTTGCCAGCCCATGCGCGCATCATGGACATCAGAAGCGGTATGCCGCCTTGGCGATGAACCAGTTGGCGCCCGCGTTCGGGCTCTTGATGCTGGCGTTCGAGTAGTGCTGGTACTTCAGGCCGAAATCCCACTTCTGGGTGGTATAGCCGATGCCGATGTGGTCGCCGAACTGGAAGGCGGTCGACAGTTCCTTGTCTTCGTTCTTGTACAGGGTCGAGAACAGGTTGACGCCAATACCGATCTCTCCGTACAGGCCGAGCTTGTTGTCATTCTGGTAGCGGAACACCGGCGTGAAGCCGATCGCCGCCATATTCTTGTTCTGGCCGCGGACGTTCTCATACGAATTCAGGCGCCACAGGGCCAGGTTGCCTTCCCAGTAGCCCGACAGGTGACGGCCGTTGCCGGCGAACCAGCGCTTGTCCCAGTCGGACTGGACCGCGATGCGGTACATGCGCTGCTGCGGGTTGGTGCCGACTTCGAACGAAGCCGAATCGATGTAGCCATTGCCGACGGTGGACTGGGCCGAGGCGAATGGAGCGAACAGCGCGGCGCAGCAAGCCGCCAGGGCGCCGATTTTCTTGGTAGTGAGCATTGTTATCCTTGGAAGGAAAAAGCGTAATTCTTGTTTGATGCGCTATTGTACTAGCGAGAACAATAGCGTGCTGGCGTCTACGCAACCATGTGGCGAAGGTATGATAGCTACCCGCCAAACCCGAACCACATCAATAACAATGGCCGAACCAATCGAACCAAGCGTCGCTCCTCTGTACCCACTCGCCGCCCCCATGGTGCGCCAGCCCGAACCCGCAGTGCTGCCGCACGACCCGGTGGGCGAGCACATCGCAGCCCATCTCGGCAAGCCCGCCCTGTATTTCCACGAGACGCAGACCGGCGGCGTCCAGGTCGACATCCACGTGATCGGGCCGACCGACTCCTATCCCTACGTGCGCCTGGTGACGTCAGGCATGAGCAAGCAGCCGATGAACGTGCCGGAAGGCGCGCCGGCTTATGCCGAGCTCATGATGGCCCTGCCGGCGAACTGGCAACTGGACGAGGCCGCGATGCAGGACGAGCGCTGGTACTGGCCGGTCGCCCTGCTGCGCCACCTGGCGCACTATCCGCATACAGAGCGTACCTGGATTGGCCTCGGCCACTCCCTGCCAAACGGGAACCCGGCCAAGCCGTACATCGCCAGCATCGGCTTTTGCGGCGCCATCGTGCTGCCGCCGGCATCGAGCCCGGAACCGTTCCACTCGGTCACGGTCGACGGCAAGGACGTCTATTTCCACTGCGTCGTGCCGCTGTACAAGGAAGAGCTGAACCTGGCGCGCCGCCGCGGCTTCGCGGCACTGATCGACAAGTTCAACCAGTTCAACGTCACCGACGTGGTCGACCCGGCGCGCAAGAACACGGCCCGGAAAAAATTCCTGGGCCTGTTCTAAGCCTCAGGCCACAGGCAGGCTCATCTCCGCCAGCCTCACCCAGTAGCTGGCGCCGATCGGCAGCAGGTTGTCGTTGAAATCATAGCTGGCATTGTGCAGCTGGCAAGGGCCGAGCCCATGGCCGCCGGCGCGGTGATCGCCTTCGCCATTGCCGAGGAAGACGTAGCAGCCCGGCTTGGCCTGCAGCATGAACGCGAAGTCCTCGGCGCCCATGGTCGGTTCGACATTGGCGTCGACCTGGGCCGGGCCCGCCACCGCGCGCATCGCTTCGATCGCGAACGCGGTCTGTTCCGGATGGTTCACCAGCGGCGGGTAATTGCGCTTGAAACCGAAGTCGATGCTGGCGCCAAAGCCGGCCGCGATGCCATTCGCCATCTCCTGCATGCGGCGCTCGATCAGGTCGAGCACCCCGGTGGTGAAGGTGCGCACCGTGCCCACCAGTTCGGCTTCATCGGGGATGATATTGGTGGCGCTGCCGGCGTGGATCTGCGTGATCGACAGCACCGCGGTGTGCAGCGGGTTCTTCTCGCGCGAGACGATGGTCTGCCAGGCTTGCGCGATCTGCACGGCCACCATCACCGGATCGATGCCGCGATGCGGCTGCGCGGCGTGGGCGCCCTTGCCGCGTACGGTCACGCGGAACTCATTACTCGAGGCCATCATCGGGCCGGAGACGACACCGAAATGCCCTTCAGGGATGCCTGGCCAATTGTGCATGCCATACACGGCGTCCATCGGGAAGCGCTCGAACAGGCCGTCCTCGATCATGCGCTTGGCGCCGCCGCCGCCTTCCTCGGCCGGCTGGAAGATCAGGTACACGGTGCCGTCGAAGTTGCGGTGTTGCGCCAGGTAGTGGGCGGCGCCCAGCAGCATCGCGGTGTGGCCGTCATGGCCGCAGGCGTGCATCTTGCCCGCGTGGGTCGAGGCGTGCGCGAAGCCGTTCAATTCTTGCATCGGCAACGCGTCCATGTCGGCGCGCAGGCCGATCGCGCGGTCCGACGTGCCGTTCTTGATGATGCCGACCACGCCGGTCACGCCCAGGCCGCGCACCACGGGGACGCCCCATGCGCCCAGGCGTTCGGCAACGATTTGGGCGGTGCGGTGTTCTTCGTAGCACAGCTCCGGGTGGGCATGCAGGTCACGTCGGATGGCCTGGATCTCTGCTTGAGACGCCAGGATAGGTTCCACTAGTTTCATCGTGTTCTCCTCGCTGTTTGCGAATGTGTCACCACGCTGTCCAGCCTTTGCATGGCATCGTTTTAACTATTGTAGCGTGCCTCAAACAGACTTGACAGAGGAGGGCGCGAAGCCCGCTGGAATCGTATAAAGTATTGGATTCACGCAGTTTTTCACCGTAGCCTCATAAGAAAATGACCATTACCCACGTCCGTGCGACCTGCCCCCACGATTGTCCCGACACCTGCGCCATCCTCGTCAAAGTCGAAGACGGCGTCGCGACGGAAGTAAAGGGCGATCCGGAGCATCCGACCACGGCCGGGGTGTTGTGCACCAAGGTGTCGCGCTATGTCGACCGCACCTATCACCCGGACCGCGTGCTGTATCCGATGCGCCGCGTGGGCCGCAAGGGAGAGGGAAAATTCAAACGCATCAGCTGGGACGAAGCGCTCGACACCATCGCAGGACGTCTGAAAGACATCGGCGCACGCGACCCGCAAGCCATCCTGCCCTATAGCTACTGCGGCACCATGGGCCTGGTGCAGGGCGAATCGATGTCGCTGCGCTTCTTTAACAAACTGGGCGCCTCGCTGCTCGATCGCACCATCTGCGCCACCGCCGGCGCGACCGGTTATCGCTATACCATCGGCAGTTCGATCGGCACCGACCTCGAGGAGTTCCAGGACGCCAAATTGATCCTGATCTGGGGCGGCAACCCGATCGCCTCCAACCTGCATTTCTGGATGCGCGCGCAGGAAGCCAAGCGCCGCGGAGCGACCCTGATCGCGATCGATCCCTATCGTTCGCTGACGGCCGAGAAGTGCCACCAGCACATCGCCCTGTTGCCAGGCACCGATGCGGCGCTGGCGCTGGGCATGATGCATGTCTTGATCAAGGAAGACCTGCTCGATCACGACTATATCGCGCAATACACGCTCGGCTTCGAACCCCTGAAGGCGCGCGCCCTGGAGTGGACGCCCGAGCGCACCGCGGAAACCTGCGGCATCACGGTCGACGAAGTGGTCAACCTGGCGCGCCTGTACGGACAGACCGCGAAGCGCGGCGAAGCGGCCGCGATCCGTGTCAACTATGGCATCCAGCGCGTGCGCGGCGGCGGTATGGCGGTGCGCAACATCACCTGCCTGCCGGCGCTGGTGGGCGCCTGGCGCTTGCCGGCCGGCGGCATCCAACTGTCGACCTCGGCGTCGTTCCCGGTCAACCGACCGGCCTTGCAGCGCCCGGACTTGCTGGCCGGCCGCGCGCCGCGCACGATCAATATGACCACCATCGGCGACGACCTGCTCAGGCAAGCGTCGCCCGAATTCGGCCCGAAGATCGAGGCCGTCATCGTCTACAACGCCAACCCGCTGGCGATCGCGCCCGACTCGCGCAAGGTGCAGCAGGGCTTCGAGCGCGAAGACCTGTTCACCGTGGTGCTCGAGCACTTTCATACCGATAGCGCCGACTATGCCGACATCCTGCTGCCAGCCACCACCCAGCTCGAGCACGTCGATGCGCACCTGGCCTATGGCCACTTGTACATGATGGCGAATAATGCCGCTATCGCACCCGTCGGCGAATCGAAGCCGAACACCGAATTCTTCCGCCTGCTGGCGGCGCGCATGGGTTACGACGACCCGTGCTTCCAGGAGAGCGACGACGAGATCGCGGCCCAGGCCTTCAACAAGAACGATGCGCGCGCGATCCACTTCGACTGGGATTCGCTCAAGCGCAGCGGCTGGAAAAAGCTGAACATGCCGGCCGCGCCGTTCGCCGAAGGCGGTTTCACGACCCCGTCGGGCAAGTGCGAGTTCTTTTCCGAGAGCATGCTGGCCGATGGGCTCGATCCGGTGCCCACCTATATTCCGCCTTACGAGTCTGTTGCTTCTAACCCTGTATTGGCCGAAAAGTACCCGCTGGCGATGATTTCTCCGCCGGCGCGGAACTTCCTCAACTCCACGTTTGTCAATGTAAAGAGCCTGCGCGCAACTGAGGGCGAACCGCACCTCGACATCCACCCGAACGATGCTGCCGTACGCGGCATCGCCCACGGTGACATGGCGCGCATTTTTAACGACCGCGGTTCGTTCATCGCCCGCGCACGCGTGACCGACAAGGCGCGTGCTGGATTGGTGGTGGGCTTGTCAGTCTGGTGGAAGAAACTCGCCAGCGACGGCAAGAACGCCAATGAAGTCACCAGCCAGCGTTTGACCGACATGGGCCGGGCGCCCACTTTCTACGACACCCTTGTGCAGGTCGAAAGAGCTGCACCCTTGACGCGAGATGAATCCATCTAGATTTTCCCAGGCCTTCAAGCCAGTCATGGTCGCAGCAGCCGCGGCCCTCATGTTGTCAAGCTGCTCATCCCTCTCTTACTACACCCAGGCCGCGCAAGGCCAGCTGCAATTGCTGACCAATGCGCGTCCGATCGACGACTGGATCGCCGATAGCAACACCAACGTCAAGCTGCGCCACCGCCTCGAATCGGCGCGCCAGATCCGCCGCTTCGCCATCCAGGAAATGAAGCTGCCCGACAACGGCAGCTATACCAACTACACCAATCTCGGCCGGCCCTACGTGTTGTGGAACGTGGTCGCCACGCCCGAGCTGTCGCTCAAGCCCATCCAGTGGTGCTTCCCGGTGGCCGGCTGCGTGAGCTATCGCGGCTACTACAGCAAGGCCGAGGCCCAGGCGTATGCCGGGCAACTGCGCGCGCAGGGCAACGACGTCGAGGTCGGAGGCGTGAGCGCCTACTCGACCCTGGGCTGGTTCAGCGATCCCCTGATGTCGACCTTCATCAATTATCCGGACGCCGAGCTGGCGCGCCTGATCTTCCATGAACTGGCGCACCAGGTGGTCTACGTGGCGGGCGACTCGCAGTTCAACGAATCCTTCGCCAGCGCGGTGGAGCAGGCCGGCGTGGAAGCCTGGCTCGAGCGCTTCGGCAATCTTCAGATGAGCGAAGCGTACGAGCGCTATAAAACCCGCAAGAGCGACTTCCTGGCGCTGCTGCTGCGCTATCGCGGCGAGCTGGAGCGTACGTACAAGAGCATGGAGCCCGACGGCGTCAAGCGCGCCGCCAAGGGGCGCCTGTTCCTGGCGCTGCAGGACGACTACCAGGTGCTCAAGGCGAACTGGGGCGGCTACGCGGGTTACGACCGCTTCTTCGCTGAGCCGCTGTCGAACGCCCACCTGGCCTCGGTGGCGACCTATAACGATTTCGTGCCGGCGTTTCGCGTTTTGCTGCGCCGCGAGAAGACGTGGCGCGGCTTCTACAAGGCCGTCAACCAGCTGGCCAGGCTCGACAAGGAAGAGCGTCATCGCGTGCTCAAGCGCCTCGGCGCGACAGCCACGCCGGGCACGCTGGTGGTGCAGCGCACCATGGGAGCGTCCCCGTAGAGGACCGGTTCCAATCGCGGTAAAACCGCTTGCGCACAGGGGCGCTGCCCGATAGCATCACATCAGCGATGGCAAACCTATAAGCCACGTGCGCAGGCGCGCCCGGCAAACACCTCCGGCCGCCCGAACAGAACGATAAAAATCGAGACAGAGGTGAGCGATGGACAAAATTTGGCTGCAGTCGTATCCCCCGGGCGTGCCTGCGGAGATTGATCCGGATCAATACCGCTCCTTGGTGCATTTGCTCGAAGAATCCTTCAGCAAGTTCGCGGACCGCAAAGCCTATGTGTGCATGGACAAGTTCCTCACCTACGGCGAACTCGATGCGTATTCGAAGCGGCTGGCCGCCTGGCTGCAGAGCCGCGGCCTGGCCCCCGGCGCGCGCGTGGCGATCATGATGCCGAACGTGCTGCAGTATCCGGTCGCACTGGCCGCCGTGCTGCGCGCCGGCTACACCGTCGTCAACGTCAATCCTCTGTACACCGCGCGCGAACTCGAACACCAGCTCACCGACTCGGGCAGCGAAGCGATCATCGTGCTGGAAAATTTCGCCCACACCGTGCAGAAGGTGAAGGGCAAGACGCCCGTGCGCCACGTGGTGGTGGCCAGCATGGGCGAGATGCTGGGCGGCGTGAAGGGCATGCTGGTCAATTTCGTGGTCCGCAACGTCAAGAAGATGGTGCCCGAGTTCTCGCTGCCGAACATGGTCACCTTCAAGGACGCGCTGGCCCAGGGCGAACGCATGCCGTTCAAGCCGGCCCAACTCACGATCGACGACGTCGCCTTCCTGCAGTACACCGGCGGCACCACCGGCGTGTCGAAGGGCGCCACGCTCAGTCACCGCAACGTGATCGCCAACGTGCTGCAAAGCGAGGCCTGGTCGCAGCCGGCGCTGGGCGAGGCCGGCGGCGAGCAGGTGACGATCGTGTGTGCGCTACCGCTGTACCACATCTTCGCGCTGACCGCGTGCGCGATGTGGGGCATGCGCATGGGCGCCCTGAACGTCCTGATCGTCAATCCGCGCGACATTCCGGCCTTCGTCAAGGAACTGGCAAAATACCGCTTCAACATGCTGCCGGCGGTGAACACGCTGTATAACGCGCTGGCCAACAATCCCGATTTCGCCCACCTCGATTTCTCGGCGCTGCGGGTGTGCAACGGCGGCGGCATGGCGGTGCAGAAGCCCGTGGCCGACAAGTGGCGCCAGATCACCGGCGTGGCCATCATCGAAGGCTATGGCCTGTCCGAGACTTCGCCGGTGGCCACCTGCAACCGCGCCGACGGCACCGAATTCACCGGCACCATCGGCCTGCCGGTGCCGTCGACCGACATCGCGATCATCGACGACGAAGGCCGCCACCTGGCGCCGGGCGAGATCGGCGAGATCGCCATCCGCGGCCCGCAGGTGATGACCGGCTACTGGAACCGTCCGGACGAAACCGCGAAGGTGATGACCGCCGACGGCTTCTTCCGCTCGGGCGACGTCGGCATCATGGACGCCGCCGGCTTCGTGAAGATCGTCGACCGCAAGAAGGACATGATCCTGGTCTCGGGCTTCAACGTCTATCCGAACGAGCTCGAAGGGGTAATCGCCGGCCATGCGGGCGTGCTCGAATGCGCCGTGGTCGGGGTGCCGGACGAGCATTCGGGCGAGGCGGTCAAGGTATTCGTGGTAAAGAAAGACCCTGGCCTCACGGCCGAACAGCTGATGGGCTACTGCAAGGAGCAGTTCACCGGCTACAAGCGACCGAAGTACATCGAATTCCGCGATGAGCTGCCGAAGACGAACGTCGGCAAGATCCTGAGGCGGGCGCTGAGGGACGAGAAAAAGCAGCCGGAGACGGTGGCATAAGCATTGTGACGGGACTTACCCGGCGAAAGCCGCCCCGTCGGGCGGCTTTCGCGTTTTATTGGAACCAACAAGGAAGGCAGGACAGATGGACAAATTTTGGCTCTCGTCGTACGAGAACGGCGTGGCGACGGAAATCGATCCGACCCAGTACCGCTCGCTGACGCATTTGCTGGAGGAGGCGTTTCGCAAGTACGCCGACCGCAAGGCCTATGCCTGCATGGGCAAGTCCATCACGTTCGCCGAACTCGATGCGATGTCGCAGCGGATGGCGGCCTGGCTGCAGGCGCGCGGCCTTCAAGCCGGCGCGCGCGTGGCGATCATGCTGCCCAACGTGCTGCAGTATCCGGTGGCGCTGGCCGCCGTGCTGCGCGCCGGCTACGTGGTCGTCAACGTCAATCCGCTGTACACCCCGCGCGAGCTGCAGCACCAGCTGGTCGACTCGGGCGCCGAGGCGATCGTGGTGCTCGAGAACTTCGCCCACACGCTTGAGCAGGTGGTGAGCCAAACGGCGGTGAAGCATATTGTCCTGGCCACCATGGGCGACCTCTTGGGCGGCCTGAAAGGCTCGCTGGTCAACCTGGTGGTGCGCAAGGTCAAGAAGATGGTGCCAGCCTATTCGCTGCCGGGCGCGATCGGTTTCAACAAGGTGCTCGCCGACGGCGCGCGCGAAACCCTCAAGGCGGTCACGATCGGCCACGACGACATCGCCTTCCTGCAGTACACGGGCGGCACCACCGGCGTGTCGAAGGGCGCGGTGCTGCTGCACCGCCACGTGATCGCCAACGTGCTGCAGAACGAAGCCTGGTTCGGCCCGACCCTCGGCAAGCTCAAGGCCGGCGAACAGCCGCAGTTCGCCTGCGCGCTGCCGCTGTACCACATCTATGCGCTCACGGTCTGCGCGCTGCTGGGCCTGCGCATCGGCGGCATGAACCTGTTGATCCCGAACCCGCGCGACATCAAGGGCTTCATCAAGGAGCTGGGCGGATACCGCATCAACATCTTCCCGGCCGTGAACACGCTCTATAACGGCCTGCTCAACAACGACGATTTCGCCAAACTCGACTTCTCGGGCCTGCTGGTGTGCCCGGGCGGCGGCATGGCGGTGCAAAAAGCCGTGGCCGACAAGTGGCTCAAGACCACCGGCATCCCGATCGTCGAGGGCTATGGCTTGTCGGAGACCTCGCCGGTGGTAACCGCCAACCGCTGCGACATCCTTGACTTCACCGGCACCATCGGCCTGCCGCTGCCGTCGACCGAGCTGCGCATCCTGGACGAGGCGGGCAACGAAGTCCCGTTCGGCACGGCCGGCGAGATCGCCGTGCGCGGCCCGCAGGTGATGGCCGGCTACTGGCAGCGCGACGACGAGACGGCCAAGGTCATGACCGCGGACGGCTTCTTCAAGACCGGCGACATCGGCATCATGGACGACAAGGGCTATACCCGCATCGTCGACCGCAAGAAGGACATGATCCTGGTCTCGGGTTTCAACGTCTATCCGAACGAAGTGGAGGGCGTGGTGGCCTCGCACCCGGGCGTGCTGGAAGTGGCGTGCGTGGGCGTGCCGGACCAGAACTCGGGCGAGGCCGTGAAGCTGTACGTGGTGAAGAAGGACGCCGATCTGACCACTGAACAGATCAAGGAATTCTGCAAGGAACAGCTGACCGGCTACAAGCGGCCCAAGTTCATCGAATTCCGCGAGACCCTGCCGAAGACGAACGTCGGCAAGATCCTGCGGCGCGAACTGCGCGACGAGAAGAAGACCGCGTGACCGGCTTGCGCGTCAATTTGATCGTTTAACTCAGTACGGCCACGTCGTTCCCGCGCAGGCGGGAACCTAAGTTTGTCAGCGTTATCGATACGCACGCAGTACTTGGGGGGGGACAGTGCCAGTGGCACTGTTCCCGCCTTCGCGGGAACGACGTTTTTACGTCAACAATAACGGAAGCGAGCGGGTTATCAGCGGTGCGCCACCAGCGACTCGAGCGGCGGCAGCTGGCGCGGCTTGCGGTCCGGGCCGGTGGCGACATAGGTCAGCGTCGCCTCGGTCACCTTGACCACCTCGGCCGCCAGGCGGTTGCGTTCTGCGTACACCTCGACGAAGACGGTGATCGAGGTATTGCCGACCTTGGTGATGTCGGCATAGAACGACAGCAGGTCGCCCACGAACACCGGGTTCTTGAACAGGAAGGAGTTGACGGCGATGGTCGCCACGCGGCCATTGGCGCGGCGGGTGGCCGGCAGCGAGCCGGCCAGGTCGACCTGGGCCATGATCCAGCCGCCGAACACGTCGCCGTACACATTGGCGTCGGACGGGGCGGGCATGACGCGCAATTCGGGCATTTTTCCTGCCGGCAGACGTACCGTGGTCGGGACGGTGGCAGGAGCGGTCGGGGTGTTTTCGGGCGTGGTCATCGTGAATTCTCGGTAAAAGCTACAATCGACCCGAATTGAACCATAAATCCAGAAGCCCCGTCATGCGCCGCAACTCAGCTCCACTCCCTCCCGACACCACCGGTGTGCCCCGCAACGACTGGGGCACCCTCAAAACCCTGTTTCCCTACCTGTGGGTCTACAAGTGGCGGGTGATGGCCGCCATGGCTGCGCTGGTCGGCGCCAAGATGGCCAACGTCGGCGTGCCGCTGGTGCTCAAGAAGATCATCGACGGCCTGGCGATCGACCCGGCGCACCCGCATGCGCTGCTGGTGCTGCCGCTCGGCCTACTGGTCGGCTATGGCCTGCTGCGGCTGTCGATGACGGTCTTCACCGAGCTGCGCGAGTTCCTGTTCGCGCGCGTGACCCAGCGCGCGGTGCGCACCATCGCGCTCAAGGTGTTCCGCCACCTGCACGCGCTGTCGCTGCGCTTCCACCTGAACCGCCAGACCGGCGGCATGACGCGCGACATCGAGCGCGGCACGCGCGGCGTCAATTCGCTCATTTCGTATTCGCTGTTTAACATCCTGCCGACCCTGGTCGAGATCACGCTGGTGCTGGTCTACCTGGTGTTCAACTACGATATCTGGTTCACCATCATCACGGCGGTTGCGCTGGCGTCCTACATCACCTTCACGGTGATCGTGACCGAGTGGCGCACCCACTTCCGGCGCACGATGAACGAGCTGGAGTCAAAAGCGTCGACCAAGGCGATCGACTCGCTGCTCAACTACGAGACCGTCAAGTACTTCGGCAACGAAGACTACGAGGCGCGGCGCTACGACGAAGGCCTCAAGAACTACGAGAATGCCGGGGTGCGTTCGCAGACCTCGCTGTCCTTCCTCAACACCGGACAATCGCTGATCATCGCGACCGCTGTCACCTTGATCCTGTGGCGCGCAACCGAGGGCGTCATTGCCGGCACCATGAGTCTGGGCGACCTGGTGCTGGTCAATACCTTCATGATCCAGCTCTACCTGCCGCTCAACTTCCTGGGCGTGATCTACCGCGAGATCAAGCAAAGCCTGGCCGATATGGAACGCCTGTTTGGCCTCTTGGACCAGAACCGCGAAGTGGCCGACAGTCCCAAGGCGCAGCCGCTGGCGACGAAAGGCGCCGAGGTGGCGTTCTCGCACGTCGAGTTCAGTTACGAGACCAAGCGGCAGATCCTGTTCGACGTCGACTTCACGATTCCCGCCGGGACCACCACTGCCGTGGTGGGGCATAGCGGCTCGGGCAAATCGACCCTGTCACGGCTGCTGTTCCGCTTCTACGACGTCAACGGCGGCGCGATCCGCATCGATGGCCAGGACCTGCGCGACATCACCCAGGAATCGCTGCGCGCCGCGATCGGCATCGTGCCGCAGGACACGGTGCTGTTCAACGACACGATCGAATACAACATCGCCTACGGCCGGCCCGGCGCCAGCCGTGAAGACATCGTGGCAGCCGCGCGTGCGGCCTCGATCCACGACTTCATCGAGAGCCTGCCGGACGGTTACGGGAGCATGGTGGGCGAGCGCGGCCTGAAACTGTCGGGTGGCGAAAAGCAGCGGGTGGCAATCGCGCGCACCTTGTTGAAAGATCCGGCGATCCTGATCTTCGACGAGGCCACGTCGGCGCTCGATTCGCGTGCGGAGCAGGCGATCCAGGCCGAGCTGAAGGAGATCGCCAAGAACCGCACGACGCTGGTGATCGCACACCGCCTGTCGACGATCGCCGATGCGCAGCAGATCATCGTGCTCGACCACGGCAGGATCGTCGAACGCGGCACGCACTATTCGCTGCTGGCGGCGCAGGGCCTGTATGCGCAGATGTGGGAACGGCAGCTGGCGCGGCCGGATGAGGATGTGGCGTCGCCGCCGCTGCAGTTGAATGCGCAGCAGGTTTAGCGCGCTGCGTTAGCACGTCGTTCCCGCGCAGGCGGGAACCCAAGTCCGTCGCTTATCGCAACAGCATGCAGTAGTGGTTCACACGCAAACTTGGGTTCCCGCCTCCGCGGGAACGACGTGCCAGATGACCTGTCCGACTCGATCAGTAGGTATAAAACATCCGCTGGATCTCCCTGGTGCCGGTCGTCTTGGTCAACGCCAGCATCAGCAGAATGCGCGCCTTTTGCGGGCTCAGCGTATCGGCCACCACGAAGTCCAGCTCGTCGTCATTGGCTTCGCCATTGCGCGCCACGATGCCCTGGCCGACGCGGCTCGCGCGCACGATCACGACGCCGTCCTTGCGCGCCTTGACCAGCGCCGGCTTCGTCTTTGCCGGCAGGCTGCCGTTGCCCACGCCCGCATGCACCAGCCCCCTGGCGCCGGCCGCGACTAGGGCATTGACGGCGACGTCGCCCACGTTCGCATACGCATAGGCCACGTCGACCTGCGGCAGCGCATCGAGTTTGCTCACGTCGAACTCGGTGTCCAGCGTATGGTTGCGCACCACGTTACGGTAGAAGAACGGCTTGCCGCCCTGGATATAGCCGATCACGCCCAGTTCCGACGTACGGAAGGTGTCGGTCGTGGTGGTGTTGGCCTTGGTGACGTCGCGCGCCGAATGGATCTGGTCGTTCATCGCCACCAGCACGCCGCGGCCGGCCGCCTCGGGCGTGCCGGCCAGGCGCACCGCGTTGTACAGGTTGATCGGGCCGTCGGCCGACAACGCGGTCGACGGCCGCATCGAACCGACCACCACCACCGGCTTTTTGCTCTTGACCGTCAGGTGCAGGAAATACGCCGTCTCTTCCAGCGTGTCGGTGCCGTGGGTGATCACGATGCCGTCCACGTTCGGCTGCGCCAGCAGCACGTTGACGCGCTTGGCCAGTTGCAGCCATTGCGCGTCGCTGATGTTTTCGCTGGCGATCTGGAACACCTGCTCGCCGGTGACGTTGGCTATCCTTGAGATCTCGGGCACCGCAGCGATCAGCGATTGCACGCCCACGGTGGCGGCGGTGTAGCCGACCGTGGTGGTGCTGGTGGCGCCGGTGCCGGCGATGGTGCCGCCGGTGGCGAGGATGGTCACGTTCGGCAGCTTGGCCGTCTGGGCTTGCACGGCGGCGGCCGCGAACATGAACATGAAGCCGCACAGCATGGTGCGTACGGCTTGGGGGAACTGCTTGGACATCGTGTTACTACCTTTCTAAAACTGGCGGGACGCCCTGGAAATCAGGGCTTCTTGTAGACCACGCCATCCTTCATTACAAACTTGACCTCCTCGAGCACTTTCACGTCCTGCAAGGGATCGCCCTCGACCGCGATGATGTCGGCCGCGAAGCCCGCGTCGATCGCGCCCAGGCGCTTCGGCTGGTCGAGCAGGATGGCAGCGTTGACCGTGGCCGAGCGGATCGCATCAAGCGGCGTCATGCCCGCTTCGACCATATAGCCGAATTCCTTGGCATTGTCGCCATGCGGGAACACGCCGGCATCGGTGCCGAAGGCGATCTTCACACCGGCCTTATAGGCGCGGCCGAAGGTGGCTTGCAGCTGAGGACCGATCGCGGCCGCTTTCGGACGCACCAGGGCGGAATAATAATTCGGTTCCTTGGCCTTGTCCGCCACATAGCGGCCGGCCGAGATGGTCGGCACATACCAGCCGCCGCCCTTCTTGAACAGCGCGATGACTTCGTCGTCCATCAGGGTGCCGTGCTCGATCGAATCGACGCCGACGCGCAGCGCGCGCTTCATGCCTTCGGCGCCGTGGGCGTGGGCCGCGACGCGGAAACCGTAGTCCTTCGCGGTGCTCACCACGGCGCGCAGCTCGTCCTCGGTGTACTGCGAATTGTGGCCGCTGGCGGCCTGGCTCAGCACGCCACCGGTGGCGGTGACCTTGATCAGGTCGGCGCCGTCCTTGTAGCGGGTGCGCACCGCCTGGCGCGCCTCCTCGGGGCTGTTGAGCACACCCTCGGTGGGGCCGGGCGTGCCGATCTTCTCGGACAGGAAGTGCGACAGGTTGTTGGTCGGGTCGGCGTGGCCGCCGGTGGTGGCCAGCGATTTGCCGGCGGTGAACATGCGCGGACCCGGCACTTCGCCGGCGGCAATCGCCCGCTTGAGCGAGATGTTCAGGTTGTCGGCGGCGCCCAGGTCGCGCACCGTGGTGAAGCCGGCCATCAGGGTGCGCTCGGCGTACTTCACCGAACGATAGGCCATGTCGGCAGGATTGGCGGCCAGGCGGTCGCGGTAGGCGTCGACCGCCGGCTGGGTTTCGCTGGTCAGGTGCACGTGCATGTCGATCAGGCCCGGCAGGCAGCTGTGGCGCGACAGGTCGATGTTGCCAGGGGCTTGCGTCATGGGGCCGACCGAGACGATGCTGCCGTTTTCGATCACGATGCTGACGCGCTCGCGCCATGCGCCTTTCTGGACGTCCAGCAGCCGGCCGCAGTCGACCGTCTGGGTGGCGGCGTGCGCACTGTTCAGGGCCAGCAGCATGCCGGCGGCAACCATCTGTTTCATCTCTTTCCCCTTGTTGTGATTATCGATGTTGAAAAAACAAAGGCCCTCCATTGCTGGAAGGCCTCGGGTGCTACGGGCAGCCGCTCACCACACCTACTTCAGCGGTGAGATGGCGGGTTCTTTGTTGGGTTCTCCCAGGTCGCCCTCCCACTTGGCGACGACGGCGGTGGCGATGCCATTGCCGATCACGTTGGTGGCCGAGCGCGCCATGTCCAGGAAGTGGTCGATCGCCAGCAGCAGCAAGAGGCCCGCTTCCGGGATGTCGAACTGGTTCAGGGTGGCGGCGATCACGACCAGCGAGGCGCGCGGCACGCCGGCCATGCCTTTCGAGGTCAGCATCAGCACCAGCATCATGGTGATCTGGGTGCCGATCGACAGGTCGATGCCGTAGGCCTGGGCAATGAAGACGGCCGCGAATGTGCAGTACATCATCGAGCCATCCAGGTTGAACGAATAGCCGATCGGCAGCACGAACGAGGCCAGGCGGTTCTTGACGCCGAAGCGCTCCAGGCTTTCCAGGGTTTTCGGGAACGCCGCTTCGGACGAGGCGGTCGAGAAGGCCAGCACGGTCGGGCCGCGCAGCTCCGAGATCAGGCGCAAGATGCGCGGGCCGATCACGGCCATGCCGATGCCGATCAGGACGATCCACAGCAGCGCGATGCCGAAGTAGAACTGGGCCATGAAGATGCCATAGGTCGACAGCACGCCCAGGCCACTCTTGGCGATGATGCCGGCGACTGCCGCGAACACCGCGATCGGGGCGAAGTTCATCACGTAGCCGGTCAGCTTGAGCATGACGTGGGCGACGCCGTCGATGGCATCGATCAGCGGCGTGGCGCGCGCGCCGACGGCGGCGGCGGCGGTGCCGAAGAACAGCGAGAACACCACGATCTGCAGGATCTCGTTCTTGGCCATGCCGTCGACGATCGAGGTCGGGATCAGGTGGGTGATGAAGTCCTTCATCGTCAGGCTGCCGGTGGTGATGCCCGACTGCGCGTCGACCGGCGGCATCATGCCTGCCGCGAACAGCGCGTCGCCCGGACGGAAGATGTTCACCAGGACCAGGCCCAGCGACAGCGAGATGACCGAGGCGATCATGAACCAGCCCAGCGCCTTGACGCCGATGCGGCCGACTTCCTTGGCGTCGCCCATCTTGGCGATGCCGACCACCAGGGTCGCGAACACCAGCGGCGCGATGATCATCTTGATCAGGCGGAGGAACATCGTGGTAATCAGCGACATCGTGTCGGAGAAGCTCGTCGCGCCCGCCGTATCCGTATTGGCGTTGACCAGGTAGCCGACGACGATGCCGACCACCAGGGCGATCATGATGAAGGTAGTCAGGCGATTTCGATTGTTCATAAAGCTTCCTGTCGTGTGGACCTGTGCAGGGCCGGCGGCGGCGGATCGCGCTGTCGCTGGCAGGTTGTTCGGGCAATGACCGGTTTTCGAGGACCGAAGGCCGGTTGGTACTGAAGATTATGGCAAGTTCCGCAGTATCCTAGGCACAGTTAGTGCTGTCAAGCACGCTTACACCGTTGTCGTTACGGTAATCCGACACGCTTTTCCGGCCCGCCGAACGTACCCCGCGCCGCGCGGCGCAGCGCAGGTAAAATACGCCTTTCATACGCCATTCGTTTCCGAGAGCCGCCATGTCCACCATCGAGACCCCAGACACCATCACCATCACCCGCCCAGACGACTGGCACCTGCACCTACGCGACGGCGCGGCGATGGCCAGCGTGCTGCCGCACACCGCCCGCCAGTTCGGCCGCGCGATCGTGATGCCAAACCTGCGCCCGCCCGTGACCACGGCCGCCGCCGCTCTTGAATACCGCGCCCGCATCCTGGCCGCGCTGCCGGAGGGTATGGTCTTCGAGCCCTTGATGACGCTGTACTTGACCGACGCTACCTCCCCGGACGAGATCCGCCGCGCCCAGGACACCGGTTTCATCCACGCGGTCAAGCTGTACCCGGCCGGCGCCACCACCAACTCGGACGCCGGCGTCACCGACCTGAAAAAGTGCTACAAGACGCTGGAAGTGATGCAGGAAGTCGGCATGCCGCTGCTGGTGCATGGCGAAGTGACCGACAACGAGATCGACCTGTTCGATCGCGAAGCCGTGTTCATCGAGCGCGTGATGCGCCCGCTGCGTAAAGACATGCCGGCGCTGAACGTGGTGTTCGAGCACATCACCACCAAGGACGCGGCACAGTACGTGGCCGAGGCCGAAGGCCCGATCGCGGCCACCATCACGGCCCACCACCTGCTGTACAACCGCAACGAGATCTTCCGCGGCGGCATCCGCCCGCACTTCTACTGCCTGCCGGTGTTGAAGCGCGAAGAACACCGCCTGGCGCTGGTCACCGCCGCCACCAGCGGCGACGAACGCTTCTTCCTGGGCACCGACTCGGCCCCGCACGCGGTGCACACCAAGTACGCCGCCTGCGGCTGCGCCGGCTGCTACACCGCGCTGCACGCGATGGAGATGTATACCGAAGCCTTCGCCCAGGCCGGTGCGCTCGACAAACTGGAAGCCTTCGCCAGCTTCAACGGCCCGGCCTTCTACAACCTGCCGAGGAACGTTGGTACGATCACGCTCAAGCGCGAAAGCTGGACCCTGCCGGAATCGGTGCCGATGGGCGAACACCAGCTGGTGCCGCTGAACGCGGGCGAGAGCATCAACTGGAAGATGGTATAAGCGGCACCGTGCTGCCGCCGATCGACTGGGCGCAGCCCTGGTACGACACGGTGCGCCCGGCTTTCGAGCGCGCCGCGCCGCCGCCGGAAGGCTTCATCGACGCCTTCAACGTGGCGGCGCGCGCGCTCGACCTGCGTAATGGTGGCGGCATGCCGCTGTCCTTCGTGCCGCAAGCCGCGCTGCCGGAAGGGACGGCCTATGAAGAATTCATCGGCGCCACCGGCCAGGTGCCGACCCGCGACAACCTGCACGATTTCTTCAATGCGTTGGTGTGGCAGACCTTCCCGGGTATCAAGCGCGCGCTGAACGCGCTGCAGGCGGCGCAGATCGCCGAGGCTGGCGTCGGCAAGTCGCGCGGGCCGGCGCGCGACGCCGCCACCATCTTCGACGAGAACGCGGCCTTGCTGGTGGTGCGCGACGATGACGCCGGGCGTGCGCTGGTCGACGACTTGCGTGCGCACCGCTGGTTAGAGGCCCTGTACGATAAGCGTGACTTGTTCGGCAAGGACGTCGAGGTCTGGCTGTTCGGCCACGCGCTGATGGAAAAGCTGGTGGCGCCGCGCAAGGCGATCACCGCGCATACGCGGGTGGTGTTTGCCGGCGACGATTACTTTGCGCTGGGATTGGACGCGCGTCGTGCATGGCTCGACCGCGAAGTGGCGGCGAGCCTGGCGAACGAAGAACTGACGCCGGGCGGCTTCACGCCCCTGCAAGTGCTGGGCATTCCAGGCTGGTGGCCTGGGCAAGACCCTGATTTTTATCTCGATACGACTGTGTTCCGTCCCAAGCGGACGGCTTGAATGGGAGAAGCCGATGGCTGAAACGGTACGCTGGGGAATTCTCGGCACAGGCAAGATTTCGCGTGCCTTTGCCAATGCATTGAAGGACGTGCCGGGCGCCGTGCTGGCCGCCGTGGGTTCGCGCAGCCAGGACAAGGCGGCGGCCTTCGCCGAGGAATTCGGCGCGCTGGCCAGCTATGGCTCGTGCGAGCTGCTGGCCCAGGCCGAGGGCGTCGACCTGATCTACATCGGCACGCCGCATCCGGAGCATGCCGGCAACGCCCTGATGGCGCTGCGCGCCGGCAAGGGCGTGCTGTGCGAGAAGCCGTTCACTATGAACCTGCGCGAGGCCGAGCAGGTGGTGACGCTGGCGCGTTCGAAACGCCTGTTCCTGATGGAGGCGATGTGGACGCGCTACCTGCCGGCTTACCTGGAAGTGAAACGCATCCTCGCCTCGGGCGAGATCGGTACCCCGCGCCAGATCGTCGCCGACTTCGGCTTCGCTGCCGCCTTCGGTCCCGAGCACCGCGTGTTCAATCCCGAGCTGGGCGGCGGCGCGCTGCTCGACCTGGGCATCTATCCGCTGTCGGTCGCTGCGGGTCTGCTGGGGCCAGTGATCGAAGTCCGTGCGCAAGCCGAGATGGGCCCGACTGGCGTCGACGTGCAGACCGGCTTCACGCTCAAGCATGAAGGCGGCGGCATGTCGGTGTGCAGCTGCTCCTTCCTGGCGCGCACGCCGGCCGAGCTGACCGTGTCGGGCGAGCGCGGCCAGGTGCGGATGAACACCATGTTCCACCGCGCGACCTCGGTCACGGTCAAGCTGGACGACGGCAGCGAGCGCACGATCGAGACCCCGTACCTCGGCAACGGCTATGTGCACGAGGCGATCGAGGCCCAGCGCTGCTGGCAGCAGGGGCTGCTGGAAAGCCCGTCGATGACGCAGGGCGAAACGCTGGCGCTGATGGGGGTGATGGACGAGATCCGGCGCCAGATCGGCCTGCGTTACGCGGCCGACCGCGCATAGGGCCGATGCCATGAAGCTCGGGAGCGTCACGCCGATCCTGCGCATCTTCGACGAGGCCAAGGCCAGGGAGTTCTATGTCGACTACCTCGGCTTCACGGTCGACTGGGACCACCGCTTCGGCCCCGGCATGCCGCTGTACCTGCAGGTCTCGCGCGGCGACTGCGTGCTGCACCTGAGCGAGCATCACGGCGATTGCTGCCCGGGCGCGGCGCTGCGGATCGAGGTCGACGACGTCGATGGCCTGCATGCCGAACTCACCGCCAAGCAATATGGTTACGCACGGCCCGGGATCGAGGACACGCCGTGGGAGACGCGCGAGCTGAGCGTCAAGGATCCGTTCGGGAACAGGCTGACGTTCGCCGGCTAGCGGGCTGGCCTCCTACTTCGGCGCGGTGGCGGCATCGAGCCGCTTGAACAACTCCCGGTGCAGATCTCGCGTATGCTTCTCCATATGCGTGCGCGCATGCCCGATTTCCTTCAGCTCGCGCTGCGCCACTGCCTCCTTGCCGTTGGCGAGCGCCCACAGCGCCAGCTCGACGTGCGCCTCGATGCTGCCGAAGCGTTCGACGACAGCCTCGAACTCAGCGCCTGCGTCGTCTTGCCGGCCGACGGCGGCATAGGCGCGGCCCAGTTCCAGTCCGACTTCGTCGGCGCGAAATTTCGGATGCTTCGACTGCAGCGGCGCCAGCAGCGCAATCGCCGCTGCCGGCTGTCCATGCGCGGCATTGGCGCGCGCGGCGCCCAGGATGACCTCAGGGTCGCCGGCGAACGGCCCATTCAGGCAGGCGTCGAAGTGCCGCACCGCTTCCTCGGATTCGCCGGCTGCGAGCAGGGCGGCGGCCAGGCGCATCTGGTTGTGGGCGGTCGGCGTCAGGTCGAACGCGCACCTGGCCTCGCGCACGTCGCGGCCCGGGTCGAGGCTCTTCTGGAGCGCGCGCCCGGCCATGCGGCCACGTCGCTCGAGACGCGAGGCTGGCAGGTATTCCACGACGAAGTAGGCGAGGCTGCCGAGTAAGGGGAAGGAGAACAGGATCAGCAGCCAGTACATCTGGCGGCGGTTGCGCAGGGCGTGGATCGCGAAGAAGAGGGCGATCAGGAAATGCAGTCCGAGTCCGATGAAGGGCATGGGCGGTTCCGTGTCTGGTGATGAACGAAGGACGCGACATGCCGGGCCGGATATCGCGCTGCAGCAAAGATATCCGTAATCGGGGGGGGACTTTCTAACCGATTGTCACAGTCGCTATTCGACCATAGGCGCATCCACGATATGCCGCACATCGAGCGCGCGAATGCGCGGCTCGACGTAATAGCCGCCCGCTTCCACATAGCTGAGGCAGTAGCGCATGCATACAGTGCATTGCTGGACCGCGCAGCGGTTGTAGGGAAAATAGTGGATGGCGATCGGCGCATCCGGCGACCAGTAATTGGTCCCGTGCGGATGGTATTCGGCGAAGGTCGGTTCGGCATAGGGATCGCCGGCCAGCGTGCCGGCCGGGCGCATCTGCGCCTGCGGGAACGATACCGGCGTACGCGTCCACCCGGGGTAACTCGCGATCTCGCATGCGCAGCTGTTCTTCACCTGGGCCGAGGTCAGGGCGAGGGCACGCAGTTCATCGATATTCAATGCCTGTTCCGTATTCATCGTTCGTCTTTCTATCAGACCTTCAGGAATTCCTCGCGCCCGCCCAGCCAGCGCGCCAGGTGCGCATCGACCACCGCGATCTTCTCGGGCTTTTCGCCATCGAGCAGATACTGCGCCACGTCGCGCGCGCGGTCGACCAGCCAGCCATCGAGCTCCAGGTCGGCGAAGCGCAGCATCGCCTGGCCCGACTGGCGCGCGCCCAAAAACTCTCCCGGCCCGCGGATCTCCAGGTCACGTCGCGCGATCTCGAAGCCATCGGTGGTCTCGCGCATCGTCATCAAACGCTGCTTGGCCACCTGACCTAGCGGCGATTGGTACAGCAGCAGGCACACCGAGGCCGCCGATCCGCGCCCGACGCGCCCGCGCAGCTGGTGCAGCTGCGACAGGCCGAAGCGCTCGGCATGCTCGATCACCATCAGCGAGGCGTTCGGCACGTCGACCCCGACCTCGATCACGGTGGTCGCCACCAGCACGTGCACCTGGCCGGCCGTGAAGGCGTCCATCACTTCCTGTTTTTCGGCCGGCTTCATGCGGCCATGCACCAGCCCCACCTGCAGCTCGGGCAGCGATTCTGCCAGGGTCTCGTAGGTCTCGGTCGCGGTCTGCAATTGCAGGGCCTCGGATTCCTCGATCAGCGGGCAGACCCAGTACGCTTGCCGGCCTTCGAGCGCCGCCGCGTACACGCGCTCGATCACTTCGTCGCGCCGCATCTGGTCGATCGCGCGCGTGACGATCGGACTGCGGCCCGGCGGCAGCTCGTCGATCACCGATACCTCGAGGTCGGCGTAATACGTCATCGCCAGGGTGCGCGGGATCGGCGTTGCCGACATCATGAGTTGGTGCGGCACCAGGCCGTCGCTGCCCTTGTTGCGCAGGGTAAGGCGCTGGCCGACGCCGAAGCGGTGCTGCTCGTCGACGATCACCAGGCCCAGTTTCGCGAACTGCACCGTGTCCTGGATCAGCGCATGGGTGCCGATCACCAGATTCGCCTCGCCCGACTCGATCAACTCGTTCGACGCGGCCTTCTCTTTTTTCTTGAGGCTGCCGGTGAGCCAGGCGACCTTCACGCCGAGCGGCTCCATCCAGGCCGCGATCTTCCTGAAGTGCTGTTCGGCCAGGATCTCGGTCGGCGCCATCAGCGCCGCCTGGTAGCCGCTGTCGATCGCCTGCGCCGCGGCCAGCGCCGAAACCACGGTCTTGCCGCTGCCGACGTCGCCCTGCAGCAGGCGCTGCATCGGATAGCCTTCGCGCAGGTCGGCACGGATCTCTTCGACCACGCGCTGCTGGGCGCCGGTGAGCGCAAACGGCAATCCTTTCAGGAATGCGTCGGACAGCGCACCCACCGCGCGCAAATGCGGCGCGCCTTTTTCGCGCCGCGCACGCTGCGCGCGTTTGAGCGACAGCTGCTGCGCCAGCAGCTCGTCGAACTTCATGCGCTCCCAGGCCGGATGCGATTTTTCGCCCAGCGCGTGTTCGTCGACGTCGGCCGGCGGATAGTGCAGCAGTTTCACGGCCGGCTCGAAGTCGATCAAGCCCATCTTGGCACGGATGCCTGCGGGGACGGTATCGCTCCAGTCGATCCGCTTCATCGCATCGGCGATCGCGCGCCGCAGCACCGTCTGCGACAGGCCTTCGCCGGACGGATACACGGGCGTGAGCGAGGAAGGCAGCGGCGCGCCTTCGTTGACGACCTTGTATTGCGGATGCACCATCTCGGCCCCGAAGAAGCCGTGTTTCAGTTCGCCGCGAGCACGGATGCGCACGCCTTCGGCCATCTGCTTGACCTGGCTGCCGTAGAAATTCATGAAGCGCAGCAGCAAATCGCCCGATTCGTCGGCGATCGTCACCAGGAGCTGGCGCCGCGGCTTGAACGAGATTTCGTTCTTGGTCACCACGCCCTCGACCTGCGAAACGTGGCCGCCGCGCAGGCAGGCCTCGCGAATCGACACGATCTGGGTCTCGTCCTCGTAGCGCATCGGCAGGTGCAATACCAGGTCCATGTCGCTGCGCAGTCCGAGGCGGGCGAGCTTGCTTTCGAGGGTTTTGGGAGGATTTGTGGTCTTGGAGGCGGGCATATCGCGGCAAAATGGCGCTCGCTGGCGTAAAATAGAAGGTTCGCCATCAGCGCTGGAGCCTGTATTGTAAAGCTGGCAGCGCTTATTTTCCCAGAATTGAGAATAATGTACTCGCTTTCCGATTTCGACTTCGAGCTGCCACCCGAGCGCATCGCGCAGCTGCCGCTGCCCGACCGCAGCGCCTCGCGCCTGTTGCAGCTCGACGGTGACCAGATCACCGACCGCCACTTCGCCGACATCGTCGACCAGCTCCAGCCGGGCGACCTGCTGGTGATGAACAATACCCGCGTGCTCAAGGCGCGCTTCTTCGGCGTCAAGGAAACCGGCGGCCAGGTCGAGGTGCTGGTCGAGCGCGTGCTCGACGACCGCACCGTGCTGGCCCAGGTGCGCGCCTCCAAGTCGCCCAAGCCCGGCAACCGCATCCGCCTGGCCGACGCCTTCGACGTCACCACCGGCGAACGCGCCGGCGAATTCTTCACCTTGCACTTCGAAGGTGACGTGTTCGAGCTGATCGAAGCCCACGGCCGCCTGCCGCTGCCGCCCTATATCGAGCACACCGCCGACGAATTCGACGAGCAGCGCTACCAGACCGTGTACTCGAAAGAGCCGGGCGCCGTGGCCGCGCCGACGGCCGGCCTTCACTTCGACCAGCCCCTGCTCGACAAGTTGGCGCAAAAAGGCGTCAAGTTCGCCTACGTCACCCTGCACGTGGGCGCCGGCACCTTCCAGCCGGTGCGGGTCGAGGATTTGAGCGAGCACAAGATGCACACCGAGTGGTACACCATTGCGCAAGAGACGGTGGACGCGGTGCGCGCCGCGAAGGCGGCGGGCCGCGACGTGGTTGCCGTCGGCACCACCAGTTTGCGCGCGCTGGAATCGGCCTCGCAAAGCGGCGCGCTGGTCGCCGGCAGCGCCGACACCGCGCTGTTCATCACGCCCGGCTACACCTTCAAGACGGTCTCGCGCCTGGTCACCAACTTCCACCTGCCCAAGTCGACGCTGCTGATGCTGGTGTCGGCCTTCGCCGGCTATGCCCCGATCCGCAAGGCCTATGCCCACGCGATCGCCAATGAATACCGCTTCTTCAGCTATGGCGACGCCATGCTGCTGACGACTACTTCACGTTAAAGACACACGATGCTCGAATTTACCCTGCTTAAAAAAGACACCAGCGGCCTGTCGCACGCCCGCCGCGGCCGCCTGAAACTGAACCACGGCACTATCGAAACCCCGATCTTCATGCCGGTCGGCACCTATGGTTCGGTCAAGGCGATGGACCCGGTCGAACTCAAGGAAGTCGGCTCGCAAATCATCCTCGGCAACACCTTCCACCTGTGGCTGCGTCCCGGCGTGGACGTGATGAACAAGTTCGGCGGCCTGCACCAGTTCATGGGCTGGGACAAACCGATCCTGACCGACTCCGGCGGCTTCCAGGTGTTTTCGCTGGGCGCCATGCGCAAGATCACGGAAGAGGGCGTCAAGTTCGCCTCGCCGATCGACGGCTCGAAACTATTCCTGTCGCCCGAGATCTCGATGCAGATCCAGCGCGCGCTGAACTCGGACATCGTGATGCAGTTCGACGAATGCACGCCCTACGAGATCGACGGCCGCCCGGCCACCTTTGATGAAGCCGCCAAGTCGATGCGCATGTCGCTGCGCTGGGCCCAGCGCTCGATGAACGAGTTCACCGGCGGCGAAAACCCGAATGCGCTGTTCGGCATCGTCCAGGGCGGCATGTATGAGCACCTGCGCGACGAGTCGCTGGCCGGCCTCGAGGATATTAATTTCCCGGGCCTGGCGATCGGCGGCCTGTCGGTGGGCGAGCCGAAGGAAGACATGAAGCGCATCCTGGCCCACGTCGGCCCGCGCCTGCCCGAGAACAAGCCGCACTACCTGATGGGCGTCGGCACGCCGGAAGACCTGGTCGACGGCGTGGCCAATGGCGTCGATATGTTCGACTGCGTGATGCCGACCCGGAATGCACGCAATGGCTGGCTGTTCACCCGCTTCGGCGACGTCAAGATCAAGAACGCGCGTTACAAGGACGACCAGGCGCCGCTGGACGAGAGCTGCGATTGCTATTGCTGCAAGAATTTCTCGCGCGCCTACCTGCATCACCTGCACCGCTCGAACGAGATCCTGGGCGCCCGCCTGAACACCATCCACAACCTGCATTACTACCTCAAGCTGATGCAGGAAATGCGCGACGCCATCGACGCCGACCGTTTCAACGCGTTCCGCATCGAGTTCAATGCGGGCCGTGCACGAGGCGTGTAAGCGCTTGCTTACTCGCTGAGCGGGGCAGAATCGTATTGACGCTGCTGCCCCGTGCTAAATTTCTAGTTGGCTCTTGCAATACTGAAAAGCAAGATTACCTATTGCCAGATTTGGTTTTCGGTGTCTAGCCGATGCTAGAATACACCGCTTATTTTTTTAACTTCACAATCGGAGTTCTTGTGTTCATTTCCAACGCTTACGCGCAAACCGCCGCCGCTGACCCAGGCATCATGGGCAGCCTGACGACCTTCCTGCCGCTGATCCTGATGTTCGTGGTCATGTATTTCCTGATGATCCGTCCTCAGCAGAAACGCCAGCGCGAGCTGAAAGCGATGATGGAAGCACTGACCAAGGGCGATGAAGTCGTGACCGCTGGCGGCATCGTGGGCCGCGTCTCGAAAGTGACCGACGCCTACGTGTCCCTGGAAATCGCGACCGGCACCGAAATCACCGTGCAGAAGAACGCAGTGACCACCCTGCTGCCGAAGGGCACCCTGAAAGCCCTGTAAGTGCAAGCCTGTGCGGCTCCACCCGGGCCGCACTGCCCAACCTGAACGCCGGAACACTATGAATCGCTATCCCGTCTGGAAATACCTACTGATCGTCTTCGCGCTGTTGCTCGGCGCGTTGTACACGGCGCCTAACTACTTCGGCGAAACGCCGGCGTTGCAGGTGACATCGGGCCGTTCGACCCTGAACATCACCAGCGCCTCGGTTGGCCTGGTCGAGGATGCGCTCAAGCGTGTCGGCGTTCCCTCCACTGGCATCACCCTCGAAGGCACGGGCCACAGCACGTCAGTGCGCGCTCGCTTTGCCGGTACCGAAGAGCAGTTCAAGGCCAAGTTGGCCCTCGAAAAAGAGCTCAACCGCGACCCGGCCAATCCCGATTACATCGTCACCGTCAACCTGGTCAAGAATACGCCTGCCTGGATGGAAAAGATCGGCGCCGGTCCGATGAGCCTGGGCCTCGACTTGCGTGGCGGCGTGCACTTCCTGCTGCAGGTCGACACCAAGGCCGTGATCGACAATAAAGTCAAGGCGCTTCAGTCGAGCGTGCGCAGCAATCTGCGCGACAAGAACGTGCGCCACGCCGGCATCGAACGCGTGGGCAACAACATCGAAGTGCGCTTCCGCGACGCCGCCACCCGCACCGCTGCCCGCGGCGTGCTGAGCGCGCAGTCGAACGAGATCAACTTCGCCGACGCCGCCGACGGCGCCGACCAGAAACTGGTCGTCAGCCTGAAGCCGGACGCAATCAAGCGTTCCATCGAAGACGGTGTCAAGCAGAACATCGTGACCCTGTCCAAGCGTATCAATGAACTGGGCACCACCGAGCCGATCATCCAGCAGCAGGGCGCCGACCGCATCGTGGTCCAGTTGCCGGGCGTGCAGGACGTGGCGCGCGCCAAGGACATCATTGGCCGTACTGCGACTCTCGAACTGCGCATGGTCGATTCGACCGTGACCCCGGGCACCGAGCTGTCGGCCGCCATCCCAATCAATTCCGAACTGTTTACCGAAGGCCGCGGCGCCCCGGTCGTGTTGTCACGCGACATCATCCTGACCGGTGAGTACATCTCGAGCGCCACCGCCAGCTTCGATTCGAACCAGCAGCCGGCTGTCTCTCTTGACCTGAACGGCGACGGCGGCCGCCGCATCCGCCAGGCTACCCGCGATAACGTGGGCAAGCGCATGGCGATCCTGCTCAAGGAGAAGGGCGTGTACAACGTCCTGTCGGCCCCGACCATCCAGAGCGAGCTGGGTTCGTCGTTCCAGATCACCAATATGGGCACCTCGCAGGACGCCAACGAACTGGCCCTGCTGCTGCGTTCGGGCGCGCTGTCGGCGCCGATGGAATTCGTCGAGGAACGCGTGATCGGCCCGCAACTGGGCCAGGAAAACATCGATCGCGGCCTGCACTCCACCGTGTGGGGCTTCGTGGCGATCGCGGTCTTCATGATCGTCTACTACCACCTGTTCGGCGTGTTCTCGGCGCTGGCGCTGGCGGCCAACGTGCTGTTCCTGCTGGCCCTGCTGTCGATTCTGGGTATTACGCTTACCCTGCCGGGCATTGCCGCAATCGCGCTGGCGCTGGGCGTCGCGATCGACTCCAACGTGCTGGTCAACGAGCGCATCCGGGAAGAGCTGCGCGCCGGCGCGCCGCCGCAGGCGGCCATCGCGGCCGGTTCCAAGCACGCCTGGGACACCATCGTCGACTCCAACGTGACCACCCTGATCGTCGGCCTGGCGCTGCTGATCTTCGGTTCCGGTCCGGTGCGCGGCTTCGCCGTGGTGCACTGCCTGGGCATCCTGACCTCGATGTTCTCGGCCGTTGTCGTGGCCCGCGGTTTCGCCAACCTGTGGTACGGCCGCAAGAAGAAGCTGACCAAGATTTCGATCGGCACGGTCTGGCAGCCGGGCATGTCGCCCACCAAGAAGTAAGGACTCGAGACTGACATGGAATTTTTCAAGATCAAACGGGACATCCCGTTCATGCGCCACGCCCTGATCCTCAATGCGATCTCGGTGCTGACCTTCGTGCTCGCGGTGTTCTTCCTGTTCAGCAAAGGGCTGAACTTCTCGGTGGAGTTCACCGGCGGCACCGTGATGGAGCTGCGCTATCCGCATGCGGCCAACCAGGAAAAGATCCGCGACACGTTACGCGGCATGGGCTATTCGCATCCTGAAGTGGCCAGCTTCGGCACTGCCCAGGACATCATGCTGCGCCTGCCAATCCTGGAAGGCGCGGAAGCGGCCGGCACCTCGGCCCGCGTCTTCAATGCCATCTGCGCCGCCGACGGCGGTGCGCCGAAGCAGAGCCAGGTCACGACCGACAAGGGCGAGGTGATCAACCACACCAGCTGCGCCAAGGCGTCCGGCGAGGAACTGATCAGCCTGCAGCGGGTCGAATTCGTCGGCCCGTCGGTCGGCGACGAGCTGGCCCAGAACGGCCTGAACGCGCTGATCATGGTCATCGTCGGCATCATGATCTACCTGGCCATCCGCTTCGAATGGAAATTCGCCGTCGCCGCCGTGGTCGCCAACCTGCACGACGTGGTCATCATCCTGGGCTTCTTCGCCTTCTTCCAGTGGGAATTCTCGCTGACGGTGCTGGCGGCAACGCTGGCGGTGCTGGGCTACTCGGTCAACGAGTCGGTCGTCATCTTCGACCGGATCCGCGAGATGTTCCGCAAGCAGCGCAAGATGTCGACGTCGGAAGTCATCGACCACGCGATCACCAGCACCATCTCGCGTACCATCATCACTCACGGCTCGACCCTGATGATGGTGATGTCGATGCTGTTCTTCGGCGGCTACGCGCTGCACTACTTCGCGATCGCGCTGGCCATCGGCATCCTGTTCGGCGTGTACTCGTCGGTGTTCGTGGCGGCGGCGGTGGCCATGTGGCTGGGCGTCAAGCGCGAAGACCTGATTAAGCCGATCAAGGAGAAGGACGAGACCGACGGCGCGGTGGTCTAAGCTATCCGCCTCGCATGAACAATGCCGCCCCGGCTTGCCGCGGCGGCATTTTGTTTGATGTGACGCTGTTGCGCGACGAATTTCACAGTGTTGTGTGTGGCAGCGCACGGAGTCGCCACCATGGCCCGCCTATAGTGAACCTGTCTCTTTCAGGACATCCCTAGTTTTGGACTTCACCCGCTTCCGCAACGAAGCGGGTTTTTTTTGTCCGGCCATCCCGCGACCGCTCTTTACAGGCCCAGCTGCAGTCCGCCGTCGCCATCAGCCTGCGCCGCCGGGACCGCACAGCAGACCAGCACCTCGTCGTCCGCCACGCTCGCGCCCGGCTCCTTGATATAGGTCACCGCTCCCTTGAGCAGCTTGGTTCGGCAGGTTCCGCACGTGCCTTCGCGGCAGCTGAATTCCGGTTCCAGCCCGCGCGCCTCGGCCAGCTCGAGCAGGGTGCCGCTGCCGGGCGTCCAGCGCGCTTCCTTGAGCGAATCCATGAACATGACCGGCACGGTTGTCGTCGCCGGCGGCAGCCGCGCGGGGGCCGCCACGGCGGCGCAGTCGGGCGTGCGCGCCAGCGAGGCCGGCCCGAAGGCTTCGGCATGGATCCGGCTGTCGGCGATGCCGTAGCCGCGCAGCCCGTCATAGATCGCCTGGCTGAAGGCCGGCGGGCCGCACAGGTAGAATTCGTAGTCGCCAAAGGAGAGATATTGGCCGAGCAGCGCCATGTCGATGCGTCCGGCGGCCTCGTAGTCCTGGCCCTCGCCGGCCTCGCCAGGCTCGCTCAGCACGCGCACCAGCTTGACGGAGCCCTTCGCGGCGGCGACCAGTTCGGCCAGCTCGCCGTCGAAGGCGCGCTCGGCCTGCGAGCGGGCGGCATAGAACAGGGTCGTGGGGCGAACCTTTTGTTTGCGCAATCCTTCGTAGACGATATGGCGCAGCATCGCCAGCATCGGCGTGATGCCGACGCCGCCGGCCAGCAGCACCACCGGCCGGCTGGTCGCCATGTCCAGCGTGAAGTCGCCGGCCGGCGCGCGGGTCTCGAGCACGTCGCCTTCGCGCAGCTGCTCATGCAGGTAGCGCGACACCAGGCTCTCGCGCTTGACGCTGATCCGGTAGCCGCCATCGGAAGGCGCATGCGACAGGGTATAGGTACGGATGAGCGGCTTGTCGGCGCCGGGCAAGGTGACCCGGATCGGCAGGTGCTGCCCCGGCAGGTGAGGCAGCAGCCCGGCGCCGTCGTCCGGCTCCAGGTAGAAGGAGCGGATCGCCGTGCTTTCCTCGACAATGCGCGCCACCTTCAGGCTGCGCCAGCGGTTGGCGAAGTCAAGCGCGCGCAGGCGCTCGCCAGCCTGCTGCCAGTCGCCGGTCATCAGCGAGTTGGCCGACCAGCCGCCGTCCTGGAAGGTCCAGCGCAAGGCCAGGCCGGCGCGCCGGCGCACGATGCGGCGCGCCTTGAACGTCCATAGCCGCTCGGCGCCCTGGAAGGCGGCGATCTCGGGCGAGTCGAACACGACTTCGGCATCGCCGCTCATCTGCAGCATATCGCCACTGGCGAAATCGACGAACAGCAGCCCGGCCTTGCCGTTGACGACGATATTGCCCAGCGTATTGAAGAACAGGTTGCCGTCGAAATCGGGAATCGTGAGCGTGCCGTCGTCGGCGATGCGCACGAAGCCGGCCTTGCCGCCGCGGTGCGAGACGTCGACCTGGCGCCGTTCCGTACGATCGCTCCGGTCGGCATAGGAGGCGACGAAGAAGGCGTCGGCCCTTGCGATCAGCGCGCGCGCTTCCGGGTCGAGCGCGGCCAGGTGTTCGGCCTGGCCGGTGAACGGGGCGCCTGGCTCGCGCTCGAAAGCGAACTCGCGCAGCTGGATGTAGCGCGGACAGTTGCCGAAGCTCTGGTCGACGTCGATATGCAATCCAGCATCCGTGTGCGCTAGGCGTCCGTTCATGCGGTTGCGGCGCCGGGTGTGCATCTCCATGCCCAACAGCCCCACCGGCGCGCCATCGCGCATGCCTTCAGCGGCCGGATCGGCGGGGTGCACACGGGTGGCGAGGTCGAGCGAGGTGCGCGTTGCCGAGGACATGAAGCCAGGCCGGCCTTCAAGAAAAGTTGCCCATGCATCGCCGCTGGCATCCACGCTGCCCAGCACGATGAAGGGCAGCTGGGCATAGAAGTCGCGGTGCTGGTCGGGCATGAAATCCCGCACCACGCGCCGGCCGACGATGTCCATGCGCTCGACCACCCCCAATTTCGCCTGGATGAATTTTTCGCCTTCGTGCCAGGTGGACAGCTTTTCCAGTTGTTCGGCCATGTCGTCTCCTCTCAATGCGTGGGCCGTCGTTACGCTGCCGCAGCCAGGCCGACCGGCGTCTGGACAAACGGCACGAAGCCGGGCAAGGCCTCGATACGGCGCAGGAAGGCCTGCACGGCGGGATAGGCGGACAGGTCGACATTGCCTTCGGGCGCGCGGGCGAGGTAGCTGTACAGCGCGACGTCGGCGATGGTGGGGTGGTCGGCGGCCAGCCAGTCGCCGCCGGCCAGGTGGCTTTCGAGCCGGGCGAGCAGGGCGTGGGCGCGGGCGATGACTTCGTCGGCATGGTATTTGGCGCCGAACACGGTGATCAGGCGCGCCGCCGCCGGACCGTAGGCGACGTCGCCGGCAGCCACCGACAGCCAGCGCTGGACGGCCGCGGCGCCGGCCGCGTCCACGGGGAGCCAGTCGTGACGGCCAGCCTTGGTGGCGAGATAGACCAGGATGGCGTTCGAATCGGCGATGACCGTACCATCGTCTTCCAGCACCGGCACCTGGCCAAACGGGTTCAGCGCGAGAAAGGCGGGCTTCTTGTGGGCGCCGGCCTTGAGATCGACTTCGACCAGTTCGTGCGGCACGCCAAGGAGCGATGCGAACAATACGACGCGGTGGGAATGGCCGGACAGCGGGTGGTGATGGATTTTCATGTTGTTGATCCCTGGTTGGTTGATGGAGCGCGTCGATCGCGAGCCATGGGAGCAGTGTGGGATCAAATGAATGTGATGGGAATGACTCTGTTGGCACATGATTATTTCGCATATCGAAATAATCGTCGATGGCGGACATGTTAAAAAATCATGTCAAAGTGTGAATCAGCGCACCGAGCGTCTGCCTTGCCAACAGTAAGATGAACTCGTCTCTTTCAGGACATCCCTAGTTTTGGACTTCAACCCGCCCCGGCAACGGAGCGGGTTTTTTTTATCTACAGCTGCCACGGGTGCTCGATCTTGCCATCGAGCGCAGCATCGAGATAGGTCGCGGCGCTGATCAGGGCCAGGTGCGTAAAGGCTTGCGGGAAGTTCCCGAGCAGCTCGGCCTTATTGGTGAATTCTTCTGCATACAGGTGGACGTGGTTGCCGTAGGCGAGCAGCTTTTCCATATTGTTGCGGGCCTGGTCGATGCGGCCGGCGCGCGCCAGGCATTCGACGTACCAGAAGGAGCAGGCCGCGAACGCGCCTTCCTGGCCCTCGAGGCCATCGTCGCGGTCGTAGCGCAGCACCAGCGCATCGTCGCCGAGCTGCTCGCCGATCGCGTCCAGCGTGGCCAGCCATTGCGGGTCGGTCGAGCCGACGAAGCGCACCAGCGGCATCATCAGGAGCGCGCCGTCCAGGTCGCGCGAACCCTTGCTGCGCACGAAGTGGCCGAGCTCTTCGTTCCAGAACGTGTCCCAGATATACCGGGAGATTTCGTTGCGCGTCGCGATCCAGCGCTGGAACGGCGCCCGCAGCGAACGCTTGCTGGCCAGGCGCACCGCGCGGTCGACCGCCACCCAGCACATGAGCTGCGAATGCAGGTGTTCACGCGGCTCCTCGCGGCCCTCCCAGATGCCGATGTCGGGCCGCTGCCAGTTGTCGCAGACATAGTTGACCACCTCGCACACGCCCACCCAGTCGGCATGCGAGATCGCCTCGCCATACTTGTTGCTCAGGTAGATGGCGTCGAGCAGGGCGCCGAAAATGTCGAGCTGGAGCTGGGTCGCGGCGGCATTGCCGATGCGTACTGGCCTGGAACCGGCATACCCGGCCAGGTGGTCGAGTTCGATTTCCTCGCCAATCTGGCTGCCGTCGAGCGCATACATGATGCGCAGGTGGCTGTCGGTCGAGTCATGCTTCGGCCGCTCGGCCGCCCAGCGGGTAAATGCCTTGGCCTCGTCGGTGTAGCCGAGCCGCATCAGCGCATACACGGTGAACGAGGCATCGCGGATCCAGGTCGCGCGGTAGTCCCAGTTGCGCGAACCGCCCAATACCTCGGGCAGGCCGAAGGTCGCGGCCGCGACCATCGAGCCGTGGCGGCACGAGGTCATCAGCTTGAGCACCAGCGCCGAACGGTTGACCGCCTCGCGCCAGCGGCCCTTGTAGGTCGAGCGCCTGGTCCAGTCCTGCCAGCGCCGCACGACTTCGGCCAGCAGGGCGTCGCGCGCGCCGGCGTCGAGGCTCGAGTCGCCATCCTCGTCGAGCACGAAATCCATCACGTCGCCATCGTGCAGCACGATGGAGGCGCATGCGCCGCCGTCGGTCGCCACGAATTCCACCGGCGCCGACAGGCGCAGGCGCGGGATGGTGTGGTCGGCGGGGGCCGCGAACAGCGCGTGGTCTTGCCCCACCGTCACTTGGGGCCGCTGGCGCGCATAGTCGAAGCGCGGCTGGCAGTCGACCCGGATGCGGGCCTCGCCGCTGCTGACCCGCACCCTGCGTACCAGGCGCGCCGGGCCGTGGCCGAGTTCCTCGGGGCCGACCATGAAGTCGATGATCTCGACGTTGGCCGTTTCGCCCATCCACTGCGTCAGCAGCACATTGGTGTCGGGCACATAGGTCTGCACCACGCGCATGTCCCCGTCCTCGGGCGCGATGGTGAAGTGGCCGCCCTGTTCGGGGTCGAGCAGGGCGGCGAAGATGCTGGGGCTGTCGAAGTCGGGCCAGCACAAGAAGTCGATGGCGCCATCGAGCGCCACCAGGGCGATCGTGGCCATATTGCCGATGGCGCCGTGCTCGCCAATCGGGCGGGGCGGGCGGGTTACGTTTGGTTCAGCCATTGTCTTCAAATCCTGGGTAGAGCGACATGCCGCCGTCGACATAGACCGTGGTGCCGGTCATGTAGTCGGCCAGGTCGGACGCCATGAACAGCGCCAGGTTGGCCACGTCGTCGGCGTCGCCGATGCGTCCATACGGAATCAGCTCGAGCAGCTTCTTGCCTGCCTCGCCTTCGGTGGCGTCTTCGTTGATCGGGGTGCGGATGGCGCCGGGGGCGATGCCGTTGACGCGGATGCGTTCTTGCGCGACTTCCTGGGCAAGCGAGCGCATGAACATGCCGATGCCGCCCTTGGACGCGGCATAGTTGACGTGGCCGGCCCAGGGGATCGTTTCGTGGACCGAGCTCATGCACAGGATGACGCCGTTGGCGCGCATGCGGCCGCGGTTGCCCTGTTGGCGAAAGCACTTCACTGCGGCGCGGGCGCACAGGAACTGGCCGGTCAGGTTGACGTCGAGCACGGCTTTCCAGTCCTCCAGCGACATCTCGGCGATGCCGGCATCCTTTTGCATGCCGGCATTGGCGACCAGGATGTCGAGGCCGCCGAAGACCTTGTCGATTTGCGCGAACAGGCGCTCGACGTCGGCTTCGCTGGACACGTCGCACTGGACCGCGAGCGCGTGGCCGCCGGCCTGCTCGATCGCTGCCACGACCTCGTCCGCCTTCTCTTTGCTGCTGTTGTAGTTGACCACCACCTTGGCGCCGGCCGCGGCGAAGGCGATGCTGATGGCGCGGCCGATGCCGGAGTCGCCGCCGGTGACGAGCGCCACCTGGTCGTTCAGGCTGATTTTCATGGGAATGTCCTCCAGAGCGTGATTGCACCGGACGCGCTCTGCTGTCGCGTCCTGGCAGAACGACCTTAGCAGAAAGCGCGGAGCGGAAATGCACGGCTGGGCCGGCAATGGCCCGGAGCTGGTGAAGCGAAAAGAGTGGTGGCCAGTGTGCGTGAACGTACGGAGTGCGCTACGCGGCAGGCATAAGATGAAGCTGTCTCTTTCAGGACATCCCTAGTTTTGGACTTGGCCCGCTCCTTACCGAGCGGGCGTTTTTTTTGTGCGTCGCTTACATCAGCGCCGACGTCAGGCTCTTGACTTCCTCGCCCGATTCTTCCAGCACGCCCTTGAGCGTGCCTTCGCCGAACACGAAGTCGATGGTGGCCGCTGCGGCATGGGTGGTGGCGCCGGGCGGCGCGAACAGGGGAGAAGGCAGGGGCGACAGGTCATTGGCCAGCAGCAGGGTGTCGCCCAGGGTTTCCGGCGGCAGCGCGCGCATGCCGACCCACAGCGCTTCGATCGCACTCATGACCGGCGCCGGGACGCCCAGCTTGTGCAGCACGCCGCGGCCGATGGCCGCTTCGCCATGGTCGAGCCAGGCATCGAGGTTGTCGTCCAGCAGGCCGGGCAGGGCTTCGGCGCGCGACAGCAGGTAGAAGCCGCCCACCTCGTGCACGATGCCGGCGAACAGCGCCGTTTCGGGATCGACGAAGGATACGCGGCGCGCGATCACCTGGGCCAGCGCGGCCACATGGGCCGAATGGGCCCACAGCTGGTCGGCCTTGTGGCGCAGGCCCGGATCGCGGATCTCGCTGGCCAGCTGGCGCACGATGACCGAGGTCGCCAGGGCGCCCAGGGTGCGAAAGCCCACCCGCTGGACCGCCGCGCGCACATTGGTGACGTCGTTGCCGCTGCGGTTATAGGCCACCGAGTTGGCGATCGCGACCGTGCGCGCCGCCAGCAGCGGCTCGGCCTGCACCAGGCGGGCGGCGGCGTCGATATGGCAATCGGGTTCGCCCAGCGCCCGTTGCAGGGTCAGCGAGGCGTTGACGCTGGTGGGGAAGGCAAGTTCGCCGCGGCTGGCTTCGGCGGCGATGCTGTCGAGTGCGGAGACTTGGTCCATAGAAAAATTATACCCCTAACACAACACCTTGCTTGCAAAAATATTGCCCCATGGTATCGATTTCAGCGGGCAGTTGCCTCCAAGCTCTTACTCTTCGCTGAAGATGGCGTCGCAGCCTTCCCTCTGTTCTTCGAGGTTTTCCAGCTCGTCGACCAGACCGAGGTCGAGCAGTTCCTCGACCGCGTTCATGTAGCTGTTGAGTTTGGCAGCACCGATGAGGCGATAGATCTCGCCGGCTTCGTTGCGCACGCCGATCAGCATCGGTTCCTCGCGCACTTCTTCCAGTGGAGCGACGTCGAGCAGGATGTTGCCGATGATGTGCTTGTCGAAATGGGGTGGCTTCTTGCCGTCGATGAGAGAGGTTTTCAAGGCGTTTCCTTCAGGTGGAATAGGGAGGGAGTGGGGCAGTCGCCGTCGTCGCTGCCGTCATGCTGGACACCGGCGCCATTGGCGCGGATGCGCTCGCGCAGCAGGCCGAGCGCATCTTCGAGCACTGCGAAGTCGGCATCGCTGTAGGCGGTGAATAATTCTTTTCCACGTGCAATCACTTTCGGGAACACATCGCAGAACACCTGATCGCCGGCAGGCGTCAGGCGCACGAAGAACGATCGCTTGTCGTCGCAGCTGCGCTCGCGCAGCACCAGGCCTTTTTGTTCCAGGCGTTCGATGACACCGGTCAGGGTTCCCTTGGTGATCAGGGTGCGTTCGCCCAGTTCCTTGTAGCTCATGCCGGTGGTATTGCCCAGCGTGGCGATGATATCGAACTGCGCATGCGTCAACCCGTTCTGGCGCACCGCATCGCCCGAGACGCGCTCGAAGCCCTGCATGCACTCGGCCAGCAGCCGGACGCTTTTTAGATATCGTTCCCCCATGGGCGGGGATTATAGCCGTCCGCCGCACCTTACGTTGCCCGCCACGCAAGATTCTGCCAGAGGCATGGTCGGCGCGAAACGCGCCGATTGAACTCCGGTATGATAGACGACCATGTCCTTTCATCACGTCCGTCGCGCGTCCCCTTCTGCAGCCATCGCATCCCTCACCCGCCGCGATGCAGCCTGACCTGTCCCTGCTGGCGCAGGAGCGGCCGCTGCGCATCCTGCTGGTGAACGCCGGCGAGCCCGATGCGCTGACCTGGTCCGGGCTGTACCAGCCGCTTCGCCTGGCGGCCAAGGTGCTGGGGCCGGACCGCCTGCACGTCGACGTGCGCGGTCCCGACAAATTCATGAGCGATCCTGGGCGCCACTGGCACCTGGTGCTGCTGGTGGCCGACGAGGCCGAGGCGGCCTTGCGCCCGGCCAACTTGCGCGCGCTGATCGAGCGTTGCCGCGCCGCGCCGTATTGGGGTGGCGTCGGCGCCGGCGTGCTGTGGCTGGCCGACGCCGGCGTCCTGCATGGCGTGCGCACCGCCTTGCCCTGGGCCCTGTATCCGGACGTGAACGCCCAGGCCGAGCAGGCCCTGCTCACACCCCATTTATACGAGGTCGACGCCAACCGCCTCACCTGCTGCGGCGGCGCGGCCAGCATCGACTTCGCCCTGCGGCTGGTCGAACTGCTGTTCGGCGCCACGGTCCAGGCGCAAGTGAAGGAAACCCTGTGCATCGACCGCGTGCGCGGCCCGGACGAGCGCCAGCGGGTGGCGCTGCAGGCCCGTTTCGGCGCCCTGCAGCCCAAGCTGTCCGAGGCGGTGGCGCTGATGGAGGCGAACATCGAAGAGCCGCTCTCGACCGACGAGATCGCCCAGCTGGCCGGCGTTTCGCGGCGCCAGCTGGAACGCCTGTTCAAGCAATACCTGGGCAGCCTGCCGTCGCGCTACTATCTCGAACTGCGCCTGCGCCGCGCGCGCCAGCTGCTGCTCGATACCAATCATTCGATCGTGCAGGTGGGGTTGATGTGCGGGTTTTCCTCAGGATCGCATTTCTCGACAGCATTTGGGGCGCTGTTCGGTAATACACCAAGGGAAGAGCGTCAGCGAAAGTTAGCGCAGTAACTGCTCACATCCTCGGCCCGCGGCCCAGTCACGTCGTTTCCGCGAAGGCGGGAACCCGAGTGTGCTCGCCCAGAGCCTAAGTTTGCATGTTCTGGCTACGCAAGAAAACTGGGTTCCCGCCTACGCGGGAATGACGTGCTTGGGGCGCGGGCCAAAGACCTGGTTTTCCCCTCCCGTCCAAAAATGAAAATGCCTGTCGCACTTCTAAAAGAAGTTGTCGGGAAGCGTTTCTATAATGGCCCGATCATGCGGTGATTCCATCCCGCGCCACCCACACTGATTGGATGAGGAAAGAAGCCATGAACGCAAAGCTTGATTCGGGTATCGCCACGCTGCCGGTTAGCCGTCAGACTTTTGACGAGGTCCTGGTCCCCACCTACGCCCCGGCCGCGATGGTGCCGGTGCGCGCGTCGGGCCTGGACCTGTGGGACCAGGAAGGCAAGCATTACCTCGACTTCACCTCGGGCATCGCCGTCACCGCCCTGGGCCACGCCAATCCGGAAGTGAACGAAGCGCTGACCAAACAGCTCAACACCCTGTGGCACATCGGCAATGGCTACACCAACGAGCCGGTGCTGCGCCTGGCCTCGGCACTGATAGCCGCCACCTTCGCCGAACGCGCTTTCTTCTGCAACTCGGGCGCCGAAGCCAACGAAGCGGCCCTCAAATTGGCGCGTAAGTACGCGCACGGCAAGTTCGGCCCGCACAAGTCGCGCATCGTGTCCTGCCTGTCGTCGTTCCACGGCCGCACCCTGTTCACCGTCTCGGTCGGCGGCCAGCCGAAGTACACCGAAGGCTTCGAGCCGCTGCCGCAAGACCTCTCCCACATCCCGTACAACGACATCGAAGCGGCGCGCGCCGCCATCACCGACGACGTCGCCGCCGTGATCGTCGAACCGATCCAGGGCGAGGGCGGCGTCATCCCGGGCAATCCCGACTACCTGAAGGCGCTGCGCGAGTTCTGCGACCAGACCGGCGCGCTGCTGGTGTTCGACGAAGTGCAGTCGGGCATGGGCCGCTGCGGCACCCTGTTCGCCTACGAGCAGATGGGCGTGGTGCCGGACGTGCTGACCTCGGCCAAGGCGCTGGGCAACGGCTATCCGATCGGCGCCATGCTGACCACCACCGAGATCGCCCAGTACCTGGCGGTCGGCACCCACGGCACCACCTACGGCGGCAACCCGCTGGCCTCGAGCGTCGGCCTCAAGGTCCTCGAGCTGATCAACCAGCCGGCCTTCCTGGGCCGCGTCAAGGAAGCCAGCGCAAAAGTCATGGCCAATCTGCAGCAACTGGCGGCGGATTATCCGCAGGTGTTCGGCCAGCCGCGCGGCATGGGCCTGCTCATCGGCCTGCCGATGGCCGAAGGCGTCAAGGGCCGTTCGAAGGACTACACCAAGCTGTGCGAGAAGCTGGGTCTGATGCTCCTGATCGCCGGCCCGGACGTCGTGCGCCTGGCGCCGGCACTGGTGGTGTCGGACGAGCAGATCGCCGAAGCCGACCGCCTGATGCGCGCGGCGGTGACGGAATTCACCGGCGCCTGATCGCCCAAATCCGGTCGCGGCCGGCCTGCCCGGGAGGGTGGGCCGGCCGTGGGCATTGTCTCCACTTACGTTTCACCAGGGAGTACACATGTATGTTGTCCGTCCGGTAGATCGCGCGGATATCGGCGCGCTGGAAGCGATGGCGGCCATCTCGATGCCGGGCGTGCACACGCTCCCGCGCACGCGTGAAGGCATTGTCGCCGCGGTCGAGCGCTCGCTCGCCTCGTTCGCGGCCCAGGTCGATATCCCGAGCGAAGAGTCGTATCTGTTCGTGCTGGAAGACCTGCGCTCGCGCGAAGTGGTCGGCACCGCCATCATCCACGCCTCGGCCGGCTCGAACGGCACCTATTTTGCCTTCCGCAACGACGTGATCCAGCAGGTCTCGCGCGACCTGAACATCAGCCACAGCGTGCACGCGCTGACCCTGTGCTCCGAGCTCACCGCCTATTCGCAGCTGTCCGGCTTCTTCCTGCGTCACCGCGACAGCGCCGGCATCGAGGCCGCGCTGCTGTCGCGCGCGCGCCTGCTGTACGCCATGCTGGCGCCGCACCGCTTCGGTGACCGCTTCTTCGTGCCGCTGGCCGGGCGCCTGGACGGCGACGGCCAGTCGCCGTTCTGGAATGCGCTTGGCCGCAAATTCTTCAAGATGGACTTCCTCGAGGCCGAGCGCCTGATCGAGGGCGCCCGCAACCGCACCTTGATCGTCGAGCTGATGCCGCATTATCCGGTCTACGTGCCGCTGCTGCCGGGCGACGCCCAGGCCGCGCTGGGCCAGATCCATCCGGGCGGCCAGATGGCCTTCGACCTGCTGGCGCAAGAAGGTTTTGAAGCCGACGAATACATCGACATCTTCGATGGCGGCCCGATCCTGCAGGCGCACAAGAACGCGCTGCGCTCGTTCTGCGCCTCGCACCGGCTGCGCGTGGGCGCCGGTCCTGCTCATGCACCCGCTCACGCGCCGGACGTGGCGCCCGTCGACTACGCCGTCGCCAGCGTCGACAACGGTTTCCGCGCCGTGACCGTGCGCTGTGCACCGATCGAACATGCGCACAGCATCGACTTGCCGCGCGAGGTCCAGCAGGCGCTGGGCGTCTCGGCCGGCGACGAAGTGGTGTGCGTGCGCATCCAGGGAGAACCAGCATGCTCGTGATCCGTTCTTCCAGACTGTCCGACCTCGACGCCCTGATGGAAATGGCGCGCCAGGCCGGCAGCGGCATGACCACCCTGAAACCCGACACCGAGATGCTGGGCCAGCGCCTGGCGACCTCCGAGGCCTCGTTCGCCCAAACCATCCCGCCCGAGCAGCGCGACTACATGTTCGTGCTGGAGCATACCGAAGACCGCCGCATCGCCGGCGTGTGCGCGATCAAGGGCGCGGTCGGCCTGACCGAGCCGTTCTACAACTACCGCATCGGCACCCTGGTGCACTGCAGCCGCGAGCTGAACGTGTTCACCCGGATGGAGACGCTGTACCTGTCGAACGATCTCACCGGCTCGACCGAACTGTGCTCGCTGTTCCTGCTGCCGCAGTACCGCGCCGGCTTCAACGGCAAGTGGCTGTCCAAGAGCCGCTTCCTGTTCATCGCCCAGTTCCAGCACGTGTTCACCGAAAAAATCATCGCCGAGATGCGCGGCTACCAGGACGAGGCGGGCGATTCTCCGTTCTACGAAGGCCTGGGCCGCCACTTCTTCAAGATGGACTTCAACCACGTCGACGGCCTGACCGCGATCGGCAAGAAATCCTTTATCGCAGAGCTGATGCCGCGCCAGCCGCTGTATGTCGACTACCTGCCCCAGTCGGCGGTCGACGTGATCGGCAAGGTGCACACCTCGACCCAGCCGGCGCGCCGCCTGCTGGAGCAGGAAGGCATGCATTACGAGGGCTACGTCGACATCTTCGATGCCGGTCCGGTGCTGCAGGGCCGCGTGTCCGAACTGCGCGCGGTGCGCGACAGCGTGCTGGCGGTGGCGGCCGAAGGGCTGGCGGACGAGGAAGCGGCGCCGGACACCGAGCATATGCTGGTGTCGAACACGCGCCTCGACGATTTCAGGATGATCCTGACCCGCGCCGTGCCGGGCGCCACCAGCGTGGTCCTGAACCCCGCCGAGCTGGCGCAGCTGCGCTGTCAGGCGGGCGACAACGTGCGTACCCTGACACTCAATACCAGGAAGACTTCCCATGGCTAATCTTTCGAACTACATCAACGGCGAGTGGCTCGCCGGCAGCGGCCGCGAACTGGCGACCATCGATCCGTCGACCGGCAGCCAGACCTGGACCAGCAATGAATCGACGGCCGACGACGTGGCGCGCGCCGCTTCCGCCGCGCATGCCGGCTTCGAAGCCTGGGCCCTGACGTCGCTCGACGAACGCATCGCCATCGCGACGCGCTTTCGCGACCTGCTGAAAACCCACGCCGAGGAACTGGCGGCGACCATCGCCGAGGAAGTCGGCAAACCGCTGTGGGAAGCGCGCACGGAAGTAGCCACCATGGCCAACAAGATCGACATCTCTGTCCTTTCTTACGGCGCGCGCACCGGAGAAAGCCAGGCCAAGGTCGCCGACGGCAATGCCGTGCTGCGCCATCGTCCGCACGGCGTGTTCGCCGTCTACGGCCCCTATAATTTCCCCGGCCACCTCCCGAACGGCCACATCGTGCCGGCGCTGATCGCCGGGAATACCGTCGTGTTCAAGCCGAGCGAATATGCGCCGCGCACGGCGGTGAAAACCGTCGAGCTGTGGGAGAAGGCCGGCCTGCCGAAGGGTGTGCTGAACCTCGTCAACGGCGGCCGCGAGACCGGCATCGCGCTGGGCCAGGAGCCGCTGATCGATGGCGTGCTGTTCACCGGCAGCAGCCAGACCGGCGCGGCCCTGCACAAGCAGTTCGGCGGCCAGCCGGGCAAGATGCTGGCGCTGGAAATGGGCGGCAACAATCCCCTGGTGGTCTGGGACGTGGAAGACATCGACGCCGCCGTTCATCACACCGTGATGTCGGCCTTCATTTCGGCCGGCCAGCGCTGCACCTGCGCGCGCCGCCTGGTCATCCAGGACAACGAGGCGGGGCAGGCCTTCCTGGCACGCCTGGTCGAAGTAGCCGCGCAGTTGCAGGTCGGCCCGTCGAACGCCGAGCCGCAGCCGTTCATGGGACCGGTGGTCTCGAGCGCCGTTGCCGCGCGCCTGGTGCAGGCGCAGGCCGATATGGCGACCAAGGGCGGCAAGATCCTGCTGCAGATGCGCCAGCTCGACACCAATGCCGGCTTCGTCACCGCCGGCATCGTCGACACCACCGATGCGCAAGGCATCCCCGACGAAGAGTGGTTCGGCCCGCTGCTGCAGGTAATCCGCGTGAAAGACTTCGACGACGCCCTGCGTGTAGCCAACGCCACCGAATTCGGCCTGGCTGCCGCGCTGCTGTCGCCGTCGGAAGAACTGTGGAAGCGGTTTGCCGTGCGCGCCCGCGCCGGCATCGTCAACTGGAACCGTCCGACCACGGGCGCGGCCAGCTCGGCGCCGTTCGGCGGCGTCGGCAAGTCGGGCAACCACCGTCCGAGCGCCTATTACGCGGCCGACTACTGCGCCTATCCGGTGGCCTCGATCGAGACAGCGGCACTGGAAATGCCGGCCAAGCTGTCGCCCGGCCTGGCCTTCCCGGCGCAAGGAACCTGACCATGCGCGACGCCCGTGAATTCAACTTCGACGGCCTGGTCGGCCCGTCGCACAACTATGCCGGCCTCTCGTTCGGCAACGTCGCCTCGTTCAACAACGTGCGCTCGGCTTCGAATCCGCGCCAGGCCGCGCTGCAGGGCCTGGCCAAGATGCGCGAGCTGGCCGCGCGCGGCTTCGCCCAGGCGGTGATGCCGCCGCAAGGCCGTCCGAACTTTCGCCTGCTGCGCAGCCTGGGTTTCTCGGGCACCGATGCCGACGTGCTGGGGCGCGCCTGGCGCGAAGCGCCGGTGATCCTGGCCTGCGCCTGGTCGGCCGCGCCGATGTGGACTGCCAACGCCGGCACCGTGAGCCCGTCGGCCGACTCGCTCGACGGCCGCGTGCACTTTACTGCCGCGAACCTGAACAACAAGCTGCACCGCTCCGAAGAGCATCTGCAGGCGACCCGCACCCTGCGCGCGATCTTCGCCGACAGCAATCGCTTCGTGGTGCACGACACCTTGCCGTCGGTGCCGGCCTTCGCCGACGAGGGCGCCGCCAACCACACGCGCTTCGCCGCCAGCCATGGGGCGGCCGGCGTCGAGTTCTTCGTCTATGGCCGGGTGGAGTTCGACCCATCCGCCCCGGCGCCGAAGAAATACCCGGCGCGCCAGACGCTCGAGGCCTCGCAGGCGATCGCGCGCCTGCACGGCCTGGACCCGGCGCGCACCGTATTCGCCGCCCAGAATCCTGACGTGATCGACCAGGGCGTGTTCCACAACGACGTGATCTCGGTCGGCAACGGCAACGTGCTGTTCCATCACGAGCAGGCCTTCGCCGACGAAGCGGGCACCCTGGACGCGCTGCGGCGCGCCCTGGCCGGCGTCGACACCGAGCTGCAATCGGTGCGCGTGGCGAGCAGCCAGGTGCCGGTGGCCGACGCCGTGGCCAGCTACCTGTTCAACAGCCAGCTGCTGTCCAAGCCGGATGGCCGCATGGCGCTGGTGGTGCCGCACGAGTGCCGCGAGAACGCGGCCGTGTCCAACTACCTGGCCGGCCTGGTCGCCAGCGGCGGCCCGATCGACGAACTGGTCGAATTCGACCTGCGCCAGAGCATGCGCAATGGCGGCGGACCGGCCTGCCTGCGCCTGCGCGTGGTGCTGACCGACGAGGAAGCCGCCGCCATGCACCAGGGCGTGATCATGACCGAGGCGCTGTATGCGCGGCTGGTCGCCTGGGTCGAACAATATTACCGCGATCGCGTCGAACCTCAGGATCTGGCCGACCCGCAGCTGGCGCTCGAATGCGCGGCCGCACTGGAAGAACTCACCCGCATCCTCGGACTGCCGGGGCTGTACGACTTGTAACGATGTAGTATTCGGGCGGGAGATCCCTGTCCTGTATAAGCAGGGCCGCGTCGGGCCACGAGCTGTCGACGCACCAGGCACACAACTTTGGAGAAGCAAGATGAAAGACATGCCCAACGATCTGCGCAACCAGACGCTCGCGCTGGTCAACGCCAACCAGTCCGCCGACAGCGCGCAGGTCAATGCCCTGACCGCCGCCTGGATCGGATCGCTCGACGACGAAGACCTGGCCGGCACCGCGCCGCAAAGCCTCGCGCCGGTGCTGGTGGAAGGGTTCTCGCAACTGGCCCAGCGCAGCGGCCCCGGCGCCCAGATCGCCACCATGCGCTACCTGGATGGCCGCGGCGGCACCGCCACCGCACTCTTGATTCTGAACGACGACCGTCCCTACCTGGTCGACTCCTTCGTCATGGCCCTGCGCCGCGAACGCATCACCGCCGCCGGCGTGATGAACGCCGTGCTGCCGGTGCGCCGCGACGCCAATGGCGCCTTCGTCGCCGTCGGCGAAGCCGGCAGCCCGCTCGAATCGGTCGTCCTGTGCCTGCTGAACGATGAACTGCAGTTCGAAGAACTGGACAAGCTGACCGCGCGCCTGCGCATGGTCGCCAACGACGCCGCCACGGTGCAGCGCGACGCCGTCGCCATGGGCGACCGCATGACGGCAGTCGCCGCCGCCGCCGCTGCCGCCGGCACCCCGGAAGGCCAGGAAGTCGCGGCCTTCCTCGAGTGGGCCAAGAACGAGGGCTATGAGCCTTTCGGCTACGCCTACTACGTCGTCAAGCCGGGCGCGCGCGAACTCGAACGCGACATCCCGAGCCGCATCGGCGTGCTGAAGGACACCGCGCACCCGGTCTACGGCACCTGCCTGGCCAGCATTCCGGGCGACTTCGAAACCCTGTCGCTGCGTGCCGAGAACCTGTCGATCGTCAAGGCCGACGTGGCCGGCACCCTGCACCGCGACGCGCCGCTGGACTTCATCGGCGTGCGCGACCTGGATGCGCAAGGCAAGATCCTGGGCGAGCACTGCTTCATCGGCCTGTTCACCCGCGCCGCCACCTCGACCCCGCTGGCGCGCCTGCCGTTCGCGCGCGGCCGCGTGGCGCGCGTGCTGTCCATCGCCGGCGTGCGCCAGGAAGGCTTCCGCGCCGAGAAATTCATCGAGATCCTCGAATCGCTGCCGCGCACCGAAGCGCTGGAAGCCGAGCCGGAATGGCTGGCCGAAGTTTGCGGCGCCGTGGTCTCGCTGTACAAGCAGCCGCGCGCGAAGGTGTTCGCGCGCCGCGACGTCTACCAGCGCCACCTGAACGTGCTGGTCTACCTGCCGCGCGAGCGTTTCAGCGCCGCGGTGGCATCCAGCCTGGCCGCCGCCCTGAAGGAAAGCTCGGGCGCGCGCGACGTCGACGTCCAGACCCTGGTGGCCGATGGCCCGCTGGCGCGCGTCTACCTGACCGCCCACGCCGCGCGCTACCCGCTCGACCTGGAAAGCGATATCCAGCGTCCGCTGCTGGGCGTGCTCGATGGCTGGCATGACCGCTTCGCCGAGTTGATCAACTCGGTCGACGAGAGCCGCCAGCGCAGCCTGATGCGCAAGATCGTGCCGACCCTGCCGGTCAACTTCGTCGCCGCGACCACGCCCGAGACCGCGTTCCGCGACGTGCACGCGCTGTTGACCAAATGCCGTCCGGACCGCGTGACCGCGCGCATCGAGCACGATGACGCCGCCGGCGCCTCGATACGCCTGTATTCGAGCGAGACCGTGCCCTCGCTGTCGCGCATCCTGCCGGCGCTGCAGAACGCCGGCATCGCGGTCGACCGCGAGCAGACCTACCGCCACACCGGTCTGGATGGCGTGCGCCGCTACGTGACGGCGCTGACGGTCGATGCCGAGAGCGCGGCCAAGCTGGCCAAGCCGGGCATCGCCCAGGTGGCCGAAGAACTGTTTTCCGCCCTGTTCAACGACGAGGCCGAAGACGGCCGCATGAACGGCCTGACCATCGAAGGCGGCCTGGCGCTGCGCGAAGTGCAGCTGGTGCGCGCCTACATCAGCTACTGGCGCCAGCTGGGCTCGAAGTTCTCGGTGCGCTATATGGCCGAGACCCTGCGCACCCAGCCGGCCCTGGTGAAGGAATTCGTCGCCGGCTTCATCGGGCGCTTCGACCCGAGCCTGAGCGAGGAGCAGCGCAAGGAAGGCAGCAGCAAGCTGACCACCCTCAAGACCGGCCTGCCGAGCGTGAACCACGCCGACACCGAAGAGATCATGGGCGCGCTGGTCGACCTGGCCTTGGCCACCGTGCGCACCAACTACTTCCAGAACAGCGGCGAGAAGATCATCTTCAAGGTCGACACCAGCAACCTGGCGCTGGCGCCGGAGCCGCGTCCTTACCGCGAGATCTATGTGTTCTCGCGCCGCTTCGAAGGCGTGCACCTGCGTGGCGGCCCGGTCGCCCGTGGCGGCCTGCGCTGGTCGGACCGCATGGAAGACTACCGCACCGAGGTGCTGGGCCTGGTGAAGGCGCAGATGGTCAAGAACGCCGTCATCGTTCCGGCTGGCTCGAAGGGCGGCTTCGTGTGCAAGCAGATGCCGACCGGCGCCCCGCGCGAAGTGGTGGCGGCCGAAGGCGAAGCAGTCTATCGCCTGTTCATCGCCAGCCTGCTGGAAGTGACCGACAACCGCGTGCAGGGCGAGATCGTGCCGCCAGCGGCCACCGCGCGCCATGACGGCGACGACCCTTACCTGGTGGTGGCGGCCGACAAGGGCACCGCGACCTTCTCCGACATCGCCAACAGCATCGCCGTCGAACGCGGCTTCTGGCTGGGCGATGCCTTCGCCTCGGGCGGCTCGAACGGCTACGACCACAAGAAGATGGGCATCACCGCCAAGGGCGCGTTCGAAGCGGTCAAGCGCCACTTCTATGAACTGGGCCACGACCTGGCCAACAACCCGATCACCATGACCGGCGTCGGCGATATGTCGGGCGACGTGTTCGGCAACGGCGTGCTGCTGTCGCGCCAGCTGAAACTGGTGGCGGCCTTCGACCACCGCCACATCTTCCTGGATCCGACCCCGGATGTCGAAGTCTCGTTCAAGGAGCGTGAGCGCATGTTCGCGCTGCCACGCTCGTCGTGGGAAGACTATGACAAGAACCTGATCTCGGCTGGCGGCGGCGTGTATCCGCGCAACGCCCGCTCGATCGAATTGTCGCCGCAGATCCGTGAAGTGCTGGGCATCGAGGAAACCTCGCTGCCACCGCAGGAACTGATGCACCGCATCGTCAAGGCGCCGGTCGACCTGTTCTACAACGGCGGCATCGGCACCTATATCAAGGCCTCGACCGAGACCCACGCCCAGGTCAAGGACCGCGCCAACGATGCGATCCGCGTCAACGGCAGTGAACTGCGCTGCAAGGTCGTGGCCGAGGGCGGCAACCTGGGCGCGACCCAGGCCGGCCGCATCGAGTTCGCGCTGGCCGGCGGCCGCATCTTCACCGATGCGATCGACAACTCGGCCGGCGTGGATTGCTCGGACCATGAAGTCAACGTCAAGATCTGGCTCGACACCGAAGTCAACGCCGGCAAGCTGCCTGAAGCCGACCGTAACCGCATCCTGAACGAGATGACGGGCGAGATCGAGCGCCTGGTCCTGCGCGACAATACGCTGCAGACCCATTTGCTGACGCGCGAGGTGCAGGCGCAGGCCAATGGCGCGGTGGTCGACGGCTACATCACCCTGATCGGCAACCTGGAAGCCGAAGGCGCTGTCTCGCGCGAGCTGGAACAGCTGCCGACGGACGTCGAGCTGCAGCGCCGCAAGTCGCTGGGCCTGGGCCTGACGGCGCCGGAGCTGGCGGTGGTGATCGCCAACGTCAAGAACCGCTTCAAGCGCACCCTGGCCGCGCTCGAGCTGACGGGCGAAGCGTGGGCCGACGCGCTGCTGCGTCCTTACTTCCCGGCCCAGCTGGTGGCGACCCGCGACCCGCTGGACCATCCGCTGGCCAACACCATCCTGGCCACCGTGCTGGCCAACGAAGCGGTCAACCGCTGCGGCCCGCTGATGCTGCGCGACCTGGCGCTGGAGCACCGCATCGACGAGACCGAAGTGGTCAAGGCCTGGGCTCGCGCCTGGGCGGCCCTGCACCTGGCGCCGGTATTCGAGGCGCTCGACCATGACGCGCTGGTGGTGCCGCGCGACGTGTCGGTCTCGGTCGACAACCGCAGCCGCGCCATGCTGCGCGCCACGGTCGAAGGCGTGCTGTCGCTGCCGGCCAATTCGGAAGGCCTGAAGGAACTGTCGACGCTGTTCGCCGAGGCCGACGGGAGCCAGGCGCCGCAGATCCGTTCGGAAGCCGACGGCCACACCGGCCTGCCGGTGCCGTTCGCTGCGGCCTGGAAGGCGGTCGAGATCATCGAATCGCAGGCTTCGTTCCTGTTCGCCGCCGTGTCGGTGCAGCGTCCAGGCGGCATGACCCTGCTGCAGTTCCTGCAGATCGGCACCGTGCTGCGCCAGAAAGTCGGTATCGATACGCTGGAACTGGGCCTGAAGCTGCCGGCGCAGAGCAAGTCGCAGGAACAGCTGCGCAACTACGCGCTGCAGTCGCTGCGCCGCGCCCAGCAGCGCCTGCTGCTGCAGGTGATCGAGCGTGCGGGAAGCAATGGCGATATGGAAGCGGCGGTGGAAGAAGTGATGGCCGCGCGCGGCCTGACCGGCTTTGCCCAGCCGTCCGACCTGGAGCAGGCGATGCTGGACGTGTGGGCCTTGTCCGAAGGCCTGAACCCAGAGCGTTTGGCGGCTTGAGTCGTGAGCGCATTGCCTGAAGCAGTGCGCGCGCTGGCCGAGGCGGATTTCGCCTCGGTCGCGCAGCGCTTCGAAAGCGCCGGCTTTGCCGTCACGCAGCCGGCCTGCGGCGTGCTGACCGTCAAGGCAGCCACGCCGGATGCCGGCCGACCCAGCGTGCTGGTGTCGGTGGGCGTGCATGGCGACGAGACCGGACCGATCGAGATGGTCGCTTACCTGGTCGAGGCCTTGTCGCGCACGCCGGATGCGCTGGCGGTGGACCTGATGCTGTGTGTCGGGAACATCGATGCGATCCGTTCGGCCAAGCGCTTCATCGATGCGGACCTGAACCGGATGTTCCGTCTGGAGCGTGGTTCGCTGGCCGGGACTTTCGAGGCCGGCCGCGCCGACGTGCTGATCGACGTCACCCGCGCCTTCTTCGAAGGCAGCGGACCGCAGCGCTGGCACCTCGACCTGCACACGGCGATCCGGCCTTCGCACTATCCGATGTTCGCGATCGTGCCGGAGCTGATCGAGGACCGGGCCCGCGACACCCTCATCGCATGGATGGGCGAGGCCGGGATCCAGGCCATCATCATGAATCCGGCATCGGCCGGTACCTACAGCTATTTCACGTCCGAGCATCTCGGCGCGGCCGGCACCACGGTCGAGCTGGGGCGGGTCGGCACGCTGGGGCAGAACGACCTGTCGCAGTTCGCCGATGCGTCGAAGGCACTCGATCGGTTGCTGCGCGGCCAGCCGGCCGGGCAAGCGAAAGTGGCGCCGCACGTGTTCGCGACGGCACGCTCGATCATGAAGCTGTCCGATGCGTTCAGCATGCGCGTGGGCCGCGAGACCTGGAACTTCACGCCGATGAAAAGGGGAGAAGTGATCGCATCCGACGGCGACACCGTCTATACGGTCGAGCACGACGAGGAGCTGGTCGTGTTCCCCAACCCCGACGTGCGGGTAGGATTGCGCGCCGGGATCATGGTGGTGCGCATCGATTGACCATAACGGGCTGTGGCCCGTTTTTTTTCGCGCCCTGCACGAATCGGTGGACAGGACTAGACTTGTCCTCCTCGACACGCAGGAGTCACCATGAGCAAGCTGTTTTCCCCGTATTCCCTCGGTGCGCTGGAGCTGTCCAACCGCATCGCCATCGCCCCAATGTGCCAGTACTCGGCCGTCGATGGCCTGGCCACCGACTGGCACATGATCCACCTCGGGAACCTGGCCCTGTCCGGCGCCGCGCTCCTGATCATCGAAGCCACCGCCGTCACCCCCGAAGGCCGCATCTCGCCGGACGACCTGGGCCTGTGGTCCGACGATCACGCCAAGGCCCTCGAACCGGTGATCGCCGCGATCCGCCGTCATTCCCCGATCAAGGTCGCGGTGCAGCTGGCCCATGCCGGCCGCAAGGCGTCGAGCGAAGTGCCATGGCAGGGTGGGGCCAACATCCCGCCCGGCGAGCCGCGCGGCTGGCAGACCGAAGCCCCGTCGGCCGTGCCGCATGCCGACGGCGAGACCGTACCGCTGGCGCTGGATGCCGCGGGTCTCGTGCGCGTGAAGGATGCCTTCGTGGCCGCCGCCCGCCGCGCCCAGGCGCTGGGCCTGGACGCGATCGAGCTGCACGGCGCCCACGGCTACCTGCTGCACCAGTTCCTGTCGCCGCTGGCCAACCGCCGCGACGACGCATATGGCGGTTCGCTCGAGAACCGCATGCGCTATCCGCTCGAAGTACTGGCAGCCGTGCGCGCGGCCGTGCCGGGCATGACGGTGGGGATGCGCATCTCGGCCACCGACTGGGTCGAGGGCGGCTGGGACCTGGAGCAAAGCGTGCGCTTCGCCCACGCGCTCAAGGCCCAGGGCTGCGACTTCATCCACGTCTCGACTGGCGGCGTCTCGCCCTTGCAGCAGATCCCGCTGGGGCCGGGCTACCAGATCGAGTTCGCCGAGCGCATCAAGCGCGAGACGGGCTTGCCGACCATCGGCGTGGGCCTGATCACCGAGGCGAGGCAAGCGGAAGAGATTCTCCAGAACGGGCAGGCCGACGTCATCGGCCTGGCGCGCGCCATGCTGTACGACCCGCGCTGGCCCTGGCATGCGGCGGCCGAGCTGGGCGACCAGGTGATCGCGCCGCCGCAGTACTGGCGTTCGCAGCCGCGCGAGCACAAGGAACTGTTCGGCGATACGCGGCTGGGCCAGCGCTGATCCGTTCGCGCCGGATTTCTGCAGTCCAGCGCGCCGTTACTGCACTTTGTCGCATGCAGATGGTGGCGCAACAGGGCCCTTGCTAGAGTGGCATCACTCGAACAACAACCTGATTGGACTGTCATGCGTACCCTCATCGCCCTCGCTTCCGTTGCCGTTCTTTCCGGCTGCGCCATCATCGTCGCTCCTGGCGATGGCGACACCCGCGTGCACACTGCGTGGAGCAGCGACTCGAAGGAGGGCGACGGCGTGGCCGCGCGCGACCAGCGCGCCATTGGCGCTCTGCCGGCGCTGGATGTGAGCGGTTCGCTGCCGGTCGAGGTGCGCGTCGGCCCGGCGCCGTCGCTGGTGGTAGAGGCGGACAGCAATCTGCTGTCGCTGATCCGCACCGAGACCCAGGGCGACACCCTGCGCATCTATTCCGAGAAGAGCCTGCGCAGCAAGACGCCGCTGCGCATCGTGTACACCACGCCGCGCTTGAGTGAAGTGCGCGCTTCCGGCGCCACCCGCGTCGAGGTGAGCGACTTGAATGGCGCGCCGCTCGACGTGCGCCGGAGCGGTTCGTCCGAAGTGCGCCTCGCGGGCAAGGTGGGTAACCTGAATGCGCGTTCCAGCGGCTCGGGCCTGCTGGACGCTAGCCGCCTGCAGCTAGAGGGCATCGACGCGACCCTGTCGGGATCGAGCCGCATGCGCCTGGGGCAGGTGAAAGGGGATCATGCGCGGATGGAGCTGAGCGGATCGAGCTCGCTCGATGCCAGCGGCGCGGTGCGCTCGCTGAGCGCCCGCGTGAGCGGCTCGGCCAACGTCGACCTGGCCGACCTGAAAACGCAAGACGCCGACCTCGGCGCCAGCGGCGCGGGCGGCATCCGCGCCACCGTGAAGCAGTCGCTGTTCGCCCGCACCTCGGGCTCGGGCGGCATCCGTGTGTACGGCCACCCGGCCCAGCGCAGCATCACTGGCGACCGGGTGCACCTCCTCGATTAAAGCAGGTTGTCCAGCAGGTCCGGACCGAACACCTCGCGGTGCAGGCGCTCGGCCGGGGCGCCGTCTTCCAGCAGCGCATTCCATTGCGCCTGCATGAACGGCAGCGGGCCGCACATATAGACGTTGGTCTCGCTGCGCGGCCACTTCGGCAGGCGCGCCAGGTCCATGAAGCCGGGCAGGGCATCGGGAGCGCTGTCTTGTTCATGGAAGGTCACCACCTGCAGGTTCGGCATGCGCGCCTTAGCGGCGGCGATATCGCGCTGGTGCGGATGATGCTCCGGGCAGCGCGCGGCGTGCGCGAAGATCACGCGGCGCTGCGGATTGACCAGGGCGATGCGGTTCAGCGCGCCGATCATCGGCGTGATGCCCACGCCGGCCGACAGCAGCACCACCGGCTCGTCGGACTCGGTATCCGGCAAGAAGTCGCCGAATGGGTAGCTCACCTGCAGGATGTCGCCCGCTTCCACGTTTCGGTGCAGCCAGTTGGACACTGCGCCGGCCGGGATGTTGTCGTTGCCTTCCTCGCGCTTGACCGAGATGCGCATCGAATCGACGCCGTGCGCATCCGACAGGCTGTACTGGCGCAGCTGGCGGAACCCATCGTCGAAGATCGCTTCCACGCTCACGTACTGGCCGGCCCTGAACGGCGGCAGCGGTTCGCCATCCTGCGGCACGAAGCGGATCGACAGCACGTTCTCGCTTTCCTGCACGACCTCCGTCACGCGCATCGGACGCAGGTAGCCCGCTTCGATGCCGGCATCGGCATACATCTTCGTTTCGGCGTCGATGAAGACCTTGGCCAGCGAGCCATAAGCTTCTTCCCATGCCTTCATCAGCGGGTCGACGGCGGCATCGCCCAGGGTCGACTTGATCGCGCCCAGCAGGTGGAAGCCGACGATCGGGTAGTGGGCGGCGGTCAGGCCAACCGAAACGTGCTTGTGCACGATGCGGCTGACCACCGGGCCGAGGGCGGCGGCGTTGTCGATGTTGGCGGCGTAGGCGAACAGCGCCGAGGCGAGCGACTGCTGCTGCACGCCGCTGGCCTGGTTACCCATATTGAACAGGTTCCGCAGCTCCGGGTGGGCCCTGAACATATTGGCGTAGAAGGTGGTCGTGATGGCCCGACCGTGCTGGCGCAGGACGGGAACCGAGGCGTCGATATAGGGGCGGGAAGCGGCAGAAATCATGGAAGGTCCTTATTAGATGCAATTTAAAAGCATGTTTTAGTGCTGAAAAAAGCCCGCCTGATGGTCTTCGCGTGCGGGCAACGGTAAGTCGACGGAAGAAATTCTATCAAAGATGCCCTGCAAATGCACCTTATTTAAACTATTTATTGCGGGGGAGGCGGACTCCCCTATAATCGCATCTTCGTTTTTGAGACTGTCGAGCTGCGGCCGCCGAGCCGCGATCGCCAAAGTGCATTGAAGGACACGCCGTGAACCAGACCCTGGGCCAGAAGCTGTTACGTACCAAATCGGCAGCACCGCATCATGAGGAAACCGCCAGCGTCGGCGTCGCCGGCGCCTTGCCCGGCCTGCACCGTTCGCTCGGCCTGTTCCCCCTGACCATGATCGGCGTCGGCGCCACCATCGGCACGGGCATCTTCTTCACGATGGTCGAGGCGGTGCCGAAGGCCGGTCCGGCGGTCGTGCTGTCCTTCCTGCTGGCGGCGCTGACCGCCGGCCTGACGGCATTGTGCTACGCCGAACTGGCGGGCCGGGTGCCGGCCTCGGGTTCCTCGTACTCCTTCGCCTACGCCACCGTCGGCGAATTCGCGGCCTTCATCGTCGCCGCCTGCCTGCTGCTCGAGTACGGGCTGGCGGCCAGCGCGACCTCGATCGGCTGGTCCGACTACCTGAACAACTTCCTGCTCAACGCCTTCAACTGGCAGATACCGGAGCAGCTGCGCTCGCCGATGTTCGTCTCGGACCACCATAACGTGACCTTCCATCCGGGGAACATCAACCTGCCGCCGATCATCCTGGTGATCCTGTGCGGTTTCCTGCTGGTGCGTGGGGCCAAGGAGTCGGCCACCACCAACGCCATCATGGTGATCATCAAGCTGGCGATCCTGGTGTTCTTCTCGGCTATCGCCTTCACCGGCTTCAACGCCGACAACTTCCAGCCGTTCTTCAATATGAACGAGGCCTCGGGCTATGCCGGCATGGCCGGCGTGACCGCCGCCGCCGGCACCGTGTTCTTCTCCTTCATCGGCCTGGACACCATCGCCACCGCCGGCGAAGAAGTGAAGGACCCGCGCCGCAACGTGCCGATCGGGATCCTCGCCGCCCTGATCATCGTGACCGTGTTCTACATGCTGGTCGCGGTGGCCGCCATGGGCGCCCAGCCGGCCCATATGTTCGAAGGCCAGCAGGCCGGCCTGTCGGTGATCCTGCAGAACGTGACCGGCCAGGCCTGGCCGGCGCTGGTGCTGTCGGCCGGCGCCGTGGTGTCGGTGTTCTCGGTGACCCTGGTGACGATCTACGGCCAGACCCGCATCCTGTACGCGATCAGCCGCGACGGCCTGATCCCGCAAGTGTTCCAGAAGGTGAGCGCGCGCACCAAGGCGCCGGTGAAGAACACCATGATCGTGTGCGTGGTGGTCGGCCTGGTGGCCGGCAGCGTCGACTCCACCTTCCTGTGGGATATGGTGAGCATGGGCACGCTGACCGCCTTCATGGTGGTCTCGATCGCGGTGCCGGTGATCCGCAAGCGCCAGGGCGCGGACGCGCCGCCGGGCTTCCGCGTGCCGTTCGGACCGTATGCGATCCCGGGCCTGTCGGTGCTGGCCTGCCTGTACATCATGAAGGACCTGTCGCCGGCGACCTTCCGCGTGTTCTTCATCTGGATGGCGGTGGCGGTCGTGGCCTACTTCGGCTACGGCATGCGCAACAGCCGCCTGAACAAGGCAAAGTAAGATGGACAAGTTCGAACAGCGGCGCGACCGTTTCGCACTGTTCGACGGCATGGACAGCCCGTCGGTCAACCTGTGCTTCCCGCTCGAGCTGCCGGACTTCCGGCCCTGGTGCAAGGAACAGGGCTTGGCGCCCTTCCACGTGCTGCTGTGCGCGGTGCTGCGCTCGGTCCTCAAGATCGAGAACTTCCGCTATCGCATCCACGACGACGAAGTGATCCGCATCGAGCGCCTGATCCCGTCGTTCACCGTCAAGAACCAGAACGACGACCTCAATTTCGCGACCTTCGACTGGTCCGACGACCTGCGTGAATTCGTTGCGCGCGGCCGGGCAGCCGGCGTCGAGGCGATGGGCATGACGGGGCTGAACCAGCGTTATGCGACCCTGTCGCCGCGCGACGCCAAGGACCAGGTGTTCGTCACCTGCATTCCCTGGCTCGAGTTCACCTCGATCCAGCATCCGACCACCCGCGTCGGCCGCTCGGATATTCCTTCGCTGGCCTGGGGGCGGTTCCGTGATGGTCCGGACGGCAAGCTCGTGCTGCCGTTCTCGGTGCAGGCCCACCACGGCTTTGTCGATGGCTTCCATATCTACTCGCTGGGCCAGCAGGTCGCGGCCGAACTGGCGGCGCTGATGCGTTCTACTTCGCCAGCGGCCGCACATACTCCAGCAGGCTGACCAGGGTCTTGCCCGGCTCTTCCCACGGCGCCATGTGCGCCGAACGCTCGAACCACACCGCCCGCTTCGACGGCGCCTTCACTTGCGCCAGCCAGGCCTCGGTCGGTGCGGTCGGCGTCGTGTAGTCGTGGCGGCCCAGGAACATCACGACCGGGATCGGGAATTCCTTCACCTTCGAATAGTCGACCTCGACGAATTCCGGCAGCAGCCGGCCCAGCGTGAGCAGGCTGCCGGCGTCGATGGCCTTGACCTGGTCCATCGTGTAGTCGGGCGAGAGCAGCGGGCCCTTGAAGAAATAAGTCGATTCGCTGCGATAGGCTGACAGGCCGCCGTAATGCTGGGGCCACTTGCGCGCAGCCACGATGCGCTCGCGCGTGATCGGCAGGTCACCGGGATAGGGCGCGATCGCCTGCAGCTCCTTCAGCGCGTCCCTGTCGTCATGGATGCGTGCCTGTTCCAGCGCATATTCGAAACTGATGCGCTCGTTCTCGCGCACGCTGATTACCTGGCCGATGCCGACGTAGGCGTCGAACAGGTCGGGACGTTTCAGCGATGCCGCCATCGAGATCACGGTGCCCCAGCTGTGCGCCATCAGCACCAGCTTCTGCTGGCCGTAGCGCCCGCGCAGGTGTTCGGCCACCTCGATCAGGTCGTCGACGTAGCGCCCGATGCGGATCGTCTCGCCCACGACGGCCGGATCGGTCTCGCCAAAAGTCTTGCCGGCGCCGCGCTGGTCGTAGTTGGCGACCGTGAAGAATTCCTCGATCGGGCGCTGGAACTGCCACATGGTCGGCGTGATGGGCGACGCCGGGCCGCCGTGCACGAACAGGATCATCGGGTTGGCGCGGTCCTGGCCGCGCACATTGATCCATTGGTCGATGCCGCCGATGCGGGTTTTATAGGAATCCTGCACGCCATGCGGCGCCACGATGCGCTGCAGGTCTTCGACCGCGGCGCGGGCGCCGGCGAGCCGCTTGGCATCGATACTGTCCTGTGCACAGGCGTCCGCGCACAGCATGCCCAGCGCGGCCAGGCAGCAGATCAGGGTGTTTTTCATTTCGCTCTCCCGACATGATGTGAATCGAGTGTAGCGAGCGACCCGCGACGCGTCACGGCGTACCCGACAGGCGGGCGAAACGACGGAATAAACTGCGCAAAACCCCATGAAAAAAGCCGCGCCCCTTGCGGTGACGCGGCCTTTGAAGGAAGAAAGAACGATTACAGCGCGTTCATCTCTTTCAGCAGATTATCCGCCTTGTCGACTTCCTTCATATTCCACAGCATGTAGCGGGTGTCGACCTGGATCGAGCGGGTCATCTTGTTATTGAAGTCCCAGTCCGAGATGATCGAATCCAGGGTGCCGTCGAAGGCCAGGCCGATCAGCTCTCCCTTGGCGTTCAGCGCGGCCGAACCCGAGTTGCCGCCGGTGATGTCGAGCGTCGCCAGGAAGTTGACCGGCAGGGTCTTCTGCTTCGGATCGGCATACTTGCCGAAGTTCTTCGCCTGGATCGCAGCCAGCTGGTTGTCCGGCGCATCGAACTCGCCTTCGCCGGTGTGCTTGGCGGTTACGCCGCTGACCGTGGTGAAGGCGGTCCAGCCGGTGGTGCCGTCGGCGCCCACGTCGCGGCCGGCGATCTTGCCGAAGGTGACGCGCAGGGTGCTGTTGGCGTCCGGGTAGACGGCCTGGCCCTTGCTGTTCATGTAGGCGATCTTGGCCTTCATGTAGTTGCCATAGGCTTGCTGGATCTTGCCGGCCGATTCCTCGCCTTTTTCCTCGTCCTTGATGTCGGCGTCGTACATCGCGACCGCGGCCTTGATGAAGCTGTCGTTCGAGGCCTTGAAGTCGGCTGGCGACTTCTTGAGCCAGGCGGTGCGCTCTTGTTTGCTGGCCAGCTTGGAGCCGGCATAGATGCGGTCCAGCGCCGACTTCAGTTCGGCTTCGCTCATGCCCGGCTTGATGCCGAGGGCAGCGTCGAACGATGCGTCATGCTCGGCGGCCGGCTGCGCGTTGTATTGCTTGAGGAAGTTCAGCACCAGTGCCTTGTCGACTTTTTCGTCGTAGGTGCGGTCCTGGCCTTCGATGACCGAGGTCAGGCGCGGCAGGTCGCGCTCCTGGTAGCCGGTCTTGCGTTCGGTGTCCGGCTTGGCGCGTTCGTTGGCCAGGCGCACCAGGGTGCGCGCCGAGGTCAGGAACTTCGGCTGGGCGTAGGTCAGGAAGAAGCCCTTCTTGGTGCCGGCGTCGCGCTCGGCGATCAGCTTTTCGGCCGCGTCGATGTCGGCGCCATACTGCGCCTTGCGCGAGGCATCGGCATTCACCCAGGCCTTGAGCGCATTGTGCTCGGCGGTCTTGCGCTGCAAGAAGTCGCTGCTCTGGTAGGAGACCAGCATGCCCTTGCGGTTCTTGTAGTAGTTGTTCACACCGGCGATCTGGCCGGCGTACTTCAGGCGCGCAGCCGGGTCGTTCTTGGTCTCGCGGTCGATGATGGCCAGGGTCTCGCCCGAGGCCTGCACGAAGGCGGGGTAGTTCCAGTCGAAGGTGAAGGCCACTTCGGACGGCAGGCGGTGGCGGTTGGTGCGGCCAGGATAGCCCAGCACCATCACGAAGTCGCCCTCCTTGGCGTGGTCTTGCGCGAGCTTGATAATGTGCTTCGGCTTGTACGGCACGTTGTCCTTCGAGAACTCGGCCGATTTGCCGTCGCGGCTTACGTAGGCGCGGTAGAAGCCGTAGTCGCCGGTGTGGCGCGGCCACATCCAGTTGTCGGTGTCGCCGCCGAACTTGCCGATGCCGTCGGCCGGCGCGTGCACCAGGCGCACGTCGCGGATCTCGAGCTGCTTCAGGCGGTAGAACTCCAGGCCGCCGTAGTAGCTGGCCACGGTGCAGCGGTAGCCGGCATCCTGTTCGCAGGCCGCCACCAGGGTCTTCTGGTTCTTTTCGATGGCGTCGATGCGGGCCTTGCCGGTCAGCTTGGCGACTTCTGGCGTGATGACCTGGTTGCTGACGTTGGTGACCTCGTCGGTCACGAAGATGCGGCTGCCTGGCGAGGCCGGTAGTTCCTCGGCCATGGTCTTGGCCAGGAAGCCGTTCTTGAGCAGGTCGCGCTCCGGGGTCGAGTTGACGGCGATGCTGTTGTAGACGCAGTGGTGGTTGGTGACCACCAGGCCTTGCGGCGACACGAAGGAAGCCGAGCAGCCGCCAAGGCTGACGATGGCGCCCATCGGGAACTCGGTCAGGCGGGTCAGATTGGCCGGATCCAGCTTGAGGCCGGCGGCTTTCAGTTGCTTGGCTACTTGTGGCAGCTGTTGCGGCATCCACATGCCTTCGTCCGCGTGGGCGGCGAAGCTGCTCAGGATGGCGAGCGAGAGAAGGGTCTTTTTCATGCGCGTTTGATCTGGTTGGGAAGGGATACTCATGAACTCTTGGAGCGTTCATGAGTATCGTTATCCGGTATCGGATCGTCAACCTGTATTTCAAACGAGTAAAGCCAACCGTTTGTGCTGCAACAATCGTGCTTATAACTGCTTGTCGATCAACGACACCGCCCAGGTGCTGAAGCGCTGCCACCACGGGCGCTGCGCAAATTTGTGCTCGGTCACCGGCGTGGCGCGTGCCCAGTCCTGTTCGTAGATCTCGCTCATCTGTGCCGCGAAGTCTTCGTCCAGCACGTTCAGGTTGGCCTCGTCGTTGATGCTGAACGAGCGGTTGTCGAAGTTGGTCGAACCGACAGATACCAGGAGTTTGTCGACGATCAGCGTCTTGACGTGGTACATGGTCGGCTTGTATTCCGAGATCTGCACGCCGGCGTCGAGCAGCTCGGGCCAGCGGTCGCGCGAGGCGGCCTTGACCAGGTCGGAATCGATGATCGGACCCGGCGTGATCAGGCGCACCCGCACGCCCCGTTTCGCGGCCGCGATCAGGGTGCGGATGGTCAGCTCGTCCGGCACGAAATAGGCGGCCGACAGGTCGATCGTCTCGCGCGCGGCGGTGATCGACATCAGGTACATCAGGTGCATGCTCTCGCTGCCGCCGGTCGGCGAGCTCGAGAACATCTGGGCCGGCATCGTGCCTTTCGGCTCCAGTGCCGGGAAGTAGTCGGGACCGTCGAGTACTGCGCCGGTGGCCTTGGTCCAATTGTCGTTGAACACCGCCTGGATCTGGCCGACCACCGGGCCTTCGATCCTGAAGTGGCTGTCGCGCCAGTGATTTTCGTCTTCGGCATTGCCGCGCCACTGGTCGGCAATGCCGACCCCGCCGGTAAAGCCGATCTTGCCGTCGATGACCAAGAGCTTGCGGTGGGTGCGGTTGTTCATGCGCGCCAGCTTCCACCAGACCGGCTTGTGATAGCGCTGCACGCGCACGCCGGCCTTCTTCATCTCGTCCACCAGCGCATTGTCCATCTTCATGCTGCCCATGAAATCGAGCATGACGTGGACCTTCACCCCAGCGCGGGCGCGCTCGGACAGCGCTTCGGAAAATTCCTTGCCGATCGATTCCGACCAGTAGATATAGGTTTCCAGGTTGATCGACTTTTCCGCCTGGCGAATCGCGGCCAGCATGGCGGGGAAGATCTGGTCGCCATTGATCAAGGCGTCGACCTTGTTTCCTTCAAGAATAGGGGGACCCAGCAGCACACCCATCGAGCGGCGGAATTGCGGATCGTGGGTGTCGTACTGCCGTGTCAGTTGCCGTTCGATCTGCTTTTCGCTCGGCATGAAATTCAGCGCCAGCACGCCAAGCACCAGCGTCGCGGCGACCGTGATCAACACTGTCCAGAACATTTTTGGGCTCATCAATAAAACCACAGAGGAAAAAAAACCAACGCACATGGCGTTGGTTTTTACAGATTGCGAGTCGTACTCATTAACGAACGCGACCGCGACGCAGCAGATTCACGATGGCCAGCAGGATGACCGCGCCCAGGAACGAGACCAGGAGCGAAGCGACACTGAAGTCGTCCGAGTTGATGGTGCCGGTGCCGAACAGCGGCGACAGCAGCCAGCCGCCCAGGAAGGCGCCAATGATACCTACGACGACATTAAGAATGATGCCTTGCTCTGCGTCGGTTTTCATGACCATGCTGGCAAGCCAGCCCAGAATGCCGCCGACGACGATCCAGATGATGAATAACATAGTTGCTTCCTCCTCAAGTAAAAAGACATACCCCCAGGCCCAACAATTGCCGTGACCATGGGAAAAAGTCTAGAGATACGTCCCAATCAGGTCGGTGCGGCAACTCACGTTAGATAGCGTTTTTGCATCGCTGTTCATGCACCGGTCCGGTCGATCGTGGCCGCGTTGGCCGCATCTCAGCGGGACTGTGTCAACCGTGCGTCATCGAACAGAGCCATGCAGCTCATGGGCATAAGGTGGACGTCCCTGGCAGTGCCGCTTCAACAGCGCCTGGCCACCCCAACTACCAGAAAGGATTTGACATGAGCAGCTACGACACCAATCGTCAGGACCAGAACCAGCGCATGGTCACCGGCTTGTTCCCCGACCGCGCCAGCGCCGAGCGCGCCTATGGCACCGTGTCCGATCGCGGCTATACCCGCGACGACGTCAACCTGATGATGTCCGACACCACCCGCACGACCCACTTCGCCGATAAAGATACGGAACTGGGCAGCAAGGCGGCCGAAGGCGCGGGCATCGGCGCCGGCATCGGCGGCACCATCGGCGCCGTGCTGGCCGGTATCGCGGCGGTCGGCACCACGCTGGTGCTGCCGGGCCTGGGCGTGGTCGTCGCCGGCCCATTGGCGGCGGCCCTGGCCGGCGCCGGCGCGGGCGGCATCACGGGCGGCCTGATCGGCGCGCTGATCGGCGCCGGCATTCCCGAAGAACGCGCCAAGCACTATGAAGAAGGCATCAAGAACGGCGGCATCGTGATGGGCGTGCATACCCGCTCCGACGAAGACGCGGCCCATATCCAGGAATCCTGGACCAAGCAGGGCGGCTCGCACGTAATCGGCGCCGGCCTGGGCATCGCGGGCGGCGCGGCGCTGGGCGCTACCGTCGGCACCGTTGCCGGTCCGATCGGCACCGTGGCCGGCGCCGTGGTCGGCGGCGTGGCGGGCGGCATCGCCGGCAAGGGCGTGGGCGAAGTGGTCAATCCGAAGGCCGGCGACGACCTGGCCGAACACCACCTGGCCAAGGGCGTGGGCGCCGGCACCGGCGCAGCCGCGGGTGCTGCGATCGGCGCCGTCGGTGGTCCGATCGGGATGGCGGCGGGCGCCGTGGTCGGCGGCCTGGCCGGCGGCGCGGCCGGCCGTGGCGCGGGTGAGGTCGTCAATCCGAAGGTCGGCGACGAACTGCATGACCACAACCTGGCGCAGGGCGTGGGCGCCGGCGGCGGCGCGACCGCGGGCGCGATCATCGGCGCTGCGGCCGGCCCACTGGGCGTGGCGGCGGGCGCGGCGATCGGCGGCCTGGCGGGCGGCGCGGCCGGCAAGGGCGTCGGCCACATGGTCAATCCGCACGAGGAAAACGAGTACTGGCGCACCCAGTACCAGACCCAGCCGTACTACACCCCGGGCTACACCTACGACGACTACGCGCCGGCCTATGCGCTGGGCTACAACAGCTATGGCAAGTACGATGGCGGCTATGACGCCAACGAAGGCCACCTGGCCGGCGAGTGGGAACGCTCGAAGGGCAACTCGCGCCTGAAGTGGGACCAGGCCAAGTCGGCGACCCGCGCCGGCTGGCACCGCGTCGAGCGCGCGATTCCGGGTGATTTCGATCGTGACGGGCGTTGATCGGCACCGATAAAAGCTGATCGACCGCGGTACTAAAAACGTCGTCCCCGCGCAGGCGGGGACCCAAGTGTTCCAGCACAGTGCCTGCGTTAAACGCAGTGGGCTGGCAAAGAAACTTGGGTCCCCGCCTTCGCGGGGACGACGTGTTTTGCGCTAACGCTTAACGCTTGACGGCTTCGACCTGGATCGCCAGCTTCACTTCCGGCGAGAAGTTCGGCAGGCCGAAGCTGATGCCGAAGTCGTCGCGCTTGAAGGTGCCGACGACGTCGGCGCCGCAGGCTTCTTTCTTGAGCATCGGGTGCATGATGCACTTGAACTTGTTGATCTGCAGCGTCAGCGGCTTGGTCACGCCGTGCAGGGTCAGTTCACCCTCGACCGAGGTCGGCACGTCGCCGGTGTACTTGATCGACTTCGACTTGAAGGTCGCGGTCGGGTACTTGGCAGCATCAAAAATGTCCGGCTTCTTGGCGTGCTCGTTCATCTTTTCGTGGCCGAAGTCGATGCTGTTGATGTCGACAGTGATGTCCAGCGAGCCGGTCTTGGCCTCGCGGTCCAGGGTCACGCTGCCGCTCGACTTGTTGAACTTGCCGCGCCATACCGACAGGCCCATGTGGTCGGCCTCGAAGCTCGGGTAGGTGTGGTTCGGCTCGATGTCATAGGTGACCGGCGCGGCGAAGGCGGTGCTGGCGGCGAGGGCGGCGGCGGCCGCGATCAGGTGCTTGATCTTCATGTAGTGATGTCCCTTGTGAGTGTGGTGGTGGTAAAACTTACGGCGCTGCGGTGACGCGGAACTTGATGACGACTTCATCGGCGACCATGCTCGTGTCCTTCCACTCGCCTTCGCCAATGTTGAAGGCCAGCCGCTTGATCGGCAGCTGCCCCTCGAATACCTGTTTGCCGCCTTCGGCCTTGACCGCCAGCGGGAAGGTCACGTCAGCGGTTTTCCCCTTCAGGGTCAGCTTGCCCGACACGTTCAGCTTGCCGGCGCCGCTTGGCGCGATGCTGGTGGACACGAAGCTGGCCTTCGGGAATTGCGCCGAATTGAACCATTCCTTCTTGGCGACTTCCTTGTTGTACATCGGGTCGCCGATGTCGAAGCTGGCGGTATTGATCTGGACGTTCGCTTTCGAAGCGGCCGGCTTGGCCGCGTCGTAGTCGATGGCGGCGCTGAAGCTGCGGAACGGCGCTTCCACCGGCACGTTCATCTGCTTGAACACGGCCGAGACGCTGCTCTTGGCCGGATCGGTCTTGAGCGGGACGGCGATGGCAATGGCGCTGGCGCCGACCAGGGTCGCAACCAGCAGAGCCTTGAATGGTTTCATCGTTTTTCCTTCGGGGTAGGGATGGGGAGCATGCGCTGCATCACGCCGTCGCGGTCGACCAGCAGGTGCTTGAACGCGGCCAGCACGTGCAGGGCCACCAGGGCGGCCAGCAGCATATTGAGCCAGTAGTGCACGCCGCGCAGCAGGGCGCGCAGCTCGGGATCGGGCCCGATCAGCACCGGCAGCGGGATCTCGCCGAAATACACGACCGGGAAGCCGGCCGCCAGGCTGAAGAAATACCCCGACAGCGGCACCGCGAACATCAGCACGTACAGCAGCACGTGCAGGCCGTGCGCGGCGCCGCGCTGCCAGGCCGGCATGGCGTCGGCATATTGCGGCGGGTGGTTGAACAGGCGCCACAGGAGGCGCAGCGCGGCCAGGGCGAGCACGGTGACGCCGGCCCATTTGTGCCAGTTGGTGTAGCGCAGCTTGGCCATGGTGATGCCCTGGATATCGGTCATGACCAGACCGAGCGTGAACGTGCCGATGATGGCGATGGCGATCAGCCAGTGCAGCACGATTGCGGGCAGCGTATAGCGGCGCATGTTTGTATTCAGGTAACTAGTACGAGTTAGAACTAACCAACTATAGCAAAAAAGTGGTCACCGTGCTGCAGAGTGTGATTTCTGTTGCAGACACTAGCACGGACTTGTAAAACATGCACCATTCGGCCCGGCTGAATGTAAAATCGGCTCATGAATGTGTTTATCACTTATTGCTGTCGCGACCTTGTGTTGGTCACGGGCGTCGCCGCCTGGCTGGCGCTGCCCGCCATTGCCGCCCCCGTTGGGCAGGCCGACCTGGCCGACCTCTCGATCGAGGAACTGGCCAATATCCAGGTGACCTCGGTCTCGAAGCGGCCCGAGCGCCTGCAGGATGCGCCGGCGGCGGTGTTCGTGATCACGGCCGACGACATCCGCCGCTCCGGGGCCGACACCCTGCCCGAGGCGCTGCGCCTGGCGCCCAATCTGCACGTGGCGCGCGTCAACGGCTACGCCTATTCGATCAGCGCGCGCGGCCAGAACAGCGGCGGCAGCGTGCTGTCGAATAAGCTGCTGGTATTGATCGATGGCCGTTCGGTGTACACGCCGCTGTTCGCGGGCGTGTTCTGGGACGCCCAGGACGTGCTGCTCGAAGACATCGAACGCATTGAAGTGGTGAGCGGGCCGGGCGGTGTCATGTGGGGCCTGAACGCGGTCAACGGCGTCATCAACATCACGACCCGCTCGGCGCGCGACACCCAGGGCGGCATGCTGGCGCTGCAGGGCGTGAATGACGGCAGCGGCGGCGCCGCCTTCCGCCAGGGCGGCACCAGCACGGGCGGCCTGGCCTGGCGCGCCTATGGCAAGTTCACGCGTCGCAGCGACAGCGACCGGGTCGGCGGCGGACGCATCGACGACGCCTACCGCCGCACCCATGCCGGCGTGCGCGCCGAATGGGAGCAGGGCGGCGACCGTTATTCGGTGACCGGCAACGTCTACCAGGGGCGGCTCGACCAGCCGCAACCCGGAGAAATCGCGGTGCCGGGCGGCCCCACCGATCTCGATCGCGTGCGCTCCGACGGCGCCAACCTGACCGCCCGCTGGCAGCGTCAGCTCGCGGATGGCGGCGACGTCGCCGTCCAGGCCTACCTGGATCACACGGTGCGCGAATCGCCGCCCTTGTTCAGCGAGCGCCTGACCACGGCCGACCTGCAATTCCAGCACACACTGCCGGTCGCCGGCCGCCATGGGCTGATGTGGGGCGCCAACTACCGCCAGACGCGCGACCGCGTCGGCAACAGCCAGTACGTCGCCTTCCTGCCGGCCGACATCAACCAACGCTGGGGCAGCCTGTTCGTGCAGGACGAGATCGCGCTTGGCGACGCCTGGCGCCTGACGCTGGGTGGCCGTGCCGAATACAACCATTACACCGGCGTCGAATGGTTGCCGAGCGCGCGCCTGTCGTGGCGCATGTCGCCACAGCACGCCTTCTGGGCCTCGGCGGCGCGCACCGTGCGTGCGCCGGCGCGGCTGGACGCCGATGCCTGGGTGCCGGGGCAGCCGCCGTACATCCTGCGTGGCGGGCCCAGGGTGCGCAGCGAGGTGGCGCGCGTGATCGAGCTGGGATACCGCGGCCAACCGACGGCGGCCTTCTCGTATTCGGTCACGCTGTTCCATAACGACTACGACCACCTGCGCACGCAAGAACTCGACCCCAGTCGCAGTTATCTGCTGTTTGACAACCTGATGGAAGGCCGCGCCAGCGGCATCGAAGCCTGGGGCGGCTGGCAGCCGATGCCGCGCTGGCGGCTGTCGGCCGGCTGGACCGCGCTGCACCAGCGCCTGCAGCTCAAGCCCGGTGGCAACGACGTGGCGGGCCTGCAGGCGACGCGGCGCGACCCATCGCATACGGCGCAGCTACGATCGAGCTACAACATCGACGACGCACGCGAGATCGACGTCACCGTGCGCCGGGTGGGCGAGATGCCGGCGTCACGGGTGGCGTCGTACACGGCGCTCGATGCGCGCTTCGGTTGGCGTGTGCGGCCGGGCGTGGCCCTGTCGGTATATGGCGAGAACCTGAACGGCGGGCATGCGGAGTTTGGCTCCAGCACGTATTGGGTGGAGTTCGAGCGCCGGGTGGGCGTCAGGGTGAGGTGGGATTATTGAGAGCAGCGTAGATCGTAGATGCTGTTCTTTTGTCGGCCCCTGCACGTCGTTCCCGCGGAGGCGGGAACCTTAGTCCTTAGCGCTGCCACAGGGCTTGGCCGTAGTGGCTACGCTAAAGACTTGGGTTCCCGCCTTCGCGGGAACGACGGTTTTCAAGCTAACTTATGCTGCTGTGTCAGTTCAGATCTCGGCAGCCAGTTTCGCCGCCAGGCCCGTATAGTTCGCCGGCGTCATCGCCAGCATCAGGTCCTTGGCTTCCTGCGGCACGGCCAGCGTCTCGATGAACTCGCGCAGCGCTTCGCGGGTGATGCCCTTGCCGCGGGTGAGTTCCTTGAGCTGCTCGTACGGGTTGGCGATGCCGTAGCGGCGCATCACGGTCTGCACCGGTTCGGCCAGCACTTCCCAGTTCGCGTCCAGGTCTTGCTCCAGGCGGGCGGCGTTCACTTCCAGCTTGTTCAGGCCGCGCAGGCAGCTGTCGTAGGCCAGCAGGGCGTAGCCGAAGCCGACGCCGATATTGCGCAGCACCGTCGAATCGGTCAGGTCGCGCTGCATGCGCGAGACCGGCAGCTTGTCGGCCATGTGGCGCAGCACCGAATTGGCCAGACCCAGGTTGCCTTCCGAGTTCTCGAAGTCGATCGGGTTGACCTTGTGCGGCATGGTCGACGAACCGATCTCGCCGGCCTTCAGCTTCTGCTTGAAGTAGCCCAGCGAGACATAGGTCCAGATGTCGCGGTTCAGGTCGAGCAGGATGGTGTTGGTGCGCGCGATGGCGTCGAACATCTCGGCCATGTAGTCGTGCGGCTCGATCTGGATCGTGTACGGATTGAAGGTCAGGCCCAGGCGCTGTTCGATCACGTTCTTCGAGAACGCCGGCCAGTCGAATTCCGGATACGCCGACAGGTGGGCGTTGTAGTTGCCGACCGCGCCATTCATCTTGCCCAGGATCTCGACGTCGGCGATGCGGCGGGCGGCGCGCTGCAGGCGCGCGACCACGTTGGCCATTTCCTTGCCGAGCGTCGTCGGGCTGGCGGTCTGGCCGTGGGTACGCGACAGCATCGGCAGCGCCGCGTTGGTGTGGGCGATCTCGGTCAGCTTGGCGATGATGGCTTGCAGCGCCGGCAGCAGCACGCCGTCGCGCGCGCTTTTCAGCATCATGCCGTGCGAGGTATTGTTGATGTCTTCCGAGGTGCAGGCGAAGTGGATGAATTCGCTGGCCGCGACCAGTTCGGGCACATCCTTGACCTGTTCCTTGAGCCAGTATTCGACCGCCTTGACGTCATGGTTTGTGACCGCCTCGATTTCCTTGATGCGGGCGGCATCCTTTTCACCGAATTCGGCGGCCATCTTGTCGAGGTGAGCGATCGCCTGCGCGGAGAACGGCTGGATCTCGGCAAAGCCGGCCTGCGACAGCGCCTGCAGCCACGCGATCTCGACCTTCACGCGGTGGTGCATGAAACCCGTTTCCGACAGGATCGGGCGCAGCTTGTCGGTTTTCGAAGCGTAACGGCCGTCGAGCGGGGACAGGGCCGACAAGGTAGGGGACAGGGCGGTAGAGGTCATGGCAGCAGTGGCGGTCAAAAACGCGGATTTTACCACCGGACGGGCGGCGAACCCTTGCGCATGCCGCAGTCCTGGGGTGTGTTGGGACGGCGACAGCGCAGGTTTTACGGCAGGGGCCGATGCTATACTGGGTTTCGATTCCCAACTGCGACCTCCCATGAAACTCATCGGTTCTGTTACCAGCCCCTACGTCCGCAAGGTCCGTGTCGTGCTGGCGGATAAAAAGCTCGACTATTCCTTTATCCAGGAGAATGTCTGGGCCGCCGATACGACCATCCAGCAGACGAATCCGCTGGGCAAGGTTCCATGCCTGGTGATGGAAGACGGCAGCACCCTGTACGACTCGCGCGTGATCGCCGAATACCTCGACACGCTCACCCCGGTCTGCAAGCTGCTGCCGCCGAACGGCCGCGACCGGGCCGAGGTCAAGGTATGGGAAGCCCTGGCCGACGGCGTGCTCGACGCCGCCGTGCTGGTGCGCCTTGAAACCACCTTGCGCCCCGAAGCGCAGCAAAGCCCCGAGTGGATAGCCCGCCAGTGGGGCAAGGTCCATGCCGGCCTGCGCGTGATGTCCGAGCGCCTCGGCGATTCAAGCTTCTGCGCCGGCAACCACTATTCGCTGGCCGACGTTGCCGTCGGCTGCGCCCTGGGCTGGATCGCCTTCCGCTTCCCCGACATCGACTGGCGCGGCGACTATCCGAACCTGGCCCGCCTGTTCGACAAGCTGTCCGAACGCCAGTCGTTCAAGGACACCGTTCCCTTCCTCGCATGAACGGCGCGCCGGGCATGTCCACCGCCGTGGTGTTCGGCGAAGCGCTGGTCGACGACTTTCAGTCCGAGCAGGTGGCCGGCGGGGCGCCGTTCAACGTGGCGCGCCACCTGGCCGCCTTCATGGCGCCGGTCCTGGCCATCACCCGCATCGGCGACGACAAGAGCGGCCAGCTGGTGCACGCCGAGTTCGAGCGCTTCGCCATGAGCGAGGCCGGGCTGCAGCGCGACCCGCTGGAAGAAACCGGCCGCGTGCTGGTCGAGCGCGGCGCGCGCGGCCATCGCTTCACGATCCTGCCCAACCAGGCCTATGACTTCATCGACAGCGCCGCGGCCGTGGCAAGCGTGGACGGAGTCACGCCGGGCATCGTCTATTTCGGCATGCTGGCCCAGCGCCACGAGGTGTCGCGCGGCGCGCTCGACGCCATCCTGGATGGCGCCGCCAGCACGGCTGCGCGCTTCCTCGACCTGAACCTGCGCGACGGCCAGTACGACGAGCGCGGCGTCACCCGCTCGCTGCAGGCGGCGAACATCGTCAAGGTCAACGAAGAAGAATTGCAGGCGCTGTTCGGCTGGTACTTCCAGATCAAGCCCGACGATCCGCCGCTGGCGGCCGACGAGGTGCACGCCTCGTGCCAGGCCTTGCTCAAGATGTTCTCGCTCGACGCCCTGATCGTCACCCTGGGCCACCGCGGCTCGGTGTACTTCGACAGCGAGGGCCGGGTCCTGACCCAGCGCGATCATCCGGCCCCGCCGTTCGTGATCGATACGGTGGGGGCGGGCGACGCCTTCGCGGCGATCTTCTTGCTGGGGCGGATGCGTGGCTGGCCGCTGGAAACGGCTTTGTCGCGCGCGAACGAATTCGCCGGCGCGATCTGCGCGATTCCCGGCGCGGTGCCGGCGGATATGGGGTTCTACGACAAGTGGATGACGCGCTGGCGCTGAAGGCCAGGCCGGGTGGCACGCAATGCAAAAGGGCCGGCGCAAGCCGGCCCTCGTTCGATTACTCCGCGATCACGAAGCGATCTGGCTCTGCAGGTAATTCTGGATGCCGACCTTGACGATCAGGTCGAGCTGGGTTTCCAGCCACTCGATGTGCTCTTCGGTGTCTTCCAGGATCATCAGGAACAGGTCGCGCGACACGTAGTCGGCGGCCGCTTCCGAGGCGGCGATGCCTTCCTTGACGGTCACTTGCGCGCCGCGTTCGAGTTTCAGGTCGCATTCCAGCATTTCCTGCGTCGACTCGCCGATCATCAGCTTGTGCAGCGCCTGCAGGTTCGGCAGGCCGTCGAGCATCAGGATGCGGTCAATCAGCTTATCGGCGTGCTTCATTTCGCCGATCGATTCTTCGTATTCCTTTTTACCCAGCTTTTCCAGGCCCCAATGGCGGTACATGCGCGCATGCAGGAAATACTGGTTGATCGCGGTGAGTTCGTTGGTCAGCTGTGCGTTCAGCAGACGCAGAACGTTTTGATCGCCTTTCATTGGAGTGCCCCTGATGATTTTGAATGGCCTCAATGATAGCAAACAAGCCGGCGAAATATGCCCTCAAAAGGGAGAAAATTGGCGAAAAAAGCGCATTAAATCGAAGAAAAAGCCACAAAATGCGGCGTAATAAAAACCGTTCTCACTCCACGTTGATAACGCTTCTCGCTACGGCGAAAATGGAATGAAATGCTTCTTATCTCGGCTTTCATTTCAGCCTTATTTTCAATTGCGCACTGCCATTTTTCGGCATGCATTAAAACCGTTGCATTAAAACCAGATTAATCGCAGCTTGGCATTGTTCGCTTCGCCGTGGTCCGCCGCGGTACGCCCGCCACCCCTGGCCGGCGTCATCCGCCACCGAAGTGTCCATGTCGCCGTTGCCACCCCGCCCCAGCCGCTTCTTCCACACGCCGTCCCGGCGCATCCTCGTCATCGGCGCCGGCGCATCTTGTGCGGCCATCGCCGGCCTGGCCGGCCTCATGCAGCCGGCGCAGGAGCAGCCGCCATCCGCCAGCCGTCCGGCCCTGACCGTCACGCTCGAAACACCGCGGCTGCTGCGCTGGGAACAGGCCATCGTGGCCCACGGCGCGATCGAGCCCTGGCAGGAACTGGTGATCGGCGCGCGCACCGACGGCCTGCCGCTGGCCGAGGTGCGCGTCGAGGTCGGCGACACGGTGCGCCGCGGCGCGCTGCTGGCGCGCTTCGATGCGGCGCTGCCGCGTGCCGAGGCGGCCCAGCTGGCGGCGGCGCTGGCGCAGGCGCAGGCCAATGCGCGCCATGCGGCCGCGGTGCGCGAGCGCATGCGCACGCTCGCGACCAGCGGCGCCGTCAGCCGCCAGGATGTCCAGCAGGCCGAAGCGAATGCCGATACCACCGGGGCGCAGGTGGCGATGGTCCGGGCCCAGCTCGACGCCAAGCGCCTCATACTGGCGTATGCCGACGTGCGCGCGGCCGACGATGGCGTGGTCAGCGCGCGCACGGCCACGCCCGGCGCCGTCGCCAACGCCGGCGATGAACTGTTTCGCATCATCCGCCAGCACCGTCTCGAATGGCGCGGCGAGCTGACCGCGGCGCAGCTGCGCCAGGTGCGCGCCGGCCAGCGGGTGCAGCTTGCGCTGCCGGACGGCGGCGTCGCCCCCGCCGTCGTGCGCCAGGAAGCGCCGCGCCTCGATCCGCGCACGCGCCTGGCGACAGTGTATGCGGACATCCAGCCGCGCAGCGCGTCGCGCGCCGGCATGTATGCCAGCGGACGCATCGCGCTGGGGGCCAGCGAGGCGCTCACGGTCGGGGCCCACAGCGTGGTCGTGCGCGACGGCCGCAGCTGGATCTTCGTCGCCGACGCCAGCGTGGCCCGTGCGCTGCCGGTCACGGTCGGCAGGCGGCAGGATGACCGCAGCGAGATCCTGTCCCCGCTGCCGCAAGGCGTGCGGGTGGTTGGCCAGGGCGCCGCCTTCCTGAAGGATGGCGACCAGCTGCGGGTGATGCCGGCCGAGGGAGGGACGCGCTCATGAACCTCGCCACCTGGTCCCTGCACCGGCCGATTCCGGCGCTGCTGCTGTTCGTGCTGCTGTCGCTCGCCGGCCTGCAGAGCTTCGAGCGGCTGCCGATCCAGAACATGCCGGACATCGAGCAGCCCGAGATCAACATCCTGCTGGTGCAGCCGGGCGCCGCGCCGGCCCAGCTGGAAACCGAGGTCGCGCGCAAGGTCGAGGATGCGCTGGCCAGCCTGGCGGGCCTGAAGCACAGCACCACCACCATCGGCGACGGCATGGTGCATATCCGCGCCGAGTTCGTGCTCGAGAAGCCGGTGTCGGAAGCGCTGATCGAGACCAAGGACGCGGTCGACCGCGTGCGCGCCGACTTGCCGTCCGACCTCGAGCCGCCGTCGGTGAGCGCGGCCAGCGCCAGCAGCGACCCCACCGTCACCTATGCGCTGGCGTCGACCCGCATGGACGACGAAGCCCTGTCCTGGTACGTCGACGACGTCGTCACGCGCGCGCTGCTGGCGGTGCCCGCCGTGGCGCGCGTGGTGCGCCAGGGCGGCGTGGAGCGCGAAGTGCGGGTGGAAGCCGATCCGGTGGCGATGGCCTCGCTCGGCGTGACCGTGACCGACCTGTCGCGCGCGCTCGCCGCCGCCTCCGGCGAAGCGTCCGGCGGCATGAGCCGCCTGGGCGCGGGCGAGCAGGCGGTGCGCACGGTGGCCACCGTGCGCCAGGCGCACGAGCTGGCGGCGCTGGCCATCCCGCTCGGCGACGGCCGGCGCGTGCGCCTCGACCAGGTGGCAACCGTGAGCGACGGCGTGGCCGAGCAGCGCTCCGCCGCGCTGCAGGGTGGCCGCCCGGTGACCGGCTTCGCCGTGTACCGCGCCCGCGGCGCCGACGAGGTCCGCATGGCCGAAGGCGTGACGGCGGCGCTGCATGCCCTCGCCCAGGACGGCATGTCGTTCGACCTGGTCGCGGGCAGCGTCGACTACACGATGGAGCAGTACCGCGGTTCGATGCAGATGCTGGTCGAAGGCGCGCTGCTGGCAGTGCTGGTGGTGTGGTGGTTCCTGCGCGACTGGCGCGCCACGCTGGTGGCCGCCGCGGCCCTGCCGCTGTCGATCCTGCCGACCTTCCTGCTGATGGACTTGCTGGGCTACACGCTCAACACATTGACCCTCCTGGCGATGGCGGTGGTGGTCGGGATCCTGGTCGACGACGCGATCGTCGAAGTCGAGAACATCGCGCGCCACCGCCAGATGGGCAAAACGGTGGAGCGCGCCACCCGGGACGCGGTCGAGGAGATCGCGCTGGCGGTGACCGCCACCACGGCGACGCTGGTGGTGGTGTTCATCCCGACCGCGATGATGAGCGGCGTGCCTGGCCTGTTCTTCCGCCAGTTCGGCTGGAGCACGGTGGTCGCGGTGCTGGCTTCGCTGCTGGTGGCGCGCCTGCTGACGCCGGTGATGGCGGCCCGCTTCATGCGTGGCGCGCCGCGCCACGAGGCCGCCGGCGGCCGCCTGATGGACGCCTACCTGGGCGCGGTGCGCTGGTGCCTGGCGCGCCGCAGCGCCACGGTCACGGCGGCGCTGCTGCTGTTTGCCGGCTCGATCGCGCTGATCCCCTTCATCGATACCGGCCTGATGCCCGCCGCCGATCGCGGCCAGATCGGCGTCGATGTCGAGCTGGCTCCCGGCAGCACCCTGATGGATACCCGCCTGGCCGCCGAGCACGCACGCCTGGCAGTGGCCGGCATCGGTGGCGTGAAATCGGTATTCGCCAGCATCGGTGGCGCCGGCAGCGACCTCGACGCGCCGGTGGGCGGCGGCGTGCGCAATGCGACGCTCACCCTGGGCCTGGAGCCGCGCGGCGAACGGCCGTCGCAACAGGCGATCGAGGAGGCGGTGCGGCGCGCGCTGCAGGACGTGCCCGGCGCCCGCTACGGCGTGGGCGGCGCGATGGGCGAGCAGATCGAACTGATCCTGGCCAGCGCCGACGTGGCGGCGCTGCAAGCCACCGCCGCCGAGCTGGAACGCCAGCTGCGCGGCGTGCCCGGCCTGTCGAACGTGCGCTCCAGCGCCAGCGTCGAACGTCCCGAACTGGTGCTGCGGCCCGATGCCGCCCGCGCCGCCGAGCGCGGCGTGAGCACGCCCGCCATCCACGAGACCATCCGGATCGCCACCGCCGGCGACACCCGGGCGCGGCTGCCGAAGCTGAACCTGGATGCGCGCCAGGTGCCGGTGCGGGTGCAGATGCCGCGCGCTCAGAGCCAGGACCTGGAAGCACTCGGCAACCTGCGGGTGCCGGCCGATGCCGGCCTGGTGCCGCTGGCCAGCGTCGCCGCTCTGGCGTTAGAGAATGGCCCGGTCAGGATCGACCGCTACGACCGCCAGCGCCACGTCACCCTGCGCGCCGACCTGGGCAGCGTATCGCTGGGCCAGGCCCAGGCCGCGGCCATGGCGTTGCCGGCTGCCCAGGCGCTGCCGGCCCGCGTGCAGCTGCTCGAAGGGGGCGACGCCGAGATCGCGGGCGAGTTGATGACGGGCTTCGGCGGCGCCCTGGTCACGGGTGTGCTCTGCATGTACTGCGTGCTGGTGCTGCTGTTCGGCGACTTCCTGCAGCCCTTCACCATCCTGTCCGCCCTGCCGCTGTCGCTGTGCGGGGCCTTCGCCATGCTGCTCGCCACCGGCAGCGAACTCGACGTGCCGTCGATGATCGGCCTGGTGATGCTGATGGGGATCGTCGCCAAGAATTCGATCCTGCTGGTCGAGTACGCGGTGCGCGGCATGCGCGGGCAGGGCCTGGCGCTCGAGGCGGCGGTGCTGGCCGCCTGCCGCCAGCGCGCGCGTCCGATCCTGATGACCAGCCTGGCCATGGTCGCCGGCATGCTGCCGATCGCGCTCGGCCTGGGCGCCGACGCGAGCTTCCGCCAGCCGATGGCGATCGCCGTGATCGGCGGCCTGTTGTCTTCCACCCTACTCAGCCTGCTGGTGGTGCCGGCGGTATTCGTGACCGTGGGCCGCCTGCGCCGGCGCCCGCCGGTCGCGAACACCGCCGTGGCCACCCTCGGCCCCGAGACGTTTTGACCACCCCGCTTTCAACCACAGAGGAAACCGATGAAACAAGCACTTCACCCTACCCGCATCCTGGCCGCGACGGCCGTAATGGCTGCGCTGGCCTGCGCCGCGTCCGCATCCGCCCAGGTCGTGGCGCCCGAGCAGCTCGCCGCCGAAACCTCTCCCAAGACTTCCCAGTGGGGCCTCGGCTTCGGCGTCGGCTTCGATAAAAGCCCGTTGCGCGACTTCGACGACGAAGTCGACCCGCTGCCGCTGGTGCTGTACGAGAGCAAGCATCTGAGCGTGTTCGGCGCGCGCATCGACTACAAGCTGCCCTCGTATGGCCCGCTGCAGTTCCGCCTGCGCGCGCGCTACGCCAACGACGGCTACGAGGCCAAGGATTCGCCCTATCTCGCCGGCATGGAAGAGCGCAAGGGCGGCCTGTGGCTGGGCGGCGCCGCGATCTGGCGCAGCGGGGCCACGAGCGTGGCGGGCGAATTCACCGCCGCCACCGGCGACGCCGAGGGCAAGCGCTTCAAGCTGGAACTGAACCGCGAATTCCGCAGCGGCGCCGTCACCGTCACCCCACGCATTGGAGCCGAGTGGTACGACAAGGACTACGTCGATTACTACTATGGCGTGCGCGCCGGCGAGGCGCGTCTGGACCGTCGCGCCTACAGTGGCGACTCGTCGCAGGCGATCGAGGCCGGCGTGCGCTTCGGCTACGCCTTCCAGCGCCGCCACAACTTCTTCGTCGACGTCAGCGCCAAGTCGCTGGGGAGCGAGATCAAGGACAGCCCGCTGGTAGAGCGCTCCACCGAGAGCAGCATCAAGCTGGGCTATCTGTACGCGTTTTAAAGGAGACCCGCACCGCGAAGCCCCGGCCGGCCAGGCCGCCGCCGGTCTTGACGCGCGCATCGTGCAGGCGAGCGATGGCGGCCACCAGCGACAGGCCGATGCCGCTGCCGCGGCCCTGGTTGCCGGGCAGGCGGTAGAAGCGCTGGAAGATGGCGCCGTGCTCGGCCTCCGGCACGCCGGGGCCATCGTCGGCGACGCTCAGCCACGGTCCATCGGGCCCGACACCGCAGGCCACCTCCACCCGTCCGCCGTCGCGCGCGAAGCGCACCGCATTGTCCAGCAGGTTGCGCAGCAGGGTAGCCAGATCGTCTAGGTTGCCGTCGATCCGGGCCGGCGCCGTCGTGGCGACGAGCGTGCAGCCAAGGCTTTGCGCGTGATAGGCGTATTCGTGCATCACGTGCTCGACCAGCAGGGGCAGGTCGAGCGCTTCAGTGCGCAGTGAGGACGATATCGCGGACGACATCGCGTCGAGCCGCGCCATGTCGAGCAGCTGCTCGGCCATGCGCGCGCTGCGCCGTACGCCTTGCTGCAGCATCGCCAGCGCCTGCTGGCGCTCGGCATCGGTGCGCGCATGCAGGGCGACGTCGGCGTGGGCCTGCAGCACCGACAGCGGCGTGCGCAGTTCATGGGCGGCGTCGCCCAGGAAGCGGCGCTCGTTGGCGACTGCCTTGTCCAGTTGTTCCAGCAGGTGGTTGAACGAGGTCACCAGTGGGCGCAGCTCGACCGGCAGCGCATCCACCGGCAACGGCGTCAGGTCGAAGTCGGCGCGCCGCAGCAGCGCGCGTTCGATGACGGACAGGGGGCGCAGCGAGCGGTCCAGCGCATGCAGCAGCAACAGCGCCACCAGCACCAGCACCGCCGTCATGGCGGCCAGCGCGGCCAGGGTCTCGCCATACATCTCGCGGTCGATCGCGCTTTGCAGGTTGGCGACCTGCACCGAGACCAGGCTGTGGCGGTCCGAGATCGTGTACACGCGCCAGGCTTGGCCCCCCGCCTCCAGCGTGGCGAAGCCGTTGCGAAAGGTCGGCTGGAACGGCGCCGCCGGCGCTGCCGGCGAGCGGATCACCAGCCGGCGATCATTGCTCCAGACCTGGATCGCGAAATTTCCGGGATCGCGCTGCATGTCGGGCGGCAGCTCGAGGCCGGGACCGAACGGGCCGTCGTTGATTTCCTCGGCCGGCAGCGACAGCAGCAGGCGAGTGCCGAAGGCCTGCAGCTTGCCGTCCCACAGACTGTGCTCATTGCTGGCGGTATAGGCGGCGACCACGCTGACGCCGCAGATCCAGCAAAAGGCGAGCGCCAGGGCAAACACCCGGCGCACGCGGGCGCGGATCGAATTCATGCCGGCGCCGATCCCAGGCGGTAGCCCTGGCCGTGCACGGTCTCGATGATCTCGTCGCCGAGCTTGCGCCGCAGCTGGTGGATGAAGACGGCGATCGTATTGCTCTCGACGTCGCCGTCGGCGCCATAGATCAGCGTTTGCAGGTGACTGCGCGCGATGATGTGGCCGGGCCGTTCCATGAAGGCGAGCAGGGTGCGGTATTCATAGGCGCTCAGGGTCACCGGCTGGCTGTCGCAGGTGACCGCCTGGCGCGCCACGTCCAGCACCACGTTGCGGCAGGTGAGCGTCGGCACCGTCTTGCCTTCGCTGCGCCGGGTCACGGCGCGCATGCGCGCCCACAGCTCGCTGAATTCGAAAGGCTTGACGAGGTAGTCGTCGGCGCCGGCGTCCAGGCCGGCGATGCGCTCGGACATCTGGGCGCGCGCGGTCAGGATGATGACCGGCGTCGCGTTGTACGCCGCGCGCAGGCCGCGCAGCAGGGACAGGCCCGATTCGCACGGCAGGCCGAGGTCGAGCAGGATCACCGAATAGACGTTGTCGAGCAAAGCCAGGCGCGCGCTTTCGGCGTCGCCCGCGTGGTCGAGGACCAGGCCTTCTTGGCGCGCGCGCTCGCGGATGGCGGCAGCGAGCATGGCGTCGTCTTCGACGAGCAGGATGTTCATGGGAAGAGGTGGCGAATCCGGGAGCGGGAAGTATAACGCCGCCGGATTAATGACCTTTTAAGACGCACCCGGACAAAAAAAAGCCTCGCGGCTTGGCGAGGCGGGGGAGGCAGTGTCTGGCTTCAGGCCGCTTGCGGGAGGCGGCGCACTTCGGTAATCGTGGTCTTGCTGTCGAGATGGGTATGCAGGACTTCGCGCGCATAGCTGACGCAGGTGCCGCACATGGTGCCGACACCGAGTTCCTTGCGCAATTCGGCGATCGACGAGATGCCCAGATCGACGGCCTGGCGGATTTCACGGTCGGAGATATTGTTGCAGACGCAGACGATCATCGGAGCTACCCTTGCTAATTACACTATAAAAATGCGAATCATTCTCATTTGCGTTGCTATTTTCTGTAAACTCGGCGGCAAACGCAAGCGGATTTTGCGTATCGTGTGCACTTTTTTTGTGCTTTTCGTCCAGGCAATGACAAGCTGCAAATAGTAATAGTTCGCATTTAGGTTTATGATGTCGGCATCATTCCTGTCGCTGTCTCATAAGCGCAACAACCATTTGGAAGCTGCCATGACCCTAGCCCCCACCCTGTCCACTCTCGACTCGCTGAAAGCGGGCCAGAGTGCCACCGTAGTCCAGCTGGCGCCGCATGCGCAGGGCGGCGTCGATGTGCAGCGCCGCCTGATGGAGCTGGGCTTCGTGCCGGGCGAGCGCATCCGCGTGCTCAAGCGCGTGATGAAAGGCCCACTGGCGGTCAAGGTCGGCGAGTCGACGTTCGCCCTGCGCCCGTTCGAAGCGGCGCTGGTCTCGATCAAGGCGGATTGAACGAATGGGAGTCATGGATCGACAAGTCGCGGCCCGTACGCCGCTGGTGGCACTGCTGGGCAACCCGAATTGCGGCAAGACCGCACTCTTCAACCGTCTCACCGGCTCGCGCCAGAAGGTCGCGAACTATGCCGGCGTCACCATCGAACGCAAGGAAGGCAGCTTCAAGTCGCCGGCCGGCCGCGCTTTCCGCGTGCTCGACCTGCCGGGCGCCTACAGCCTGAATGCGCAGACGCCGGACGAAGGCATCACGCGTGACGTGGTGGCCGGCCTGCGCCCGGGCGAAGCCGCGCCGGATGCGGTGCTGTGCGTGGTCAACGCGACCAACCTGCGCCTGAACCTGCGCCTGGTGCTGGAACTGAAGCGCCTCGGCCTGCCGATGGTGCTGACCCTGAACATGGTCGATGTCGCCAAGAAGCGCGGCATCGAGATCGACACCGTGAAGCTGGCGCAGGAACTGGGCATGCCGGTGGTGGAAACCGTCGCCATCCAGTCGGGCGGCGAACAGGCGCTGCTGGCCGAACTCGATCGCATGACGTTCGACGCGCCGGTCAAGGCCAATCCGCTGTCGGCGATCGACGCGGTGCCGGTCGAAGAGACCCAGCGCGAGGTGCGCCGGATCCTGGCCGCCGCCGTCTCCACCGCGAAGGACACCGGCAACCTGACCGAAAAGGTCGACAACGTGGTGCTGCATCCGGTCGCGGGCCCGATCATCCTGGCCGCGCTGATGTTCCTGATCTTCCAGGCCGTGTTCAGCTGGGCCGGCACGCCGATGGACCTGATCGAAGCCGGTGTCGGCGCGCTGGGCAAATTCGTCGGCGACCTGCTCGGCGAAGGCCTGCTGCACAGCCTGATCGTGGACGGCATCATCGCCGGCGTCGGCAGCGTGCTGGTGTTCCTGCCGCAGATCCTGATCCTGTTCTTCTTCATCCTGCTGCTCGAAGACGTGGGCTACCTGCCGCGCGCGGCCTTCCTGCTGGACCGCATCATGGGCAGCGTCGGCCTGTCGGGCCGCGCCTTCCTGCCGCTGCTGTCCTCGTTCGCCTGCGCGATCCCCGGCGTGATGGCGGCGCGCACGATCCAGAACCCGCGCGACCGCCTGGTGACGATCATGATCGCGCCCTTGATGACGTGTTCCGCGCGCCTGCCGGTGTACGCGCTGCTGATCGCGGCCTTCATCCCCGACCAGACCGTGGCGGGCTTGCTCAACCTCAAGGGCGTGGTGCTGTTCATCCTGTACATGGCCGGCATCCTGTCGGCGATGGCGGTGGCCTGGTTCATGCGGCGCCGCAGCGAATTCAAGCAGCAGGCGCTGATGCTCGAACTGCCGGCCTATCACTGGCCGCAAGCGGGCGCACTGGTCTCGGGCCTGTGGGAACGCGCCAAGATCTTCCTGATGCGGGTCGGTACCCTGATCCTGACCATGATGATCCTGCTCTGGCTGCTGTCGAGCTTCCCGGGCGCGCCGGAAGGCGCCACCGAACCGCCGATCTACTACAGCGTGGCCGGCATGATCGGCCGTGCGCTGGAAGTGATCCTGGCGCCGATCGGCTTCAACTGGCAGATCGCGATCGCCCTGGTGCCGGGCATGGCCGCACGCGAAGTGGCCGTCGGCGCGCTGGGCACCGTGTACGCGCTGTCGGGCGGCGACGAAGTCGGCGACCTGCTGGCGCCGATGATCGCCGAATCGTGGTCGCTGGCCACCGGCCTGGCGCTGCTGGCCTGGTACGTCTACGCGCCGCACTGCCTGCCGACCCTGGCCACCGTGGCGCGCGAGACCGGCAGCCGCAAGTACGCCTGGATCATGGCCGGCTACATGTTCGGCCTGGCCTACGTGGCGGCCTTCATCGTCTACCGCGTCACCCTCGCCATCACAGGAGCGTAAATCATGCAGGAACTGGCCGTCGTCATCATCGTCTCGCTGGCCGCGCTGTACCTCGGCGCGAAGTACATGTCGGCCGGCCTGCGTGCGCGCATCGTGCTGCGCCTGACCCGCGGCGGGCGCAGCTCGGCCATCGCGCGCTGGCTCGACAAGACCGGCGGCGGCGGTTGCGGCGGCGGCAGCTGCGGCAGCGGCTGCGCACCCAAGCAACCCGACCCGCCAGGCAAGCACCGCGTGATCAAGCTGCACCAGCGCTGATCCGTCTCCACGGCCCGCGCTCTCGGCGCGGGCTTGTTGGCGCATGCGCAACAGTGCTAAGCTGGCGCCCATCGCCACTTCCCGTATCCGCCATGATCGTCGTCCACCACCTGAACAACTCGCGCTCGCAGCGCATCCTGTGGCTGCTGGAGGAGCTGGGCCTGGACTACGAGATCAAGCGCTACCAGCGCGACCCCAGGACCATGCTGGCGCCGCCCGAACTCAAGGCCGTGCACCCGCTGGGCAAGTCGCCCGTCATCAGCGACGGCGAGCTGGTGGTGGCCGAGTCCGGCGCCATCGTCGACTACCTGGTCGAGCAGTACGGCCAGGGACGCCTGAAACCGGCGGCCGGCACCCCGGCGCGCCTGCGCTATACCCACTTCCTGCACTACGCCGAAGGCTCGGCGATGCCGCCGCTGCTGCTCAAGCTGGTGTTCGACAAGGTCGAGAACAGCCCGATGCCGTTCTTCGTCAAGCCGATCGCGCGCGGCATCGCGCAAAAGGTCAAGGGCAGCTTCGTGCTGCCACAGATCGCGCTGCACCTGGCCTACCTGGAAGGAGAGCTGGGCAAGCACCCCTGGTTCACCGGCGAAGAGTTCACGGCGGCCGACATCCAGCTGAGCTTCCCGCTGGAGGCGGCGGCTTCGCGCGGCGGGCTCGATGGCAAATACCCGAACCTGTCCGATTTCCTCAAGCGCATCCACGCGCGGCCGGCCTATGGGCGCGCGCTCGAGCGTGGCGGCAAGTACGAGATCGGCAAGGCGTAAGAGGATCCATCAAGCATGGCCAAGCTGCTCGCCATCGACGGCCTGAACATCGTACGCCGGGTGTACGAGGCCAGTCCCGAACCGGATTCTGACCTGAAGGCCAGCATCGCGCTGCGCCACGCCTTCTCGTCGTTTCGCAACGTGCTCGAGACGCATGCGCCGACCCACGTGCTGGCGGCGTTCGACCACGGCGGCGATAACTGGCGCCACGCCCTGTACCCGCGCTACCGCGAGGGCCGGGCGGCGATGCCCCGTGAACTGCGCGCTGCGCTGCCCGAGTTCCACGAGCGCCTGCGCGCGGCGGGCCTGCACGTGGTGTCGATCCCCGAGGTCGAGGCCGACGACGTGATCGCCACCGGCGTGATGCGCTGGCTGTCGGAAGGACGCGGGGAGGCCATCGTCGCCACCACCGACAAGGACTTGCATCCGCTGATCGCGCACGGCGCGCTGGTGTGGGACCATTTCAAGAACGAATGGCATGACGACGCCTGGGTGCGACAGCGCTTCGGCGTCGCGCCCGAGCGGCTGCACGACCTGCTGGCGCTGATGGGCGACCCGACCGACGGCGTGCCGGGCGTGTCCAAGATCGGCATGAAGACGGCCGCGCGCCTGCTCAATGCCTACGGCAGCCTCGACGCCGTGGTCCAGGGCGCCGGCATCCTCAAGACGCCGCTCGGCGAACGGCTGCGCGCCGAGCATGAGATACTCGAGATCTCGCGTTGCCTGGTCTCGCTCAAGCTCGACGTGCGCCTGGGCGTGACCTGGAATATGCTGGCTTATGACTCTCACTAAACGGAAAGCGACGCGATGCTCAAGGCGGTAATCGTGGATGGAAACGCGGTCTCGCGGTCGATGCTGGGCACCGTGCTGGCCGACGGCAGCTACGAGGTGGTGGGGGCGACCCACACCAGCGCGCTCGGCTACGGCCTGGCGATCAAGCACCGTCCGCACGTGCTCTGTATCGCGCGCGAGCAGGTCGAGGACGGCAACAACGTGGTCGAACAGCTGCGCGCCGAGCTGCCCAAGACGCTGATCTTCCTGGTCTCGGGCACGCTCGATGCGCAGGCGGTGCAGTCGGCGGCGGCGCGCGGCGTGCACGGCTTCATCGTCAAGCCGTTCAAGGCCGACACCGTGCTCAAGACCATCCGCAATACCGTGATCGCCTTCGTCAAGAAGCAGCAGGCGGCCCCCAAGCCGGAGTGAGCCGCTAGCCGCGGCGCCTGACTTCGTCGGACGCGATGGCGGCCAGTTCGCGCAGCGCGCGCAATTCGCGTTCGCGCAGGCGGCGCGGTTCGCGGTCCAGCACGCACAGCGAACCGAGCGCCAGTCCGTTGGCATCGAGCACCGGATAGCCCGCATAGAAGCGGATGTGCGGCGCGCCTGTTACCAGGGGATTGGCGGCGAAGCGCGGGTCGGCGCCGGCATCTTCCACCACGAATGCCCCGTCCTGCATGATCGTGTGGCTGCAGAAGGCCACCTCGCGCGCCGTCTCGCGCCGCTCGATGCCGATGCGCGACTTGAACCACTGGCGTTGCCCGGACAATAAGGTCAGCAGGGCCATCGGGCATTCGGTCACGTGGCTGGCCAGCCACGTCACGCGGTCGAACACTTCTTCCTCGGCCGAGTCCATCAGCTTCGTCGCGGCCAGCGCCGCCAGGCGCTGCGCTTCGTTGGACGCCACCGGATACGCAGGAGACTGCGTCGGGACGAACTCGCCGGAGAGCCGCTCGGCCTGCGCCATGGGCAGGCTGGCCTCGCGTTGCCGCATCAGCTGGGTCACCGCGCTCAGGCGCACCCGGCGATGGCCGCCGGGGGTCTTCCAGGTCGGCAGCGCGCCGCCTTCCATCCAGACCTGGGCGGTGCTCACCGCCACCCCCAGCAGGCGCGCCGCTTCGCGCGTGGTCAGGATCGGATCGTCGTCGAGTCTCGTCATCATCGTGTGCCGTATTGCTGCAATACATGGATTTTACACCAAGCAACAAAAAATGACGAATATGACGATAGAATTGGCGATAATTGTTGACTGTGGGAATTTTTATTGCAACAATGAATCATAATTCGTCAATTCCGTCATTTCTAGCGCATGTGCGCCAGCCAGGGGCCAACCATGAACTCACCGATCGAACCAGCACTATTGGCCCCGTCCCGCCATGAAGCGGCGCGTCTCGAAGCACTGCACCGCCTCGAATTGCTGGACACCCCGCCGAGCGAGGCCTTCGACCGCATCACGCGAATGGCTGCCCAGCTGTTCAATCTGCCGATCGCGGCGGTGTCGCTGACCGACAGCGACCGCCAGTGGTTCAAATCGAAGGTCGGCGTCGGGCACGATTCGATCCCGCGCCTGCGCGCGCCGTGCGCGGAGGTGGCCGATACCGCCCACGTGCTGGTCGTGCCTGACCTGCTTGAAAACGCCTGCTTTCGCGAAAGCAAGCTGGCGGCGGACGGCATCCGCTTCTACGCCGGTGCACCGCTCATGACCAGCGACGGTTTTGCGCTGGGCGCGATGTGCGTGCTGGGCACCGAACCGCGCCAGGTGACAGAAGCCGAGCGCCAGGTGCTGCAGGACCTGGCGACCATGGTGATGACGCAGATCGAGCTGCAGCATGCACTGGGGCGGATCGACCCGGTCAGCGGCCTGCCTAACCGCAACCAGTTCATCGTCGACTTCAACGACATGGAGCTGGCCGAGCCGGCCGGCGACATGCGCCTGGCTGCCCTGGTCAGCCTGGCCAGCCCGCAAGAGCTGAGCGACGCCCAGCGCGTGATGGGGGCCGGCTACCTGGACGAGATGGTGCGTGACGTGGTGCCGCAGCTGCGCCTGGCCGGCGCCGGCAAGATCTACCACGTCGGCAGCACCCAGTTCGCCTTCTTCGCGCCGCGCGGCGTCACGCTCGAGACCTTCCGCACCCAGATGCAGTCGTGGCTCGACGCGCGCGCCAGCCACGGCCAGGCGCGCTTCATCACCACCGTCACGGTCGGCATCGCGCCGTTCACGGTCGGCCAGGCCGAGGGCCTGGACCTGCTGCGCAATATGCACAGCGCGGCCCAGGACGGCCTGGCCGCCGAGCGCTGCGTGCGCGTGTTTTCGTCCGAGCACGACGCCATCCTGCAGCGCCGCTTCTGGCTGGTGAGCGCCTTCGGCGCTGCGCTCGAGAGCCGCAACCAGCTGCACCTGGTGTACCAGCCCAAGGTCGCCCTGCACGACGGCGCCTGCACCAGCGTCGAGGCGCTGCTGCGCTGGAGCCATCCCGAGATGGGCGCGATCTCGCCGGGTGAATTCATCCCGGTGATCGAAGGCACCTCGCTGGCGCGCGCCACCACCGAATGGGTGCTGGCGGCCGCGATGCGCCAGATGGCCGCATGGCGCCACGAGGGCCTCACCTTGCAGGTGGCGGTGAACGTGTCGGCGGTGAACCTGGAAGAGCCGGACTTCTGCGATCGCGTATTGAAACTCCTGGTGCGCCATGGCCTGCCGGCGTCAAACCTGGCGATCGAGCTCACCGAGAGCGCGCTGATGCGCAACCCGAAGGTGGCGCAGGCCACGCTGGAACGCCTGGCGCACGCCGGCGTGCAGCTGGCGATCGACGATTTCGGCACCGGCTACAGCAGCCTGTCTTACCTGCAAAGCCTGCCGGCCAACGTGGTCAAGATCGACCAGAGCTTCATGTGCAACCTGGTGCACGACGAACGCCGGCGCGCGCTGGTGGGGACGATGATCAAGCTGTCGCACGACTTGGGCCACAAGGTGGTGGCCGAAGGCGTGGAAACGATGGAAGTGGAAGATTTCTTGCGTGCTGCGGGTTGCGACGAGGTGCAGGGCTACCTGCACGCGCGCCCGCTGGCCCCGAACGCGCTGGTCGAGTGGCTGGCCGGGCGCGTTCGCTGAAGGACTGCTCAGGCGGGGCCGGAGCGGGCGTCGATGATGCCGCCGCCCAGGCAGACGTCGCCGTCGTACAGCACGGCCGACTGGCCGGGCGTGACCGCCCATTGCGGGTCGGTGAAATCGAGGGTGAACCTGCCATCGCTCGCAGCCTGCACCTTGCATGCCACGTCGGCCTGGCGATAGCGGGTCTTGGCAGCCAGCTCGCGCGGATTGGGCGCTTCGCCCGCGATCCAGCTGGCCTGGCCGGCTTCCAGGCGGTTCGACAGCAGCCATGGGTGGTCATGGCCCTGCACGATATACAGCTCGTTCTTTTCGATGTCCTTGCGCGCCACGAACCACGGTTCGCTGATGCCGTCGGCGGTCTTGCGGGATTTGAGGCCGCCGATGCCGATGCCCTTGCGCTGGCCCAGCGTGTAGAACGACAGGCCGACGTGTTCGCCGACCTTGCTGCCGTCGTCCAGCCTGATCGGGCCCGGCTTATAGGACAGGTAGCGGTTCAGGAAGTCGCGGAACGGGCGCTCGCCGATGAAGCAGATGCCGGTCGAATCCTTCTTGGCGGCGTTCGGCAGTTTCAGCTTTTCGGCGATCTTGCGCACCTCGGTCTTCGGGATCTCGCCCAGCGGGAACAGCGACTTCGAGAGCTGCGCCTGGTTCAGGCGATGCAGGAAGTAGCTCTGGTCCTTGGTGGCATCGAAGGCCTTGAGCAGCTCGAACTTGCCGCTACCGACGTTTTCGCGCACGCGCGCGTAATGGCCGGTGGCGATCAGGTCGGCGCCCAGCTTCATCGCATGGTCGAGGAAGGCCTTGAACTTGATCTCGGCGTTGCACAGCACGTCCGGGTTGGGCGTGCGGCCGGCCTGGTACTCGCGCAGGAACTCGGCGAACACGCGGTCCTTGTATTCGGAGGCGAAGTTGACCGCCTCGATGTCGACCCCGACCACGTCGGCCACGCTGGCCGCGTCGATCCAGTCCTGGCGCGTCGAGCAGTATTCGGAGTCGTCGTCGTCTTCCCAGTTCTTCATGAACAGGCCGACCACGTCGTAGCCTTGTTCTTTCAGCATCCACGCCGCGACCGAGGAGTCGACTCCGCCCGACATCCCGATCACGACTTTTTTCTTGCTCATGTTACGTCCGTATTGAATTCAGATCCCGCCCTCGAACACCGAGGGATGGGTGTGCAGCAGGGACAGGGGCGTGCTCTGGCCGGCCAGGTAGTCGTCCACGCACTTGAGCACGATCGGGCTGCGGTGGCGGTCGGCGGTGGCGGCGATCTCGTCGCGCGTCATCCACAGGGTGCGCAGGATGCCCTCGTCGAGCGGCTGGTCGAACTTGCGGCCGACGGCCCCGGCGAAGGTGAAGCGCAGGTAGGTGACGTCGGCATTGCGCGACTTGGAGTGGTAGCGCGACATATACATTCCCACCAGCGTGCGCGGTATGAACTCGTGGGCGGTTTCCTCGAGCGCTTCGCGCACGACCGCTTGTTCCAGCGATTCGTGCGGGTCGAGATGACCGGCGGGCTGGTTCAGCTTGACGCCCTCGCTCGTCTCTTCTTCGATCAGCAGGAAACGGCCCTCGTGCTCGATGATCGCAGCCACGGTAACCGATGGTTTGAAGATGTCGCTCATGCCTGTCCTTGAAAATGAGCCGGTATTCTACCTCGGGCGGGGGCTGCTCTGCTCAGCCTTGCCCTTCTTGCGCCGCTTGCCTGTCGTTAATTCGGCTTGATCTGTCGCAAAAATGCCGGCAAATCGCCCGGGCGGCATGAGTTTTGTCACAAGCATTGCAAATTCATTAAAAGAAGGTATATTGGAACACTTGCCGTAAAGACAGGTTGTGCACTCGAGTATTCCAACGTACGGAGGTGTCATGAGGATAGGCATACCGGCCGAGACAAGGCCGGGCGAGACGCGTGTTGCAGCAACACCCGAAACTGTCAAAAAACTGGCCGCCAAACACCAGGTCCTGGTGCAGTCCGGCGCCGGCCTGCATGCCGCGGCGCCCGACAGCGCCTATGAAGCGGCCGGCGCCAGCATCGTCGATGCCGCCGCCGCTTTGGGCGCCGACATGGTCCTCAAGGTGCGCAGCCCGGACGCCGCCGAGCGCGGCCTGATGCGGCGCGACGCGGTGCTGGTCGGGATGCTCGATCCCTTCGACGCCGACAATCTCGCCGCGCTGGCCGCGAGCGGCGTCACCGCCTTCGCGCTGGAAGCGGCGCCGCGCATCACGCGCGCGCAGTCGCTCGACGTGCTCTCGTCGCAAGCCAATATCGCCGGCTACAAGGCCATCCTCCTGGCCGCCAATACCTACGGGCGCTTCATGCCGATGCTGATGACGGCGGCCGGCACGGTCAAGGCGGCGCGCGTGCTGATCATGGGCGTGGGCGTGGCCGGGCTGCAGGCGATCGCCACCGCCAAGCGCCTGGGCGCCGTGATCGAAGCGTCCGACGTGCGTCCGCCGGTGAAGGAACAGGTGGAGTCGCTCGGCGCCAAATTCATCGACGTGCCGTATGTGACCGACGAGGAGCGCGAGATCGCCCAGGGCAGCGGCGGCTATGCGCGGCCGATGCCGGCCGACTGGATGCGGCGCCAGGGAGAACTGGTGCACGAGCGCGCGAAACTGGCCGACATCGTCGTCACCACCGCCCTGATCCCGGGCCGCAAGGCGCCCATCCTGATCGGCGAAGAAACGGTGCGCGCGATGAAGCCGGGCTCCGTGATCGTCGACATGGCCATCGCCCAGGGCGGCAACTGTCCGCTGACGGAACTGGGCAAGACCGTAATCAGGCACGGGGTGCATATCATCGGCGAGCCGAACCTGGCGGCGCTGGTGCCGGCCGATGCGTCGGCCCTGTATGCGCGCAACGTGCTGGACTTCCTCAAGCTAGTGATCGACAAGGACGAGCGCTTCTTCATCGACCGCGAGGACGAGATCGTGACCGCGACGCTGGTGTGCGCCGGTGGTGAAGTGCTGCGCAAATAGATTGCTTCAGGCAGGACCAGAACCAGACAGGAGACTAGGCATGGACATCAGCCACACCATCATCAACCTGATCATCTTCGTGCTGGCGATCTACGTCGGCTACCACGTGGTCTGGACCGTCACCCCCGCGCTGCACACGCCCCTGATGGCGGTCACCAATGCCATCTCGGCGATCGTGATCGTCGGCGCCATGCTGGCCGCAGGCCTGACCGAAGGCCTGACCGGACGCGTGGCCGGCACGGTGGCGGTGGCGCTGGCGGCGGTGAACGTTTTCGGCGGCTTCCTGGTCACCCAGCGCATGCTGGAGATGTTCAAGAAGAAGGAGCCGAAAGCGGCAAAGGCGGCGGTCGAGGCCAAGATCGAGGAGAAGCAGGCATGAACGCGATCAGCATGAACCTCGTCACCCTGTTCTACCTGGTCGCCTCGGTATGCTTCATCCAGGCGCTCAAGGGCTTGTCCTCGCCCTCGACCGCGCGCATCGGCAACGCCTTCGGCATGGCCGGGATGGGGATCGCCGTGGTGACCACGGTGGCGCTGATGCTCAAGCTGCAGGATAGCCTGGGGCAGGGCGGCGGCTCGGGCTTCGTCCTGGTGCTGCTGGGCGTGGTGGTCGGCGGCGCGATCGGCGCCTACGCCGCGAAGAAGGTCGAGATGACCAAGATGCCCGAGCTGGTGGCGGCCATGCACTCGCTGATCGGCCTGGCGGCGGTGTGCATCGCGATTGCCGCCGTGTCCGAACCCTGGGCCTTCAATATCGCCACCCGTGAGACGCCGCTCCCGTTCGGCAACCGGCTGGAGCTGTTCATCGGCACCTTCGTCGGCGCGGTGACCTTCTCGGGTTCGGTGATCGCCTTCGGCAAGCTGTCGGGCAAGTACAAATTTCGCCTGTTCCAGGGGGCGCCGGTGCGCTTTGGCGGGCAGCATATCCTGAACCTGGTGCTGGCGATCGCGATCGTCGTGCTGGGGTTGATGTTCTGCTTCGCCGACGGCGTGGCGCCAGCCTGGACGCCGTTCATCGTGATGGCGGCGCTGGCCTTCGTGCTGGGCGTGTTGATCATCATCCCGATCGGCGGCGCCGACATGCCGGTGGTGGTGTCGATGCTGAACTCCTATTCCGGCTGGGCGGCGGCCGGCATCGGCTTCTCGCTGAACAACTCGATGCTGATCATCGCCGGCTCGCTGGTCGGCTCGAGCGGCGCGATCCTTTCGTACATCATGTGCAAGGCGATGAACCGCTCGTTCTTCAACGTGATCCTGGGCGGCTTCGGCGGCGAGGCTGTCGCGGACGACGGCGGCGCCAAGGAGCAGCGCCCGGTGAAATCGGGCTCCGCCGAAGACGCCGCCTTCATCCTGCAGAACGCCGAGTCGGTGATCATCGTCCCCGGCTACGGCCTGGCGGTGGCGCGCGCCCAGCACACGGTAAAGGAGCTGGTCGACAAGCTGACGGAGCACGGCGTGACGGTGCGCTACGCGATCCACCCGGTGGCCGGCCGCATGCCGGGCCACATGAACGTGCTGCTGGCCGAGGCCGAAGTCCCCTACGACCAGGTCGCCGAAATGGAAGACATCAACGGCGATTTCGGCCAGACCGACGTGGTCCTGATCCTGGGCGCCAACGACGTGGTGAACCCGGCCGCGAAGGACCCCAAATCCCCGATCGCCGGCATGCCGATCCTGGAGGCCTACCGCGCGAAAAGCATCATCGTCAACAAACGCTCGATGGCCTCCGGCTACGCCGGCCTGGACAACGACCTGTTCTACCAGCCCAACACGATGATGGTCTTTGGCGACGCCAAGAAAGTCATCGAATCGATGGTCAAAGCCGTCGAATAATCAATAGCCCGACAATTAGGGTCGGAGTAGATTTATTGGCCAATTGCCACCCAGACAATTAGGGTCGGAGTCGAATTAAGTGACAACATCGAGCCAGGAAATTGCTCAATAATTCGACTCTGACCCTAATTGATCCTTTAGGGCGTAAAAAATGATGCAAAAAAGTTCTAGACGACCGGTCTAATCTGATTTATAGTGCAGTCATGGCTAAGACAACGACACATGACTCTTCCGACGTTCGCGACAATATCGTCGCGGTGGGGCAGCGCATCATGGCCGGCAAGGGCTTCTCGGCGGTGGGACTGAACGAGATCCTGGCCACGGCGGGCGTTCCGAAGGGTTCCTTCTATCATTACTTCGGGTCGAAGGACGCTTTCGGCGAAGCGCTGCTGGCGAAGTATTTCGAGGATTACCTGGCCGATATGGACCGCATGTTCCAGCAAGCCGACAAGACCATGGCCGAACGCCTGGTCGATTACTTCGAGTTCTGGCGCGCCAACCAGTCGTTCTACGATTGCCAGGGCAAGTGCCTTGCAGTCAAGCTGGGCGCCGAAGTCGCAGACCTGTCGGAGCCGATGCGGCTGACCCTGAAGCAGGGCACCGCCGGCATCGTGGCCCGCCTGGCGTATGCGATCGAAAGCGGCGCGGCCGATGGTTCGCTCACGGCGCAGGGGGATCCCGCGCAGTTGGCCGAAAGCCTGTACCAGCTCTGGCTTGGCGCCAGCGTCATGGTCAAGATCGTCCGCGATGCATCGCCGTTCGATGCCGCGATGGAAACAACGCAACACCTGCTGCACCTGGCCCGCTGAGCGCGGGTCGAACCGGACGCTTCCCGCGAAGCGTCTTTTTTTGAAACATGATCTAGACGACTGGTCTACTAATCTGGTCTACTAATTAAGCTGAAGGAGCAATACCATGAATATCCTGATCGTTCTCACCTCGCACGACACCCTGGGCGCCACCGGCCGCAAGACCGGCTTCTGGCTGGAAGAACTGGCCGCTCCCTACTATGCGCTGAAGGAAGCGGGCGCTCGCCTGGTGCTGGCGTCGCCCGCCGGCGGCCAGCCGCCGCTCGACCCGAAAAGCAACGAACCCGCTTTTCAGACCGCCGAGACCCGCCGCTTCGAAGCCGACCCCGCCGCGATCGCCCAGCTCGCCAATACCGTGCGCCTGGACAGCGTGTCCCACGACGGCTTCGACGCGGTGTTCTACCCCGGCGGCCACGGCCCGCTGTGGGACCTGGCCGAAGATGCGCGCTCGATCGCGCTGATCGAATCCTTCGTCGCGGCCAGCAAGCCGGTCGCGCTGGTCTGCCATGCGCCGGGCGTCCTGCGCCATGTCAGGAACGCGGACGGCACCCCACTGGTGCGTAGCCGTCAGGTGACCGGCTTCACCAATAGCGAGGAAGCCGCCGTCGAACTCACCGACATCGTGCCTTTCCTGGTGGAAGACGAGCTCAAGGCCAAAGGGGCGATCTTCAGCCGCGGCGAGGACTGGGCCTCCTATGTAGTGACCGACGGCCTCCTGATCACCGGCCAGAACCCCGCTTCGTCAGCCGCGGCCGCTGAAACCCTGATCGGGCAATTGTCCCGCAACGCAGGCTGAGCCGATCGCGCCTGCCACCGACCCGAAAGAGTCCGCCATGTCCCACTATCCCTCCCTGTTCGCGCCGGTGCGCCTGGGCCGCCACACGCTGAAGAACCGCATCGTACTGCCGCCCCTGACCCGCCAGCGCGCCGGCCAGCCCGGCGACGTCGCCACCGACCTGATGGCGAGCTATTACCGCCAGCGCGCCAGCGCCGGACTGATCATCACCGAAGGCACGCAGATCGAGCCGCGCGGCAAAGGCTACGCCTGGACGCCGGGCATCCATGACGCCGCGCAGATCGCCGGCTGGCGCAAGGTGACCGAGGCCGTGCACGCCGAGGGCGGCATCATCTTCGCCCAGCTGTGGCACGTCGGCCGGGTCTCGCATGCCGCGCTGCAGCCCGATGGCGGCGCGCCGGTGGCGCCGTCCGCCATCCAGGCCGCGAAGGTCAAGGCCTTCATCGAGACCGGCCCCGGCGCCGGGACGCTGGTGGAGCCGTCGCTGCCGCGCGCGCTGAGCGTGGACGAGATCGGCGAGCTGGTCGCCCTGTATGCCCAGGCGGCGCGCAACGCGCTCGCCGCCGGCTTCGATGGCGTCGAGATCCATGCCGCCAACGGCTACCTGGTCAACCAGTTCATCTCGGCCCACGCCAACCACCGCTCCGACAAATACGGCGGCTCGCTGCAGAACCGCCTGCGCTTCCTGCGCGAGATCGTGCAGGCGGTGGGCGAGGTGGTCGGACCCGAGCGGCTCGGGGTGCGTTTCACGCCGCTGTTTTCCAGCACCGACGAAGACCGCGTGTATATCGGCCTGGTCGAGGACGATCCGCACCAGACCTATCTGGAAGCCATCGCGGTGCTCGAGCACGCCGGCGTCGGCTACCTGTCGATCGCCGAGGCCGATTGGGACAAGGCGCCCGAACTGCCGCTCGCGTTCCGGCAAGCGGTGCGCGCCGCCTTCAGCGGCAAGATCCTGTACGCCGGCCGCTATACCGCCGAGAAGGGCGCGCGCCTGGTCGATGCAGGCCTGGCCGACCTGATCGCCTTCGGCCGCCCCTTCATCGCCAACCCGGACCTGCCCGAGCGCATCGCCCGGGGCTGGCCGCTCAATCCGCTCGATGCCGCGACCCTGTACGGCGGCGCCGAGGCCGGCTTTACCGATTACCCGCGCCACGCGCACACCATCACCCAAGGAGAACCAGCATGAACCAGCAGATCGAAGGCAAGGTGGTCCTGATCACCGGCGGCGGCACCGGCATCGGCGCGGAGGCTGCTTCGGTGGCGCGGGCGATCGCCTTCGCGATCGAGCAGCCGGCCGACGTCGACATCAACGAAATCGTCCTGCGCCCGACCGCGCAGCAATTCTGAACCGGCAGCGAATCCGCTCAGGCGCCTTGCCGTCAATCGACAACAGCAATCCGGCCGCGCCCTTCGGCGGCCCCAACACCTGCGCATCGCCGGCACCCACCCAATTAGGGTCAGAGTCGAATTAATTTCCAATTGATTTACTGAAGTTGTCAAACAATTCGACTCTGACCCTAATTATTGGGTTGGCGCCTGCGGACGGTTAGCGGCGGCCGAACATCATCAGGTCGGCGAGGAGGGTGCGGGCGGGGCGGGCCAGGTCGAGGGCGGCGAGGCCCAGGCCCAGCAGGGGTTGCAGTGGCTTGCTGGCGGTGAAGGCGCGGGCCATGGTGTCGGTCAGGCCGATCGTCAGCTTGCGGTCTTGCGCGCGTTCTTCCAGGAAGCGGCCGATCGCGGCCGGGGTGGCGCCGCGCGCCAGCTGGCGCGCCAGGACGGCGGCGTCGCGCAGGCCCAGGTTCAGGCCCTGGCCGGCGACCGGGTGCAGGGTTTGTGCGGCATTGCCGATGGCGACCGTGCGCGCGGTGACGCGCGCTTCGGCGTTCAGGCCGAGGGGGAAGGCGACGCGGGGGGAGACTTTCGTGAAGGTGCCCAGGCGGGTGCCGAAGGCGTCGCCGAGTTGTTGCAGGAATCGGGTGTCATCCAGGTCGAGGACCGCGCCGGCGCGTTCGGGACGCACGCACCACACCAGCGCATATTGATGGCCATCGGGGCCGTCTTCCGGCAGCAGAGCCAGCGGGCCTTCGTCGGTGAAACGCTCGAAGGCGCGGTGCGCGATCGGCATGTCGCTCGTCACGCGCGCGATCACGGCGGTCTGTTCGTAGTCGCGGCTCCTGGCGCGGTGGTCTTGCTGGCCGAAGATGCCGCCTTCCGCTTGCACCGCCACCTGCGCGCGCAGCGTGCGGCCGTCGTCCAGCGCCAGCAATGCACCGTCGGGCCCCTCTTCCAGCGACTGCACGCGCGCCGGGCGCAGCACGGCGACGCCGGCCGCCTCGCAGCGCCGCGCCAGGGCATCGACCACGGCGCCGTAGCGCGTGACGTAGCCCAGCGCGTCAACGTCGTGATCGCGGCGGTCCATCAGGCTGCGGCCCAGCTGGCCGCGGCGCGAGACGTGGATCTGGTGGATCGCCGTGGCCGGCAATGGCCACGCCCCGACTTCGTCCAGCAGCTGCACGCTGCCCCAGGACAGCGCGATCGAACGCGGGTCCGAGATCGCCTGGCCCAGCGACTTGCCGTCGATCAGGGCGATGCGCGCACCCGGCACCCCGCGCCGCGCCAGGAAGGCGGCCAGCGCCAGTCCCACCGGACCGGCGCCGCAGATCGCCACATCGAAGTCCAGCTCTTGTTCGGTCATCGTGTTTCCCGCATCAGTGCTTCGATATCAGTCACGCTCTTCGGCGCGTCGGCGCTCAGGATGCGGCAGCCGGCGTCGGTCACGAGCACATCGTCCTCGATCCGGATGCCGATGTTCCAGAATCGTTCCGGCACGCCCTCGCCGGGCCGTACGTAGATGCCTGGCTCCACCGTCAGCGTCATCCCCGGCAGCAGGGGACGCGATGGCTTGTCGGGCAAGGCGACGTCGCGGTAGGCGCCGACGTCGTGCACGTCCATGCCCAGCCAGTGGCCGGTGCCATGCATGTAGAACTGGACATAGGCGCGTGACGCGATCGCCTCGTCGAGCGGGCCCACCTTGTTCCGATCCAGCAGGCCGAGGTCGAGCATGCCTTCGGTGAGCACGCGCACCGCCGCATCGTGGATCGCGCTGTACGGCCGGCCCGGCGCGATGGCGGCGATGGCCGCCGACTGCGCGCGCAGCACCAGTTCGTACAGGATGCGCTGGGCATCGCTGAAGCGGCCATTGGCCGGATACGTGCGCGTGATGTCGCTGGCGTAGCCGTCCAACTCGCAGCCGGCGTCGATCAGCACCAGGTCGCCGTCGTCGATGCGGCGGTTGTTGGCGTTGTAGTGCAGCACGCAGGCTTGCGGTCCGGAGGCGACGATCGAGGGATAGGCCGGGAATTGCGCCCCGTTGCGGCGAAATTCGTGCAGCAGTTCGGCTTCGATCTCGTACTCGAACATGCCGGGCCGGGTGGCGCGCATCGCGCGCGCATGGGCCTGGGCCGAGATCGCGCCGGCGCGCGTCATCAGGGCGATTTCGTGCTCGTCCTTCAAGAGCCGCATCTCGTCGAGCATGGCCAGCAGGTGGTGCGTCGTCTGCGGCGCGGTGACGCCGGTGCGGCCGCGTGCGCGCACTGCCTTGAGCCAGCCGGCCACCCGCGCGTCGAGCGGCGCGCCGGAGCCGAGCACGTAATACAGCGCCGGCGCATCGGCCAGGATATCGGCCATGCGCGCGTCGAGTTCATCGATCGGATACGCCTCGTCGAAGCCGAACGCATCGCGCGCCGCTTCGGGGCCAAAGCGAAAGCCTTCCCAGATCTCGCGCTCGACGTTCTTCTCGCGGCAGAACAGGATGGAACGCCCCGCATGCTCTCCCTGCGCCGCCACCAGCACCACGCAGCTCTCGGGTTCGGCGAAGCCGCTCAGGTAATAGAAATGGCTGTCGTGGCGGTAGGGATAGTCGCTGTCGCCGTTGCGCGGCACCTCCGGTGCGGTGCCCAGCACGGCCACCGCGCCCGGCTGCATCCGCCCCAGCAGCTGCGCACGCCGGGCGGCATGCGCCGCGCAATGCGGCATCATGAAGCCGTCTTGGCCGCCCGCAGCGGCGCGTTCAGTTCTTCCAGCTGGCCCACGGTGCCGACATTGACCCACTGGCCCTGGTAGATCTCGCCGCCGACGCGCCCCTGCTCGATAAACTTGCGCATCAGTGGACCGAACTTGAGGAATTCGCCAGCCTCGATCCCGTCGAACATCTCGGCGCGGTAGACGCCGATGCCGGCGAAGTTCCACTTAGGTGGACCGTCGTTCTTGAGCGTATACATGTCGAGCGCGAAGTCGCCGTGCGGGTTGTGCCACGGGTTCGGCGTCAGCCACAGCCAGGCGATGTCGCGCTTGTCGACCGGGTAGGGAACGCCGACCGCATCGATATCCTTGAGCGCGTCGAGCGCCAGCGAGAAATCGAAGTAGGGCGCGTAGATGTCGCCCGACACGGCCAGGAACGGTTCGTCGCCCAAGAGGTGCAGCGCATTGGCGATGCCGCCCGCCGTCTCGAGCGGCGTCGGCTCGTGCGAGTACACGATGCGCGCGCCGTAGCGGCTGCCGTCGCCCAGTTCTTCCTCGATCATGTGGCCGAGGTGGGAGTGGTTGATCACGATCTCCGTGATCCCGGCGCGCACCAGGTTCAGCACGTGCCAGGTGATCAGGGGCCGCCCGCGCACTTTCAATAAAGGCTTGGGGCAGCTGTCGGTCAGGGGCCGCATGCGCTCGCCGCGGCCAGCGGCAAAAATCATCGCTTTCATGCTGGACCTCAGAAGGTGTAGCCGACCTGCGGCGCCTTGTCTTCGAGCGCGTCGAGCAGGCGCAGCAGCGGCTTGAGTTCGGTGTAGCGGTTCGCGGTCTTGCGCACGTAGTCGATCACCGTCGGCAGGTCGCCCATGTAGTGCGACTTGTTGTCGCGGTAGTTCAGGCGGCAGAAGATGCCGAGGATCTTCAGGTGGCGCTGCATGGCCATGAACTCGAAGTCGCGGTAGAAGGCGTCGATGTCCGGGTTGACCGGCAGGCCGGCCTGCTTGGCGCTCTGCCAGTAGCGCACCACCCAGTCCAGCACGATTTCTTCGTCCCACTGGATGTAGGCGTCGCGCAGCAGCGACGCCAGGTCGTAGGTCACCGGGCCGTAGACGGCGTCCTGGAAATCGAGCACGCCGGGGTTGCCATGGTCGAGGAACATCAGGTTACGCGAATGGAAATCGCGGTGCATGAACACCTGCTGCTGCGCCAGCACGTTCGAGGCGATCGCCTCGAACACCTTGTCGAGTTGCGCCTGCTGCTTGTCGTCCAGCGTCACGCCCAGGTGGCGGTTCAGGTACCACTCCGGGAAGATGTTCAGCTCGCGCAAAATAAAGGCGCGGTCGAACTCGGGCAGCACGCCGGGCTGGCTGGCCATCTGGAACTTGAGCAGGGCGTCGACCGCGTCCGAATACATGAAGGCGGCGTTGTCGCTATCCAGGCGCGCCAGGTAGGTGGTGGTGCCCAGGTCGCCCAGCAGCAGGAAGCCCTGTTCGACGTTGCGCGCGGCGATCGCCGGCACCGTCACGCCGGCGTCGAACAGCAGGCCCTGCACATGGATGAAGGCCGGCACGTTCTCGCGTTCCGGCGGCGCATCCATGGCGACCAGGGTCGCGCCCAGCTTGTCCTGCATGGCGGGGACGACGTCGTAGCGGAAGTAGCGGCGAAAGCTCGCATCGACGGAGGCAGGGCGGCCGGTGTCGACTTCCACCAGGCCGGTCGAAGCCAGCCAATCGTTCAGTTGCGCCAGGCGTAGATCGGTATCATGTGCTGCACCGGAGGAAGTGGAAGAATTTTGATACGAAGATGACATGAAGCGGCCTGACGAATCCGGTTGGTTGAGCTAATTCCCATATAATAAGGGATTCATTCTAAAAAAACCGCCCTTTATGGTGCATGTCCGATTTTCCATGAGCTGCGATTTTCCATGAGCTGGTCGTCACGCCAACCTTTCCCTCCGCGGCAGGTCCTCGCGCTCTATGCACTGGTTTCCGCAACCGCGGTCCCGGCATTCGCCCAGAGTGTCCCCCCAGCGCCCCAAGCTGAAGACCAACTTCCCGTCGTAATCCAGGCCGAGGAGATCGGCGGCCGTCCCGACCGGCGGCTGGACCTCGACCGCAACGTCGAGATCACGCGCGGCCAGAGCGGCATCACCGCCGATACCGCCTGCTACCTGCGGGTCGAGGACGAAGTCACGGCCACCGGCAACGTGAACATGTGGCGCTTCGGCGACCGCTACAAGGGTGACGAACTGCAGCTGAACCTCGAGACCGGCAAGGGCTACCTGCTCAACCCGACCTACTTCCTGGCCGACAGCAATGGCCAGGGCGAGGCCGACCGCATCGACTTCCTGGGCGAACAGCAGGCCATCGTGCGCAACGGCACGTACAGCACCTGCGAAGGCCCCGATCCCGACTGGTACATCAAGTCGAGCACCCTGCGCCTGGACAGCGGCCGCGACGTCGGCACGGCCGGCAAGACCATCATCTATTTCAAGGACGTGCCGATCCTGGGCACCCCGGCGATGTCGTTCTCGCTGTCTGGCCAGCGCCGCTCCGGCTGGCTGCCGCCCACGGTGGGCTTCGGCTCCCAGGGCAAGGCCGAAGTGATGGTGCCGTACTACGTCAACATCGCCCCCAACCGCGACCTGACGCTGTATCCACGCATGATGTTCGACCGCGGCTTCCAGATGGGCGCCACCGGCCGCTACCTGGGCAGCACCTACCAGGGCGAGACCCATGTCGAGGTCTTGCCGGACGACCGCAAGACGGAGACCACGCGCTGGCGCGTCGACTCGCTGCACAGCCAGTCGATCAGGCCGAACTGGTCGTACGGCTGGAACCTGCATGGCGCCTCGGATGACGAATACCCGTCCGACTTCTCGCGCAACGTCTCGGCCAGCGCCGAGCGCCAGCTGCTGCGCGAAGTGCGCACCGATCTGCATGGCCAGTTCTGGACCCTCTCCGCGCGCGCCCAGAACTACCAGGTGCTGCAGGATCCGGCCGCCGACACCGACCCCAACCTGAGGGTGCCCCGCCCCTACGACCGCCTGCCGCAGATTAACTTCCGCGCCGCGCGCTACGACGTGGCCGGTTTCGACTGGGCGATCGACGCCGAGGCGACCCGCTTCGACCACCCTACCGATATCGGCGGCAACCGTGCCGTGGTGCAGGGCCAGGTCAGCTATCCGATCGTGCGTCCGGGCTGGTTCGTCACGCCCAAGCTGATGTACAACGCGGCCAAGTACGATCTCGAAAGGCATGAGAGCCGGGTCGGCAAGCCCACCAGTATCTCGCGCACGATCCCGACCTTCTCGCTCGACAGCGGGCTGGTGTTCGAGCGCAAGGCTTCGCTGTTCGGCAGCGGCTCCACCCAGACCCTCGAGCCGCGCCTGTTCTACGTCTACACGCCGTACGAGAACCAGGACGACGTTCCGCTGTTCGACACCGGCCGCTCCGGTTTCAACTACGCCCAGCTGTTCTCCGAAAACCGCTACGTGGGCCTGGACCGGGTGTCCGACGCCAACCAGGTCACGGCCGCCCTGGTGTCGCGCTTCATCCAGGAAGATGGCTCCGAGCGCCTGCGGCTGGCCTTTGGCCAGCGCCAGTACCTCAAGCAGCCGCGCGTGGGCCTTTACCAGAACGAACCGCCACACCAGAGCCGTTCCGACATGCTGCTGGCGGCCTCCGGCACCATTTCCGAATCCTGGAGCTTCGATAGCGGCGTACAATACGATGCCAGCGGAAGCAGTTTGTACAGCTCGAATGTGGGTGTACAGTGGCGTCCGGGGCAGATGAAGGTGCTGAACGCCGAATACCGTTATCAACGTGACAGCTTCCGCAACATCGACGTGTCGGCGCAGTGGCCGATCGGCCGCCGCTGGTATGGCGTGGGCCGGGTCAGTTACGCGCTGCGGTCGTACGGCGTGGGGCTGCCAGCCAATTCACCGGCTGGCGGCGGCAAGCTGATCGAAAGCCTGATCGGTCTCGAATACAAGGCCGATTGCTGGGTGTTCCGGATGGGCGCGCAGCGCTTCGTGACCGCCGCGCGCGAGGCGTCGACGCCGATCTTCTTCCAGCTCGAGCTCAATGGCTTGTCGCGCCTGGGCCTGGGTAATCCGCTCGATTCGTTCAACAAGAGCATCCCGGGCTATACGCGACTGAATACCGGAATTGGACGTCCATAAGCAAGCGTTCAGACTAGCCGTCCATAATTGTCCATGATGTGAACTATCCTGAAATGAGTGCTTTCCAGATGATGCGTACTACCCGTTTGCAGTCCCTCCAGATGGCGGCAGCATTGCTGTGCGCGCTAACCGCGGGCCAGGCGCTGGCCCAGGCCGACACTTCAGCCGCTACCGGCGGCGGCTTCCTGCCGCCCGCCTCGGCCAACGCCAAGGTGGTCGATTCGATCCAGGTCGTTGTCAATGACGAAGTGATCACCCGCAACGAAGTGATCGGTCGCGTGGCCCAGGTCAGCCAGAACATGAAGTCGCGTAACGCCCAGTTGCCCGACCCGGCGACCATGGAGCGCCAGGTGCTCGAGGCGATGATCGTCGAACGCGCCCAGTTGCAGCTGGCGAAAGAGATGGGCGTCAAAGTCGACGACCGCACCCTGGACGCCACCATCGGCCGCATCGCCGAGAATCAAAAGATGTCGGTGCAGGACATGCGCAACCAGATGGAAAAAGAGGGCATGCCGTTCGCCCAGTTCCGCGAAGACATCCGCAACGAGATCATGATGCAGCGCCTGCGCGAGCACGAGGTCGACAGCAAGATCCAGGTCTCCGAGGCCGAGATCGACACCTATATGGCGGCCGCCAAGGCTGCCGAGGCCGATCGCATCGAGGTCGACATCTCCCAGATCCTGGTGCGTGTGCCAGAGAACGCCTCGCCCGAGCAGATCGCCGCGCGCGGCGCGCGCGCCGAGGAAGTGATGCGCCAGCTGCGCACCGGCGCCGACTTTGCGCGCATGGCCTCGACCTATTCCGACGCCCCTGACGCGCTCAAGGGCGGCGAGATCGGCTGGCGCGACGCCGACCGCCTGCCGCCGATGTTCTCGACCGAGCTGCGCAAGCTCGAAGCAGGCCAGGTCACGCCGATCCTCAAGACCAACGTCGGCTTCCACATCCTCAAACTGGCCGGCAAGCGCCCGCTGGGCGGCGAGACCGAGAAGTCGGTGGTCGAACAGACCCACGCGCGCCACATCCTGATCAAGGTCACCCCGACCATGACCGAGGGCGAGGTCAAGCGCAAGCTGCTCGAGCTGAAGGAAAAGATGGACAACAACGCCGGCACCTTCGAGGACCTGGCGCGCCTGCACTCGCAGGATGGTTCGGCCGCCAAGGGAGGCGACCTGGGCTGGCTGTACCCGGGCGACACCGTGCCGGAATTCGAGACCGCGATGAACGAACTGAAGCCGGGCCAGGTGTCCGACGTCATCCAGTCGCCGTTCGGCTTCCACCTGATCCAGGTCATCGGCCGCAAGAGCGAAGACGTGACCCAGCAGAAGGAACGCAATGTGGCGCGCCAGGTCCTGCGCGACCGCAAGATGCAGGAAGCGATGGAAGACTGGATGCGCCAGGTGCGCGACCGCGCCTACGTCGAGTTCCGCGAGGAGCAGTAACACCATGGCGGCGCCACAGGCGCTTGGGCGCCCGTTGGCGCCGCAGTCGGCGGCATCGGGGCCCGCATCTCGCCCCGTATTTCGCCCAACCTTGGCGATCACCGTCGGCGAGCCCGCCGGCATCGGCCCCGAGATCGCGATCCGCGCCGCCTGGGCCCTGCGCGAGCAGGCCAATTGCGTCCTGATCGGCGACGCCGCCTTCCTGGCGCTCACCGCCAGCCTGATCGATCCCGCCATCCGCCTGTCGGCGCTGTCGACCCAGGCGCTGCGCAATGGCGGCCTGCCGCATTTCGGCGCCCTGCGCCTGGCGGTGGTCGACGTGCCGCTGGCCGCGCACGTGGTGCCGGGCCAGCTCGATCCCGACAATGGTCTTGCCGTGCTGGCCACGCTGGACCTGGCGATCGAAGGTTGTGGCTGCGGTTGGTTCGACGCCATCGTCACCGCGCCGCTGCAGAAAAGCACGATCAACGACGCCGGCATCGCCTTCTCCGGTCATACCGAATACCTGGCCGAGAAGACCGGCACGCCCAAGGTAGTGATGATGCTGGCCGGATCGCCAGGCGGCGACCAGCCCTGGCTGCGCGTCGCCCTGGCCACGACCCATCTGCCCTTGAAGGATGTGCCGGGCGCGCTCACGCGCGACAACCTGACCCGGGTGCTGGACATCCTGCACGCCGACCTGCGCGATAAATTCGGCATCACGGCGCCCGTGATCCTGGTCACCGGCCTGAATCCGCACGCCGGCGAGAACGGTTACCTGGGCCGCGAAGAGATCGATGTCATCACGCCGGTGCTCATTGATGCGAAAAGCCGCGGCATCGATGCGCGCGGCCCATATCCGGCCGACACCCTGTTCCAGCCCAAATACCTGAAGGATGCCGATTGCGTGCTGGCGATGTACCACGATCAGGGCTTGCCGGTGCTCAAGCACGCGACCTTCGGACGCGGCATCAACGTCACCCTGGGCCTGCCCCTGATCCGTACCTCGGTCGATCACGGCACCGCCCTCGATCTGGCGGCCCAAGGCCTGGGCCTGGCCGATTGCGGCAGCATGGAAGAGGCGATCCGCGCCGCCATGCACATGGTGGCCGCGCGCCGCGCAGCCGCCACCACGAATAATTAAGAAAGCAAGCATGAAACACGTCGCACGCAAGCGCTTCGGCCAGAACTTCCTGACCGACAAGCAGGTCCTTACCGATATTATCGACGCCATCGGGCCGCAACGCGGCCAGGCAATGGTCGAGATCGGCCCGGGCCTGGCGGCGATGACGGCGCTGCTGCTCAAGTCGCTTGACCACATGCACGTCGTCGAGCTGGACCGCGACCTGGTGGCGCGCCTCGAAAAAGCCTATCCGCGCGAGCGCCTCACCGTGCATTCGGGCGATGCGCTCAAATTCGACTTCGGGTCGATTCCGGTGCCGGAAGGGCAGAAGCTGCGCGTGGTCGGCAACCTGCCGTACAACATTTCCAGCCCGCTGCTGTTCCACCTGGCCGAATTCACCGAGCTGGTCGAAGACCAGCATTTCATGTTGCAGAAGGAAGTGGTCGAGCGCATGGTGGCCGAGCCGGGTACCAAGGCCTACAGCCGCCTGTCGGTGATGTTGCAATGGCGCTACGACATGGCCATGCTGTTCATCGTGCCGCCGACCGCCTTCGATCCGCCGCCGCAAGTCGAGTCGGCCATCGTGCGCATGGTGCCTACCCGCCGCCGGCTGGCATGCGACGGCAAGCGCCTGGAGGCGGTGGTGGCCAAGGCCTTCTCGCAGCGGCGCAAGGTGATCCGCAACTGCGTGGCCGGCATGTTCACCGAGGCGCAATTGGTCGAGGCCGGCATCGATCCGGGCGTGCGTCCGGAAGCGGTCAGCCTGGAGCAATACGTGGCGCTAGCCAATTTACCCGTTTCTTGAGCGTAGGGTGTACGGCTTCGCCGTACACGCGTTCAATACCATTTGCCATCAGCGCCGTCCGCCGGCGCTTTTTTACGTCCGAACAGGCCCTGCTGCGCCGCAGCATACGGGTTATCACGTATTTTGGGGCCCCCGGTCGCCCATTTGCGCAGTCTGTCGCATGCCGCTGGAGGGCCGAGGACCAATTTCTTATAGTGCCCATATGGACAGCCGATCCGGCGCCTCAACCGACCAATAGGGAGCACATCATGAACGTCCTCAAGCACATGGAAGCCATCTTCATCGCCGCCGCCATCCTCGCCGGCTTCAGCAGCTACGCCGTCGCCGCCAATGCGCGATCAAACGAGGCTTACGCGGCCCAGGTGTCGGTCGGCATGGAAAAGATCGCCGTCGTGAAGGTCAGCGCCGCCCGCTGATCGTCGTCAGGCCGACGTTGTCGGCCACGCGGGCAAAAAAAAGCCCACTCCAGAGGAGCGGGCTGAAATCCAATTCTTTTCTGAGGAGAGTTGGAGGAGACAGGAGTTATTATGCTGCGTGACAGCATATAAGTCCAATTTCCCTTTCAAATACTCGACATAAGAATTGTGTATATCTGATCAGCTTGGTGCCGCGACGCAGGTCACGTTGATATTGGTGACGTTTGCAGCTTGCATGGTGCCGGTGGCATTCGCGACGGTGCAAATCTGACCGGTCGGCTGGGTAATAACGGTCACACCGTAGGTTTGCCCGAATTCAACCGGTCCGGCGAAGGTATAAGTAGGTGGCGTCGTGACGCCCGCTGCCGGCTTGGCGACCGTAAAAGTACCCCCGGTGCTGCCATTGGCCAGCACCAGGCCGTCCGCCGTCAGGCCGTTCACCGTACCGCCGATCGTATAGACATCGACCGCGCATGCGAAGGTGATGGCGATCTCCGCCAGGCGACCGGCAGTATCCCTGGAATTGTCGATGGTCTGAGGAGGTGTGCCGCACTTCTGATTGGCCGGGAGGCTCTTGAACTGGACGAAATACTCGTCACCATATTCGAGCTTGTTCGGAAATTCGAAACTGACTGTGGCGCGAGGGGTGGCTGGCGCCGGAACGGCGATTTCCATGCCATTGGTCGTCAGGACCATGCCCGGATAAACGATGCCGGTGATCGTGCCTTTGACGACGAACTCGGCTTTGTCGCTGCCGCCACAGCCGGCCAGGCCCGCGGTCAGGGCCAGCGCGAGCGCCGGACGGATCAGGGAAGACTTCATGCGTAACGCTCCAGGGAAAATTAAGGGGTGCAGGTAACGGCCACGTTGGTGACGGCGGCCGGGCCCACGCTGCCGCTGCCATTGGCGACGGTGCACGTCTGGCCGGCTGGTTGTTCCAGGACCGCGACGCCGTACGGCGAATCTTCGGCAATATCGGCCATCTTGAACTCGGTGGCGCCGGCCTGCACGGTCACCCGGTCGGAGCCGTTGACCAGGATCAGATTGCCCTTCAGGTTACTCACGGTGCCGGACAGGGCATGGCGGTTGAGCTCACACGTGATGTAGATGGTCCAGACGTGGTATCCGGCACGGCCGCTTGGGTTCTCGATCGTGCAATCCTTGACGTTCGATGGCTTGGATTTGACGACGACGCTATAGCGGTCGTCGGTCGAGATCAGGCTGTTGAACGCCCAGCGACCCGCGCCGGAACCATCGGCCGGCGGCGTGATTTCCTTCTCCTGGCCGCCGTTGGTCACGACCAGGCCAGCCTTGGTCACACCCTCGAACGTGCCGCCCAGCTCAAGCTGGCCATCGCTGCCGCCGCAGGCAGACAGTGCGGCCGCGCAGGCCAGCGCCGCGCCGGCACGCAGGTAGGAACTCTTCATAACATCTCCAAAAAATCTAGCGGGAAAGCGCAGCTGCGCGGTGAGAATAGAAAAATCGCTCAACATTTTAGTCCATTTGGCAAGCGGCTGGTCCATTTCGGGCGTATTTGGTTTTGTATCTTGGTGTAACCATCATTCAACAAAGGCAATATTCCAGGGCGCAGGCGGCGTGCGCATTGCATTCGGACTGGCGCATCGCTATGCTTGGGACGCACCTTTTCCCCCCTAGTCTGGAAGCCGATGACCCGCCAACCCTGGCCGAAAGCCGTCCTGTTCGACCTCGACGATACACTGTGGCCGATCGCGCCCGTGATCCTGGAAGCCGAAAAACTGTTGTATGCCTGGCTCGGCGAGCATGCGCCGCGGGTGGCCGAACGCTTCACGATCGACAGCCTGCGGGCGGCGCGCCTGGAACTCCTGGCCGCACGCCCCGAATTCGGGATCGACCTGGGCGCGCTGCGCCATGCCGGCCTGGTCGCCGCCTTCGAACAGGTGGGCGAGGATCCCGGCAAGGCCGAGCTGGCGATGACGGTGTTCTTTGCCGCCCGCAATGCCGTGACGCCCTACGAGGATGTCGTGCGTGGCCTGCAGCGCCTGAAGCGCCATGCGCTGGTCGGCTCGGTCACCAATGGCGTGGCCGACCTGCAGACCATCGGCCTGGCCCACCACTTCCAGGCTTCGGTGGCGGCGCGCGAGTTCGGCCGCGCCAAACCCGACCCCGGCATCTTCCTTGCCGGCTGCGCCGCGCTCGGCGCCCTGCCCGGCGAGACCCTGTACGTGGGCGACGACCTGTTGCTGGACGTGCAGGGCGCCCAGCGCGCCGGCCTGCGTGCGGCCTGGATGAACCGCACCGGCAAGGTCAACGAACTGGCCCATGAAGTCCGGCCCGACGTCGAGGTGGCCAGCCTCGACGCGCTGCTCGACTGGCTCAAGTTCCAGTAAATACGCACGCAAGAGCGTTGGACATGCGTCACAGCAAGCCTTGCGCTGCCCGTGCCACGTCCCAACCTGCCTATAATGCACACACTAAATACGAGCATCGAACGTTTCCTGGAATCATGCAACTCGACCAACGCGCCCACACCCTGCTCAAAGCCCTCGTCGAACGGTATATCGCCGACGGCCAGCCGGTAGGCTCGCGCGCGCTGTCCAAGCTCCCGGGCCTGGAGTTGTCGCCAGCCACCATCCGCAACGTCATGGCCGACCTCGAGGAGATGGGCTTCGTCGCCAGCCCGCACACCTCGGCCGGCCGCATCCCGACCCCGCGCGGCTACCGCGTGTTCGTCGACACCCTGCTGACGGTGGGGCCGATCGACGACAAGGCGGTCGATGCCGAGCGCATGCGCTTGCCGCAGCCCTTGTCCAACCCGCAACCGCAGAAACTGATCGCCAATGCGGCGCAGATGTTGTCCTCGCTGTCGCAATTCGCCGGCGTGGTGCAGAGTCCGCGCCGCGAGTCGGTATTCCAGCAGATCGAATTCCTGCGCCTGGGCGAAAAGCGTATCCTGCTCGTGATCGTCGACCCGCGCGGCGACGTCCAGAACCGGCTGCTGCTGCTCGATCAGGATTATTCTCCGTCGCAACTGACCCAGTCGGCCAATTACCTGAACCAGAACTTCGCCGGCCTGTCCTTCGACGCGGTGCGCAAGCGCCTGAGCGGCGAGCTGCAGCAATTACGCGACGATATGGGCCGCCTGATGCAGGCGGCGGTCGAGGCCGGCAGCGAAGCGATGGCCGAGGGCGACGATATGGTCATTTCCGGCGAGCGCAACCTGCTGTCGGTGTCCGACCTGTCGTCCAACATGAGCTCGCTGCGTCAGATGTTCGAGATGTTCGAGCAAAAGACTGGCTTGATGCAATTGCTCGACGTTTCGAGCAAGGCCGGCGGCGTGCAGATCTTCATCGGCGGCGAATCGAAACTGGTGCCGATGGACGAGATGAGCGTGGTGACGGCGCCGTATGCGGTCGACGGCCGCATCGTCGGCACCCTGGGCGTGATCGGCCCGACGCGGATGGCGTATGAAAGAGTGATCCCGATCGTCGACATCACGGCCAAGCTGCTGTCGAACGCGCTCAGCCACTCCTGAATCGCGAAATCTTAAGCCAGTGCAAGGCTGGCAACCCTCTTGCCACAATTTGACATAGTTTTGGAAATGCAAATGAGTATGATTCTCAATTGCATTGAGCCGGAGCGTTCCGGCTTGTCCACAGAACAGTCAAATAACAGGAACACGAGGGATGAAACTGACCGCAATACGCATGACGCCGCTTGCCGCGGCAATCGGACTGGCGCTCGTCGGGCTGCCGGCCATGGCCCAGCAGGCCGGCACCCAGCCGATGCACCAGGTGCACATCGTCGGCACCGCCGAACAGGAACTGAAGCAGGCGATCGGCGTCTCGGTCATCACCTCGGAAGACATCGAAGCGCGTCCGCCAGCCAATGACCTGGCCGAGCTGATCCGCACCATGCCGGGCGTCAACCTGACCGGCAACAGCGCCAGCGGCCAATACGGCAACAATCGCCAGATCGACCTGCGCGGCATGGGCCCGGAAAACACCCTGATCCTGGTCGACGGCAAGCCGGTCAGCTCGCGCAACTCGGTGCGCATGGGCCGTAGCGGCGAGCGCAATACGCGCGGCGACACCAACTGGGTGCCGGCCGAAGCGGTCGAGCGCATCGAGGTGCTGCGCGGCCCGGCGGCGGCGCGCTACGGTTCCGGCGCCGCCGGCGGCGTGATCAACATCATCACCAAGGCGCCTGGCGACTATCTCACCGGTTCGGTCACCGCCTATGCGCTGGCGCCCGAGCACAGCGAGGAGGGCGACAGCAAGCGGCTCGGCTTCAACCTGTCCGGTCCGCTGGCCGGCAAGGTGTCGTTCCGCGTGTTCGGCAACGTCAACAAGACCGACGCCGACGCGCTGGCGCTGAATGCCACGCCGGACAACAGCGCCAATGGCGCGATCCCGCCGGCCGGCCGCGAGGGCGTGCGCAACCGCGACATCGGCGGGCTGCTGCGCTGGGACTTCATGCCCGACCAGGTGCTCGAGTTCGAATCGAACTTCAGCCGCCAGGGCAATATCTATGCTGGCGACCGGGCCGTGAATGCGGCCGGCTTCCCGATCCTGGGCGAGCTGGCCAATGCCGCTGCCGAGACCAACGTCATGCTGCGCCGCAGCGCCGCGCTGACCCACCGCGGCAAATGGGGCGCCACCACCTCGCGCCTGTGGCTGACCTATGAAGGCACCGACAATACGCGCATGAACGAAGGCCTGGCGGGCGGACCGGAAGGCAGCATCAGCGATCCGACCAAGCGCTCGACGTCGGAACTGGAAACCTATGGCGCCAACGGCGAGATCCATACGCCGCTCAACTTCGGCGGGGTGGCGCAAATGCTCACCGCCGGATTCGAGGCGCGCAAGGAAAAGCTCAACGATCCGTATTCGATGACGCAGGCCGGCACGGCGATTCCCGGCATGCCGGTCGGCGAGCGCGATGGCCGGTCGAGCGCCGAAACCTATGCCGTCTATGTCGAGGACAATATCGGCGTGAATACCGCATTCACCCTGACCCCGGGCCTGCGCTTCGACAAGCACAGCCAGTTCGGCACCAACTGGAGCCCGAGCCTGAATGCCTCATATGCCTTGAGTCCCACCTTGACACTGCGCGGCGGCGTGGCGCGCGCCTTCAAGGCGCCGAACCTGTACCAGTCGAATCCGAACTACCTGTACTACACGCGCGGCAACGGCTGCCCGATCAACAACCCGAACCTGGGCGGCGGCTGCTATGTGCGCGGCAACGACAACCTGGCGCCGGAGACCTCGGTCAACAAGGAAATCGGCATCGCCTGGAAGGACCGGGGCCACGAGGCCAGCCTGGCCTACTTCCACAACGACTACAAGAACAAGATCACGGGCGGCATGGATCACCTGCTCGGCAACACCTCGGCCAATGGCCGCCTGTTCCAGTGGGAGAATTCGCCGAAGGCGGTGGTGCAGGGCGTCGAGGGCAACCTGACGATCCCGTTCGGTCCGCGCCTGAAGCTGACCAACAACCTGACCTATATGATCGAGAACGAGAACAAGACCAATGGCGAGCCGCTGTCGGTCATTCCCGAATACACGCTGAACTCGACCCTGGACTGGAAGGTCAATGCCAGGCTGACGACGCTGCTGACGGTGTCGTATTACGGCAAGCAGGAACCGCGGCGCCTGACCGGCACCGGTGGCCAGGCCAGCGGCGAGGCGCTCAACACGCTGGCGCCGTATGCCGTGGTGGGCGCCAACGTCGGCTATGCCTTCACGCCGAAGCTGTACCTGCGCACCGGCATCAACAACCTGTTCGACGAACGCCTGTTCCGGCGCAGCACCAATGGCAGCACGGGCGCGGAGTCGTACAACGAACCGGGCCGCGCGCTGTTCGTGAACCTGACCGCCTCGTTCTGACGACCCTCAGAAAGTAAAAAGGGCGCATGGGATGAGTCCCATGCGCCCTTTTTACCTGGATTTACAGCGGCCAGGCCGCCCGTGCAGTTACTCCGGCTTGCCGATGCCCCGGCACTGCGGGCAACTGCCATAGATCGCCAGCGCATGCTCGACGATCGTGAAGCCGTGTTGTTCGGCAATCATCTGCTGGCGCTTCTCGATCTCGTCGTCATAGAACTCTTCGACGCGGCCGCAGGTGACGCACACCAGGTGGTCGTGGTGGGAACCGGCGTTGAGCTCATAGATGGCCTTGCCGGTCTCGAAATGGTTACGGTTGAGCAGGCCAGCCTGCTCGAACTGGGTCAATACGCGGTAGACGGTCGCGAGGCCCACGTCCATATTGTCAGCAAGAAGGATCTTGTAAACGTCTTCCGCCGTCAGATGCCGTACGGAGCTGTTCTGGAAGATTTCCAGGATTTTCAGTCGTGGCAGCGTGGCCTTGAGGCCGCTCGCCTTCAGGTCAGTCGGGTTGTTACTCATGTTTGTCACTCGAATATTGGCGGAGTGCTTTATGATATAGCGTTTTGGAAGCTCCCGCTCGAACGTATTGAGGTTAACTATGCCTGTCAAACAAGCCGTATTCCATCGATTCTCCGCCAAAGCGGCTCTGGCGGCGGGTCTCGCCTGCACCTTGACGCTGTCCGGCTGCGCATCCTGGCGCAACCAGACGCGTCCGGCGCCGCCGGTGGCAACGGATGCGGCCGCCAGTGCGTCCGACGCGGAAAAGTCGGCCGCCATCGCCAATGCCGGCGCCCAGACCGTCCAGGCCTCGCGCCTGCAGCGCTTCCTGTGGATCTTCTCGCCTTACCGTCCAGATATCCAGCAGGGCAACTTCGTCTCGCAAGAGATGCTCAACCAGCTCAAGGCCGGCCAGACCCGCGACCAGGTGCGCTTCCTGCTCGGTTCGCCGCTGCTGATGGATGCCTTCCACGGCGACCGCTGGGATTACCCGTTCTACCTGGCGCGCGGCAATGGCGAGCTGACCACCAGCCGCGTGACCGTGTTCTTCAAGGACGACGTGGTCGAGCGTTTCGAAGGCGGCAACCTGCCGAGCGAGCGCGAATACATCGACCGCATCGCCGGTCCGTCGAAGGGCAGCAAGGCCCATCCCGAACGACGCCCGGTGGAGCCGGCCAAGGTCAATGCGCCTGCAACGCAGCAATAAGGAGGCGAGCATGACGATGTTGAATATCGCCGTCGCCGGCGCCAGCGGCCGCATGGGCCGCATGCTGATCGAAGCCATCCAGTACGCACCCGATGCGCGCCTGGCCGGCGCGCTCGACTTGCCGGGTTCGCCTTTCATCGGCCAGGACGCGGGCGCCTTCGCCGGCTTCCTGACCGGCGTGATGATCGAGGATAGCCTCAAGCACGGGCTGCACAATGCCGACGTGCTGATCGACTTCACCCGCCCCGAAGGCACCCTGCAGCACCTGGAATACTGCGCCGCCAACGGCAAGCAGATGGTGATCGGCACCACCGGCTTCGACGAGGCCGGCAAGGCCGCGATCCGCGCCGCCGGTGAGAAGGTCGGCATCGTGTTCGCCCCGAACATGAGCGTGGGCGTGAACGTGACGCTCAAGCTGCTCGAAATGGCCGCCAGGAGTTTTTCGGAAGGCTATGACATCGAGATCGTCGAGGCGCATCACCGCCACAAGGTCGATGCGCCGTCCGGCACCGCGCTCCGGATGGGCGAAGTGATTGCCGACGCCATCGGCCGCGACCTGAAGGAATGCGCCGTCTACGGCCGCGAAGGCGTCACCGGCGAGCGCGATCCGTCGACCATCGGTTTCGCCACCGTGCGCGGCGGCGACGTGGTGGGCGACCATACCGTGATGTTCCTCGGCACCGGCGAGCGCATCGAGATCAGCCACAAGTCGAGCAGCCGCGTGACCTATGCCCACGGCTCGCTGCGCGCGGCGCGCTTCCTGGCGGACAAGGCCACCGGCCTGTTCGACATGCAGGACGTGCTGGGCCTAAAGGGGTGATCATGGCGGTGGCAGAACTGAACGGCGCCGTCATTGTCGATGAGGCATCGTTTCACCAGCAGAGCCGCGAGGCCTTCGGTTTCCCGGCCTCGTATGCGGACAGCATCGACGCCTGGGTCGACTGCATGAGCTATCTGCGCGACGACGAGAACATGACCAAGTTCCGCCTGAAAGCGGATGAGGTGCTGGAAATCGTCGTCCTCGAGGCCGACAAGATGAAGGCGGCGGCGCCCGAGCTGCTCGAAGAGCTGAGCTATTGCGTCGGCGGCATCAACGAGCGCTATGAGGATTACGGCGAAAAGCCGGCGCTGGAGCTGATCCTGCGTTGATTTCCCTGAGGCAGCGTGCATCGAGACGCTGCCTTTTTTCATATTTTTCCCGCCTGCATCGCGCCACGCCGCAGTGCAAAATGAACCAGTTATAATGACCGGTTCCACATCCCACATTACGTCTGCAGAATCATGCAAGAAAAATATAGTCCAGCCGAAGTAGAACAAGCCGCCCAGGCCTACTGGAAATCGATCGACGCCTACAAGGCCGTCGAAAACGACCCGCGTTTCCCAAAAGGCAAGTATTACGCCTGCTCGATGCTGCCTTACCCATCGGGCAAGCTGCACATGGGTCACGTGCGCAACTATACGATCAACGACGTGATGTACCGCTACCTGCGGATGAACGGCTATAACGTCCTGATGCCGATGGGCTGGGACGCGTTCGGCATGCCGGCCGAAAACGCGGCGATGGCCAACAACGTGCCGCCGGCCGAATGGACGTATTCGAACATCGCCCACATGCGTGGCCAGATGGAATCGATGGGCCTGGCGATCGACTGGTCGCGCGAGATGACCGCCTGCAAGCCGGACTACTACAAGTGGAACCAGTGGATGTTCCTCAAGATGCTCGAGAAAGGCATCATCTACCAGAAGACCGGCACCGTGAACTGGGACCCGGTCGACCAGACCGTGCTGGCCAACGAGCAGGTCGTGGACGGCCGCGGCTGGCGTTCGGGCGCGCTGATCGAGAAGCGCGAGATCCCGATGTACTACGTGCGCATCACCGACTACGCCGACGAACTGCTCGACCACGTCGACAACAAGCTGCCGGGCTGGCCGGAGCGCGTGCGCACCATGCAGGCCAACTGGATCGGCAAGTCGACCGGCGTGCGCTTCGCCTTCCCGCACAGCGTGAAAGACGACAGCGGCGACGCGATCGGCGACGGCAAGCTGTACGTGTTCACCACCCGCGCCGACACCATCATGGGCGTGACCTTCTGCGCCGTGGCGCCGGAACACGCGCTGGCCCAGCACGCGGCCCGCAACAACCCGGCCCTGCAGGAATTCATCGCCGAGTGCAAGATGGGTTCCGTGATCGAAGCCGATATGGCGACCATGGAGAAGAAGGGCATGCCGACGGGCCTCTTCGTCACCCATCCGGTCACGCAAGAACAGATTCCGGTCTGGGTCGGCAACTACGTCCTGATCACCTATGGCGACGGCGCCGTGATGGGCGTGCCGGCGCACGACGAGCGCGACTTCGGCTTCGCGAAAAAATACAATCTGCCGATCAAGCAGGTGGTGGCGGTCGAAGGCCAGGAATTCTCGCTCGACGCCTGGCAGGAGTGGTACGGCGACAAGGAGGCCGGTCGCACCATCAACTCGGGCAAGTACGACGGCCTCGATTACACCTCGGCCGTGAACGCGGTCGCCGGTGAACTGGCCGAACAGGGCCTGGGCGAGAAGAAGACCACCTTCCGCCTGCGCGACTGGGGCATCTCGCGCCAGCGCTACTGGGGCACCCCGGTGCCGATGATCCACTGCGGCGAATGCGGCATCGTGCCGGTGCCCGAGAGCGACCTGCCGGTCGTGCTGCCCGAGCACCTGGTCCCGGACGGCACCGGCAACCCGCTCAACAAGGACGAAGCGTTCTTGAAATGCGACTGCCCGCAATGCGGCAAGCCGGCGCGCCGCGAGACCGACACGATGGACACCTTCATCGATTCGTCGTGGTACTACATGCGCTATACCTCGCCGGGTTCGAACGAGGCGATGGTCGACGCCCGCAACGATTACTGGATGCCGATGGACCAGTACATCGGCGGCATCGAGCACGCCGTCATGCACCTGCTGTACGCGCGCTTCTGGACCAAGGTGATGCGCGACTTCGGCCTGGTGAAGTTCGACGAGCCCTTCGTCAACCTGCTCACCCAGGGCATGGTGCTCAACGAGACCTACTACCGCGAAGACGCGTCGAGCAAGAAGACCTGGTTCAACCCTGCCGACGTCGATCTGACCTTCGACGACAAGGGCCGTCCTCAGAGCGCAATCCTGCGCGCCGACGGCCAGCCGGTGGAAATCGGCGGCACCGAGAAGATGTCGAAGTCGAAGAACAACGGCATCGACCCGCAAGCCCAGATCGAGCAGTACGGCGCCGACACCGCGCGCCTGTTCACGATGTTCGCCTCGCCGCCCGAGCAGACCCTGGAATGGTCGAACAGCGGCGTCGAAGGCGCCAGCCGCTTCCTGCGCCGCGTGTGGGCTTTCGGCTACGCCCAGCGCGAACGCATTGCAGCGAGCTTCAATGGTGAAGCGCAAGGCACGCTGAACGACGACCAGAAGACCCTGCGCCGCGAAGTGCACAAGGTGCTGCAACAGGCCGACTACGACCTCAAGCGCATCCAGTACAACACCGTGGTCTCGGCCTGCATGAAGATGCTCAACACGCTGGAGTCGGCCAAGCTGGACGACTCGGCGGCCTCGAACGCGATCGTTGCCGAAGGCTTCTCGATCTTCCTGCGCCTCTTGAACCCGGTCGCGCCGCACATCACCCACGCGCTGTGGCAGGAGCTGGGCTTTGCCGGCGCCCATGGCGACATCCTGAACGCCGCCTGGCCGCAGGTCGACCCGGCCGCACTGGAGCAGTCCGAGATCGAGATGATGATCCAGGTGAACGGCAAGCTGCGCGGTTCGGTCAAGGTGGCGAAGGAGGCCGACAAGGCCGCCATCGAAGCCGCCGCGCTGGCTTCCGAGGCGGTGCAGAAGTTCATCGAAGGCACGCCGAAGAAGGTCATCGTGGTGCCGGGCAAACTCGTCAACATCGTCGTGTAAAGGATCCGCATGATCAAATTCGTGTCGAACAAGACCCTGGTGCGTGCGCTGGCCGCATGCATGATGGCGGCGGTGCTGGCCGGCTGCGGCTTCCAGCTGCGCGGCAGCGACGGCCAGTACAATCTGCCGTTCCAGAGCATCTGGTTGTCGTTCAACGAAGCCTCGCCGCTGGGCACGGAGCTCAAGCGCAATCTGCGCGCGGGCGACACCGTGCGCATCGAGACCGACGCCTCGAAGGCCCAGGCCCTGTTCGACGTGATCAGCGAAACGCGCGGCAAGTCTATCCTGTCGCTCAACAGCCTGGGCCGGGTGCGCGAGTATTCGCTCAGCTACACCCTGGTGTTCCAGGTGCGCGACGCCAACAACCGCCAGTTGCTGGCGCCGACCGAGATCACCCTGCGCCGCAACATCGCCTTCGACGAATCGCAGGTGCTGGCCAAGGAATCGGAAGAAGCGCTGCTGTACCGCGACATGCAGTCCGACCTGGTGCAGCAGATCCTGCGTCGCCTGGCCGCGATCAAGCCGGCGTGAGGAAGTAAGCGACGATGCAGTTGCGGCTCGAGGCACTCGACGGTCATCTGGGCAAGGGACTGGCTCCCTTGTACGTGATCACCAGCGACGAACACCTGCTCGCGCTGGAAGCGGCCGACCGGATCCGCAAGACGGCGCGCGCGCAAGGGTACACCGAGCGCGACGTGCTCACGGTCGAGCGCAGTTTCAAGTGGGGCGAGCTGCTGGCCGCCAACCAGGCGCTGTCGCTGTTCGGCGACAAGAAGCTGATCGAGCTGCGCATCCCGACCGGCAAACCGGGCAAGGACGGCAGCGCGGCGCTACAGAGCTATGCGAAAGACCTCAGCCCCGACAACCTCACCCTGATCACGCTGCCGAAGCTGGACTGGCAGACCGCCAAGTCGTCGTGGGTGACGGCGCTGCAACAAGCCGCCGTCTACATCGACATCCCGAACGTCGAGCGCGCCCACCTGCCGGGCTGGATCGGCCAGCGGCTGTCGAGCCAGGGCCAGAGCGTCGAGCGCCAGAGCCTGGACTTCATCGCCGACCGGGTCGAGGGCAACCTGCTGGCGGCGCACCAGGAAATCCAGAAACTGGGGCTGCTGTACGAACCGGGCAAGCTCGGTTTCGAACAGGTGCACGACGCGGTGCTGAACGTGGCGCGCTACGACGTGTTCAAGCTGTCCGAGGCGATGCTGGGCGGCGACCCGGCGCGCCTGGCGCGCATGCTCGAGGGTTTGAAAGGCGAGGGCGAGGCGCTGCCGCTGGTGCTGTGGGCGGTGTCCGAAGAAATCCGCACGCTGCTAAAATTAAAGACCGGCATGTCGCAGGGCCGCCCGCTGGGCGCGTTGCTGAAGGAATACCGGATCTGGGGACCGCGCGAGCGGATGATGGAACCGGCGCTGCGCCGCGTGTCGCTTGGCACGCTCGAGGCGGCGCTGCAGGACGCGGCGCAGGTCGACCGCATGGTCAAGGGCTTGCGCGCGAAAAGGTTCGCGGGCGATGCGTGGGATGCGATGTTGCAGCTGGCGTTGAAGGTGGCGCGGTAACGTGTCAGGCGGCGCTGGTTGAACGCGTCGGCGGGGGACCCGCCAACCCTACGTAGGGTTGGCGGCTTTGCCGCCGACGCGTTCAACGCACACATGCATACCCGTTCCGACCACATACAACGCAACGGGAATCACGATGGACATCACCGCACACATGCACCAACTGGGCCGCCAGGCCCGCGCCGCTTCGCGCGCCATGGCGCGCGCCAATACGGCCACCCGCAACCGCGCACTCGAACTGATCGCCGCCGCCATCGAGCGCAATGCCGATAGCCTGCGCGCCGCCAACCAGAAGGACCTGGACGCCGCGCAGGCCGCCGGCCTGGCCCCGGCCCTGATGGACCGCCTGGCGCTGTCGGATTCCGCGATCGCCACCATGGTCGCCGGCCTGCGCCAGATCGCCACCTTGCCCGATCCGGTCGGCGAGATCTCGAACATGAAGGTGCGTCCGAGCGGTATCCAGGTCGGCCAGATGCGCGTGCCGCTGGGCGTAATCGGCATCATCTATGAAGCGCGCCCGAACGTGACGGTCGACGCGGCGGGCCTGTGCATCAAGAGCGGCAACGCCGCCATCCTGCGCGGCGGTTCGGAAGCGATCCACTGCAACCGTGCGCTGGCGACGCTCGTGGCCGAGGGCCTGGCGGGCGCCGGCCTGCCGCAGGACGCCGTGCAGGTGGTCGACACCGTCGACCGCGCCGCCGTCGGCGCCATGATCACGATGCCGGAGTATGTGGACGTGATCGTCCCGCGCGGCGGCAAGGGCCTGATCGCGCGCCTCATGAAGGAAAGCACGGTGCCGATGATCAAGCACCTGGACGGCATCTGCCATGTCTACATCGACGACAAGGCCGATATCGAGAAGGCGCTGGCGGTCGCGTTCAACGCCAAATGCCACCGCTACGGCACCTGCAACACGATGGAAACCCTGCTGGTCGCGCGCGGGATCGCCCCGGTCGTGCTGCCGCGCCTGGCCGCGCTGTATTCGACGCAAGAGGTCGAGCTGCGCGCCGACCCGGAAGCGCGCGAGATCCTGGCCGGCTATCCGCATCTTGCCGCCGCCACCGAAGAAGACTGGGCGACCGAATACCTGGCCCCGATCCTGGCGGTCAGGGTGGTGGCCGACATGGATGAAGCGATCGACCATATCACCGCCTATTCGTCGAAGCACACCGAGGCCATCATCACCGAGGACTACACGAGCGCCATGCGCTTCCTGCGCGAAGTAGACTCGGCCTCGGTGATGGTGAACGCCTCGACCCGCTTCGCCGACGGCTTCGAATACGGCCTGGGCGCCGAGATCGGCATCTCGAACGACAAGCTGCATGCGCGCGGTCCGGTCGGGCTGGAAGGACTCACCTCGCTCAAGTACGTCGTGTTCGGGCACGGCGAAGTTCGTCAATAATCAACAACAAGGAACCGCATGTACCTCTGGATCAAAGCCCTGCACATCGTCTTCATCGCCTCGTGGTTCGCCGGCCTGTTCTACCTGCCGCGCATCTTCGTGAACCTGGCCCAGGAAACCAATCCGGCCGCGACCGAACGCCTGCTGGGCATGGCGCGCCGCCTGTACCGCTTCACCACGATCCTGATGGTCCCGGCGCTGCTGCTCGGCCTGTACCTGGCGATGATGATCGGCATGAAGCACGGCTGGCTGCACGCCAAGCTGGTGCTGGTGATCCTCGCGATCGGCTACCATCACGCCTGCGGTTCGATCCTGAAAAAATTCGAGCGCGGCGTGAACACGCGCAGCCACAAGTGGTTCCGCTGGTTCAATGAAGTGCCGGTGATCCTGCTGCTGGTGATCGTGATCCTGGCGACGGTCAAGCCGTTTTAAATCGGCCTCGCATTGCGCGCGGGTCTTGTGGCCCGCACCATGTAAACGTCGTTACTGCCACTGCCAGTAACGACTCCCCGCGAAGGCGGGGACCCAAGGTGCTTGCTCAGTCACTTAAATAAGCGCTTGTGGCTGAGTATCAGCCTTGGGTTCCCGCCTTCGCGGGAACGACGTGCCGGAGCAGGTAGCAATAACTAATCCAACGGTCATCCGCCACTACGGGTGACGCGTTATCTTCAAAGCTTCATCAACGGACAAAGGGTACCCCTCATGGCCTCATATTTTTGCCCATGCCCGCGCGGCATGGAAGCGGCGCTGGCCGAAGAACTGGGCGAGATCGCCCAACTCTCCACCACCTTCAAGGTGCACAACCAGGTGCCGGGCGGCGTGCACTGCTCTGGTTCGATGCAGGACGCCTGGCTGGTCAACCTGCATTCGCGTATCGCCTCGCGCGTGCTGATGCGCATGGGACAGCGCAGCTACTCCAACGAGAACGACATCTACGACCTGGTGCTCGAGCAGCCCTGGGAAGACTGGTTCGGCCCCGACCACACGATCCGCGTGGACGTCACCGCCGTCAAGTCGCCGCTCAAGAGCCTCGAATTCACCACGCTCAAGATCAAGGACGCGATCTGCGACCGCTTCCGCGACCAGTACGACAAGCGTCCGTCGGTCAACACCCGCGAGCCGGACATGCGCATCGTCGGCTTCCTCGACCAGCGCAACTTCATCATCTACCTCGACACCTCGGGCGAAGCGCTGTTCAAGCGCGGCTGGCGCGAAGAGACGGGCGACGCGCCGCTGCGCGAAAACCTGGCCGCGGGCCTGCTGCGCGTCTCGGGCTGGAAGCCGGGCGTGCCGCTGTTCGACCCGATGTGCGGCTCGGGCACGATCCTGGTCGAGGCGGCCCAGATGGTGCAGGGCATCCCGCCCGGCGCACGCCGCCGCTTCGCCTTCGAACAATTCGCCGACCACGACCGCCAGGCCTGGGCCGACATGAAGGCCGCGATCAAGCCGAACCCGCTGCCGACCGAGCCGACCATCTTCGGCTCGGACATCTCGGGCGACATGGTCGCCATGACGCGCCATAACCTGAAGGTGGCCGGCATCCTGTTCGACGTGCCGCTCAAGCAGATCGAGGCCCAGCACGTGGTGGCGCCGACCGAACAGGCCGGCGTCCTGCTCACCAACCCGCCGTACGGCGAACGGATCGGCGTGCGCGGCGACAGCACCGTGCCGCAGGACGAGATGGCAATGGGCTTCTACTCGGCCTTCTCCACCACGCTCAAGCAGCGCTTCGCCGGCTGGACCGCCTACCTGTTCACTGCCGACCTGGGATTGCCCAAGATGCTGCGCCTGAAGGAATCGCGCAAGACGCCGTTCTTCAACGGCGCGCTCGAATGCCGCCTGTTCCGCTTCGACATGGTGGCGGGCTTCAACCGTCGCGAAGAAGCAAAACCAAAGCAGGACTGACCTGGACTGACGATGCTGCCGCCAACCGACCCGCCCGATCTTCCGAAGGACCCCGTCACCCCGGTTCCACTTCCTCCCCCCCACAAGATCGTGATGCTGTCGGCCGGCGGCCTGGCGACCCTGCTGGCGGCCATGGCGATGCTGGGGCCGTTCTCGATCGACGCCTACCTGCCGGCCTTCCCGCAGATCCAGGCCGAGCTGGCGGCGACTCCGCTCGAGGTGCAGCAGACCCTGACCGCCTATATGCTGGCCTTCGCCGGCATGGTGCTGTGGCATGGCGCGCTGTCGGACGCCTTCGGGCGCCGCAACGTGATCCTGGTGGCGCTGGTGGTGTTCGCGATCGGCACCTTCGGCTGCGCTTCGGCGTCCTCGGTGCACTACCTGTGGGTGTTCCGCATCATGCAGGGCGTGTCGGCGGGGGCCGGCGTGGTGGTGGGACGCGCCATCATCCGCGACCTGTATTCCGACACCGCGGCGGCGCGCCTGCTGTCGATGGTGACGATGATCTTCTCGATCGCGCCGGCCATCGCACCGGTGGTGGGTGGCTGGATCGTGCTGTGGTTCGACTGGCGCGCGATCTTCCTGGCGCTGTGCCTGTACACCGTGCTGCTCGGCTGGTTCTGCTGGAAGCACCTGCCTGAGACCATCCCCGCACCGAAGCGCCAGCCGTTCAATCCGCGCTTCCTGGCCAAGAGCTATGGCGCCATCTTCAGTTCCTTCCTGTTCCACATGAAGGCCGGCGTGACCGCCCTGAACTTCGGCGGCCTGTTCCTGTACATCGCGGCGGCGCCGGTCATGCTGCCCGAGAGCCTGGGCCTGGGACCGTCGCAATTCGCCTGGCTGTTCGTGCCGACCGTGAGCGGAATCTTCCTCGGTTCGCTGATGGCCAACCGCCTGGCCGGCAGGATGGACTTCGCGCGCCAGATCCGCATCGGCTTTTTCTTCATGCTCGCCGCGGTGACCTTCAACGTGACCTACCACGCCTTCCTGCCGCCGGCGCTGCCGTGGACGGTGGCGCCGATGTTCTTCTTCACCTTCGGCAGCTCGCTGATCGCGCCCGGCGCGACCTTGCTGGCGCTCGACCTGTTCCCGCACATCCGCGGCACCGTGGCCTCGTGCCAGTCCTTCGTCTCGACCCTGCTGGGCGCGATCGTGGCCGGCGTCGTCGCGCCGATGCTGTCGCACTCGGTGCTGGCGCTGGCCGTCGGCCAGATGTTCTTCGTGCTGGTCTCGCTGGCGTTCTGGGACACGGCGCGGCGTCACCGGCGAAAATTACGGGCCAGGGGCGAACACGTTCCATGAATTCGAAACCCGGCAGCGCCGGGTTTTTTTGGATAAATATTCACGATTTTTTGTGCAACAGTCGTATCGATGCAACAAGCATATGTCACATTCCCCACGGTTTAGCTCTAGAGCATCCCCTCGACAAGAGTTATTAGCGTAACTATTGTTCCTGATCAGAAATGTATATATGCTACGATACGTTTTTCACATCTGGAGCAGGGGGCATTCGACGCGCCTGTTCCATGGACTGAAGTGCTAGATGTTGTGGCAGGCCTCCACGAGCGGCAGGGCCACCAACCCAACCCTTCGACGAACGGCGGCCGTGTTTGATAACATGCACCAATCCGACCAGGACATCCGCAATCGCTTGCTGATTGCCCGTCTGCCGGCCATGCCGCAGATCCTGGTCAAGCTGATCGAACACCTGCAGGCCGATGACCTCGGCATGCCGGAACTCGCCGCCCTGATCGCGAAGGATGCCGGCATGACCGGCAAGCTGCTGGCGGTCGCCAACAGCTCCGCCTACCACCGCCACACGCGCAGCGCCGACCTCGAACAATCGCTGGTGGCGCTCGGCACCGACATGATCAAGACCCTGGTCATCAGCGATTCGGTGTTCCAGACCTTTAACAGCTTCCCCCATTCGAACAGCATCGACCTGCGCGCGTTCTGGAAGCATTCGCTCAGCGCTGCGGTGCTGGCGCGTGACGCGGCGCGCGCGCTCGACTACGCGCATCCCGAAGAAGCCTACCTGGCCGGCCTGCTGCACAACGTCGGCCGGCTGGCGCTGCTGGCCGCGGCGCCCAAGGAATACGGCTTCAACTTCACCGCGCGCGACGACGACGACCTGTGCGCGGTCGAGCAGCGCACCCTGCAGATCACCCATACCGAGGCCGGCGCCTGGCTGATCGAGCGTTGGCAGCTCGATTCCTTCCTGGCCGACGCGGTGCTGTACCACCACGAACCGAGCGAGCGGCTCGAGTCCAGCCATCCCCTGATCCGCATCGTGCGCCTGGCGCACGTGCTGTCCCATCATGCGGACGATGCGACGATGGTGCGCGAAGCCGGCGCGCTGTGCGGCATCGACGCCGGGCAGGCGGCGCAGCTCGTCGGACACGCCGCGCGCCAGGTCGAGCAGGCGGCCGCCCACCTGGGCATCGACCTGGCGGGCGCCGACGACGTCCCGAGTCCGCCGGCCTATGCGCCGCCGCCGCCCGTCGATCCGGTGCAGCAGCGCCTGAACGAGGAAGTGCGCAATATGGTGCTGGTGTCCGAAGTCGGCCAGAGCCTGGCGCGCCAGCAGGGCGAGTCGGGCCTGCTGGACGCGATGACGCGCACCGCGCGCATCCTGTTCGATTTCGACAGCGCCGTGGTGCTGCTCGAGAACCCGACCGGCCAGCTGCTTGCCGGCGCGCCGACCTTCGGCGCGCAGCGCATCGCCGAGTTCACGCTGCCGCTGGCGAAAGGCGGCCCGGTCGCGCGCAGCGCGCTGGAGCGCCGTCCGGCCTTCGTGCAGCGCGCGCGCCACCAGGGCCAGTTGGGCCTGGCCGAGGAACAGCTGCTGCGCATGCTGGGCACCGACAGCCTGGTGGTGGTGCCGCTGGTCGCCGGGCCGCGCTGCCTGGGCGTGCTGGTCGGCGGCGTGCCGGGCTGGCAGCTGCCGCATTGCCGGCGCCGCGAGCGCTTCATGCAGGCCTTCGGCGCGCAGGCCGCGAGTGCGCTGGAAAACCTGCTGCTCGAGCGCGGCCACGCACGGCGCCAGCTGGCCAGCGTGGCCGAGGAATTCCGCGACGCCTCGCGCCGCGTGATCCACGAAGTGAACAATCCGCTGGCGATCATCAAGAACTACCTCAGCGTCCTGGACGGCAAGCTGGCGCGCCAGGAGCCGGTGGGCGGCGAGCTGTCGATCCTGAACGAAGAGATCGACCGCGTCGGCCAGCTGATCGGCAGCCTGGCCGACCAGAGGACGCCCGACGCCGCTGAGCGTCCGGTCGATGCGGCCAAGGTGGTGGACGATGTGCTGCGCCTGTTCCGCGGCAGCGGCTACGTGCCGGCCACGACCCAGGTCGTGGCGCGCATGGAAGGCGATGGCGCGATCGAAGGCGATCCCGACGTGCTCAAGCAGATCCTGGTCAACCTGGTCAAGAACGCGGTCGAGGCCCTGGGCTCGCGCCCGGCTGGGCGGATCGAGATCGTCAACCGCGGCCATGTGAACCGCGAGCGCCAGGTCTACCTGGAACTCGTCGTCAGCGACAACGGCCCGGGCCTGTCGCGCGAGGTGCTGGCCAACCTGTTCGCTCCGGTCAGGAGCAGCAAGGACGGCGCCGAGGGCAGTCGCGGCCTCGGCCTGTCGATCGTCCACGGCCTGGTGCGGCAACTGGGCGGCCACATCGCCTGCCGCAGCGGCAGCGCCGGCACTTCCTTTGAAATCCTCCTGCCGGCGTGGTCCGGCGCCGGCGCGGCCCCCGCGCTGCCGGCGCGCGCCCTCGGTTCCGCTTAACCCTCACCATGAACGCGCATCCCGCCACCATGCTTCCCGGCGACCCCGCTCCTTTCTCCCAGACCCTCGAGACCGACAGCCAGCCACGCCTGCTGCTGGTCGACGACGAGCCACGCCTGCTGTCTTCGCTGTACGAACTGCTGCAGGGCCGCGGCTACCGCCTGGTCACCGCGCCGTCGGGGACCGAAGCCCTGGCCCAGCTGTCCCGCCAGCACTTCGACCTCGTCCTGCTCGACCTGCGCCTGCCCGACATCGGCGGCCACGAGATCATGGACTTCATCAACGTAAGGGGCATCGACGCCGACGTCATCGTGATGAGCGGCGAGATCGGCATCGACGCCGCGATCGGCGCGCTCAAGCGCGGCGCCTACAGCTACCTGCGCAAGCCCTACAGCCGCGAGGAGCTGCTCTCCACCGTGAGCAATGCGCTGCAGCGCCGTCGCCTGACCCTCGACAATGCGCGCATCGCGAACCAGCTCGAGAACTCCGAGAAGATGTACCGCTATCTGGTGGACTCGTCGCCGGACATCATCTATACGCTGAACCACGAGGGCCGCTTCACCTTCGTCAACGACCGCGCCTACCAGCTGCTGGGCTACACCCGCGAAGAGCTGATCGGCCAGCATTACTCGATCCTGGTGCACGAGGAAGACCTGGAGCGCGCGCGCTACGTGTTCAACGAACGCCGCGTCGACGAGCGCGCCTCGCGCAACGTCGAACTGCGCCTGAAGTGCCGTGGCGGCAATGGCCATGACCGCACCTTCAACACCACCCTGATGACGATCTCGCTCAACGCGATCGGCATGCACGTGCCGGACCAGGAAGTCAAGAAGCTCGAATTCTTCGGCACCTATGGCGTGGCGCGCGACATCACCGACCGCAAGCGCGCCGAAGAAGTCATCTCCTACCAGGCCTACCACGACATCCTGACCGACCTGCCGAACCGCATCCTGTTCAAGGATCGCCTCGGCCTGGCCGTGATCCAGGCCAAGCGCAAGCAGACCGAGCTCGCTGTGATGTTCATCGACCTCGATCGCTTCAAGCTGGTGAACGACACGCTGGGCCACGTGAAGGGCGACGAATTGCTGCAGCAGGCGGCCGGCCGCCTGAAGGAATGCCTGCGCAAGGGCGACACGCTGGCGCGCCAGGGCGGCGACGAATTCACCATCGTGCTGCCCGAGCTGCGCGACCGCGACGACGCGCGCATGGTGGCGGATAAATTCCTGGAGGTGCTGCAGGAACCGTTCGACCTGGACGGCCACGAGGTGCACATCTCGGCCTCGATCGGCATCGCGATCTATCCGAAGGACGGCGAATCGATCGACGAACTGCTGCGCCACGCCGACATTGCGATGTACCAGGTCAAGGCGCTGGGCAAGAACGGCCACAGCTTCTACCACGACTCGATGCTCGAGGTATCGCACCAGAAGATCGCGCTCGAGCAGGCGCTGCGCCGCGCGCTCGAGCACGACGAGCTGGAGATGTTCTATCAGCCGCAGATCGACGCCATGACCGGCCGCATCACCGGCGCCGAAGCCCTGATGCGCTGGAACCATCCGACGCGCGGGCGCCTGTCGGCCGGCGAGTTCCTGCCGTTCGCCGAAGAGAACGGCCTGATGCTGCCGATCTCGGACTGGATGATCGGCGCGCTGTGCCGCGACATGCTGCAGTGGAATGCGATTGGCGGCAGCGACATTCGTCTTTCGCTCAATCTGTCGCCGCAATACCTGGACCGTGGCGATTTCTTCGAGAAGATGCGCGGCGCGCTGGCGCGCTACGGCATCTCGCCGCAGCAGATCGAGGTGGAGATCACCGAGAACATCTGCATCCGCAATCCGCAGTATGCGATCGAACAGCTCAACAAGCTGTGCCAGTTGGGCGTGTCGATCGCGATCGACGACTTCGGCACCGGCTACTCGTCCTTGTCCTACCTGCACCGCTTCCCGATCCACACTGTCAAGATCGACCAGTCCTTCGTCAAGGAGATCCACCAGGAAGACGGCCACTATCCGGTGATCCTGGCGATCATCTCGATCGCGCGCGGCCTGGGCCTGAACCTGATCGCCGAAGGCGTCGAGACCGAGGAGCAGGCGCGCTACCTGCGCGCCAACGGCTGCCTGACGATGCAGGGCTATCTGTTCTATCGCCCGATCTCGCTGCAGGACTTCATGGCCGCGCTGCGCACCCAGTCGGGCGGCGCCCTGCGCGCGGTGCAGGCCTGACCGACCATGCTCGACGCCACGCTGCAATCGAGCGCCACGCCGACGTATAGCGCTGAATTTCTCCGAGTGAAAGGGCAGGCCGAGCGCGGCCTGGCCCAGGCCCAGCACCGCCTGGGCTTCATGTATGTGAGCGGCCAGGGCGTGCCCAGGAGCGACGAGTTGGCGGTGGCCTGGTACCGGATGGCGGCGGCATCGAACCTGGCCCAGGCCCAGTACAACCTCGGCGTGATGCTCCAGAAGGGCCAGGGCGTCGAGCAGGACTTCGGCCAGGCGGCCCACTGGTATGGGCGCGCGGCCGAGCAGGGTTACGCGCCGGCCCAGTACAACCTGGGCTGGCTGTATGCGAAGGGCCTCGGCGTGGCCAGCGATGTGGGCCAGGCGCTGCACTGGTTCAGCCAGGCGGCCGACCAGGGCGAGCCTGGCGCGCAGCACAACCTGGGCATGATGTTCGAGACCGGCAAGGGCGTGGCCCAGGACCAGGAAGCGGCGCTGCACTGGTACCGGCGTGCCGCCGAGCAGGGCTATATGCGCTCGCAGTACAACCTGGGCCTGCGCTACGACGCCGGCCAGGGCGTGGCGCGCGACACGCGCGAAGCGCTGGCCTGGATGCGCAAGGCGGCGGAGCAGGGCCATGCGCCGGCCCAGTTCAATCTCGGCCTGCGCTACGACAAGGGCCAGGACGTCGAGCAGGACAGCCGGCAGGCGATCCTGTGGTACACCCGCGCCGGCGAGCAGGGGCATGCCAGCTCGCAGTTCAATCTCGCGCTTATCTATGACACGGGCCACGGCGTGGCGCGCGACGAGGCGCTGGCCCTGGCGTGGTACCGGCGCGCCGGAAACCAGGGCCATGCCGGCGCCCAGAACAGCCTCGGCATGCGTTATGAGCACGGGCAGGGCGTGGCGGTTGACGCGGCGCAGGCGGCCGCCTGGTACCGGCGCGCGGCCGAGCAGGGACTGCCGGCGGCCCAGTACCAGCTGGGACAGCTGCTCGATGCCGGCAACGGGGTCGAGCAGGATCCGGCCCAGGCGACCGAGTGGTATCGCAAGGCGGCCGAGCAGGGACACCTGCGGGCCCAGTTCGACCTGGGCCTGCGCTATGAGAGCGGCAACGGCGTCGAACAGGACAGCGCGCAGGCGCTGGCCTGGTACCGGCGCGCGGCCGGTCAGGATTACGCGCCGGCCCAGTACATGGTCGGCGCGCTGCTCGACCGGCTGGAGACTGGAGACCCGTTCGAGGCGACCGACTGGTTCCACAAGGCGGCCGACCACAAGCACGCGCTGGCGCAGTTCGAGCTGGGGCTGCGCTACGACTGCGGCAAGGGCGTGGAGCGCGACTACGAGGCGGCCCATTTCTGGTACCTGTGCGCCGCGCGCCAGGGCCATGCGCGGGCCCAGTTCAACCTCGGCGTGATGTATGCGGCGGGGCAGGGCGCCCAGCGCGACCTGGTCGAGGCCTATGCCTGGCTGCACCGGGCCGGCGGCGCCGGCGTGGCGCCGGCCAGCGCCTACCTGGCGAAGGTCGCGAGCAGGATGGAAGCGCAACAGTTGTCCCAGGCGGAACGCTTGATTTCGGTTTGACGCACCGCATTTGAACCGCCGGCAGGTTCGCACGGCTGCGCCAGCGCACCGTGTGCGTATGCACGCCGCGTTATACTGTATGCCCATACAGTCACGCCTGCGCGATGGAACTCAACGACAAGCTCGAAATCCTGGCCGACGCGGCCAAGTACGACGCATCCTGCGCCAGCAGCGGTGCGCCCAAGCGCGGCTCCGAGGGCAAGGACGGCCTGGGCGCCACCACCGGCATGGGCATCTGCCACAGCTATACGCCGGACGGCCGCTGCGTCTCGCTGCTCAAGATCCTGCTCACCAATTTCTGCATCTACGACTGCCAGTACTGCATCAACCGGCGCACCTCGAACGTGCCGCGGGCGCGCTTCGCAGTCGACGAAGTGGTCAAGCTGACCCAGGATTTTTACCTGCGCAACTACATCGACGGCTTGTTCCTCAGCTCGGGCATCATCCAGTCGGCCGACTACACGATGGAGCAGCTGGTCGCGGTGGCGCGCCAGTTGCGCGAGGTGCACCAGTTCCGCGGCTACATCCATCTCAAGACGATCCCCGACGCCGATCCATTGCTGATCCAGGAAGCGGGTCGCTGGGCCGACCGCCTGTCGGTGAACATCGAGCTGCCGACCCACGACAGCGTGACCCGCCTCGCGCCCGAAAAAAGCGTCCACACGATCAAGCTGGCGATGGGTTCCATTCGCCGCAAGCTGGACGAAAAAGCCGAGGAGCCGAAGGCGCCGGCCTTCGCGCCGGCCGGCCAGAGCACGCAGATGATCGTCGGCGCCGACGCCAGCGACGACCACACCATCCTGAACACGGCCGAGACGCTGTACGGCAGCTATAAACTCAAGCGCGTGTACTACTCGGCCTTCAGCCCGATCCCGCAAAGCCCCGGCAGCGTGCCGCTGGCGCCGCCGCCGCTGCTGCGCGAGCACCGCCTGTACCAGGCGGACTTTCTGTTGCGCGGCTACGGCTTCACGGCCGGCGAACTGATGCCGCAGACGGGCAACCTGGCGCTGGACGTCGACCCCAAGCTGGCCTGGGCCCTGAGCAATCGCGAGCACTTCCCGATGGACCTGAACCGGGTGGATGCATCGCTGATCCCGCGCATTCCCGGCATCGGCCTGCGCAACGCCAAGCGCATCGTCGAGCTGCGCCGCCTGCGCCGCATCCGCTGGGAAGATCTGTCTCGCCTGCGCTGCAGCCTCAAGAAGCTCGCCCCCTTCGTCGTCACCGCCGACTACAAGCCGGCACAGGGCGCGACCAGTTCCGACCTGCTGCGCAAGCATATGGCCGATGCGCCGCAGCAGATGAATCTGTGGCCCGAATTGCAGGCGGCATGAACCTGGACGCCAGCGCCGCCGCCCTGGCCGCGACCGCGGTAGCGAGCGTGCGCGCGGGCCAGCCGCTGCTGGTGGACGGCTTTACCGCATGGCGCGCGGTGGCGCGCGAACTGCTGCGCGCCGGTGTGCCGCCCCAGGCCATCACCTGGGGCGCACCGGGCGCCGACCTGTTCTCGGGTGCGCCGGCGCCGGGCGAAGCCGCGCATCATGGAGGCGATCTCCTGTCGTCTCAGGCACAAGCAGATGTGCAGGAGCCTTCGAACGCAACAACGCCGAGGCCACAAGTCCCGCGCTCCCTGATGGAGACGCTGCAGACCGCCGCCTGCTTTCGCGACCATGACCGCTGGGCCTTCCTGTACCGGGTAATCTGGCGCTGGCAGCAGGGCGAGCACGACGTGCAGTCGCCCGCCGATCCGGACGGGCAGCGGCTGCACACGATGGTCAAGGCGGTGCGGCGCGAGGTACACGATATGCACGCTTACATCCGATTCCGCGAACGGCCGATGGAGGCCGGCGCGCCCCATTTCGTGGCCTGGTTCGAACCCGCCCACGACGTCTTGCCGCAGGTGGCCGAACACTTCGTCGCACGCATGGGCAAGGTGACCTGGATGATCGCCACGCCCGACGCCAGCGTGCTGTGGGATGGCGCCACCCTGCACCATACCGGCCCCCTGATGTCGAGCGCGGCCGACCTGGATGACGCCGGCGAGGCGCTTTGGCTGACCTATTACCGCAGCATCTTCAACCCGGCGCGCCTGAACACGCAGGTGATGAACAGCCATATTCCTTCGCGCTTCTGGAAGAACCTGCCGGAAGGCGCGCTGGTGCCGTCCCTGGTGAGCCAGGCCGGCCTTGGCGCGCGCCGCATCGGCCAGGTCGAGGCGGTAGGGAAGCGCAGCGGCCGCACGATCCCGATCGAGGCCGAAAAGGCGCAGCCCGAGCGCCAACAGCCGTCGAAGCTGGACGAGTGCCGGCGCTGCGAGCTGTGGGAACACGCGACCCAGGCGGTTGGCGGCGAAGGGCCGAAACATTCAAGAATCATGCTCGTCGGCGAACAGCCGGGCGACCAGGAAGACCTGGCCGGCCAGCCCTTTGTCGGCCCGGCCGGCAAGCTGCTCGACCGCGTGTTCGAGCAGGCCGGCGTGGAGCGTCAGGGCGTCTACATCACCAACGCCGTCAAGCATTTCAAGTGGGAGCCGCGCGGCAAGCGGCGCCTGCACAAGACGCCAGCGCAGAAGGAGATCGAGGCCTGCCACTACTGGCTCGAGAAAGAGATCGCCACGCGCAAGCCCAAGGTCATCGTGGCGATGGGCGCGACCGCGCTCAAGTCGGTGCTGCAGACCGGGAGCGTGACGCTGAAGGACAAGCTGGGCCGGCCGGTGCGCCATGGCGACAGCTGGGTGGTGACGATCTACCACCCGTCGTACGTGCTGCGCGTGCCGGACGAAGCGTCCAAGCACGAGGCGTTTTCGGTGATGGTCGAAGGCTTGAAGCTGGCGCAGGAATTGCTGGACCGGCCCGATGTGCCGGAGCCGCCGGAAGGCTGACATATATGCACGATATGCGCCGCTCATGTAATTGAAACAGCCGTGTTACAGCGGGTTCGCCAACGATGCCATTGGCGTAAGATCTGGCGATTCTCGTCACCGGAAGATTTCATGAACAAGCTCGCCGTACCTGCTTTCTGCATATGCATGCTGACCGCTCCCGCCTGGGCGCAATCGGAAGATGTGGCTGCCCCGGCGCAGGCCGCCGTCGATGCGCTTGAGACCGCCGCCGAGCCGGCGCCGGAGCAGATCCATGTCGTGGCCCAGCGACCCGGCCCGGGCATGTGGAAAGTGTCGAAGGGCGAGCACGTCTTGTGGGTATTCGGCATGTACGGGCCGGTGCCGAAGGACATGCAGTGGCGCTCGCATGAGGTCGAGAACGTCATCCGGAATTCGCAGGAATACCTGTCGGCGCCAAGCGCCTCGGCGAAACCAGGCTTCTTCAAGTCGATCACGCTCCTGCCGAGCATGATCGGGGTGCGCAAGAATCCGGATGGCGCAACCTTGCGCGACGTGATGCCGGCCGAAGACTACGCGCGCTGGACCGCGCTCAAAGCCAAGTACCTGCCCGAGAACGACGACGTCGAGCGCGAGCGCCCGATCTTCGCGGCGGAGGTGTTGTCGAACGCCGCGCGCAAGCAGGCGGGCCTGGTCGACAGCTACACGGTACGCAAGCCGCTGCTGGACCTGGTCAAGAAGGCAAAGCTGAAGGAGACCTCGTCGACCTTCCAGCTGCCGACGGACAATGCGCGCACGGTGCTCAAGAACTTCAAGAAGTCGACCCTGGGCGATGCTGCCTGCCTGGCGCGCACGATGGCCACGCTGGAGCAGGACATCGAGGCCGCCAGCCGGCGCGCCAATGCATGGGCCAAGGGCGATGTGGATGAAATGCGCAAGCTGGACTTCGCCACGCGTGAAGAGGCCTGCTTCGGCGCCCTGATGAACAGCGCGGCATTCGATGCCGAGCCCGAATTCAAGAACATGAAGGTACGTGCGGAGGCGATGTGGATTGCTTCGGCCGAGAAGGCGCTCGCGGCCAATGCCTCGACCTTCGCCGTGCTGAAGATCGAGGATATCTTCAATCCGAAAGGGGTGATCGCGGCGCTGGCGGCGAAAGGGTATACGGTCGAGCAGCCGGATTGATCCTGGGCAGGCGCGGGAGGGACGGGAAATTGTCAAACTGTCCCAAACGCGCGTAGAATGCTGGCAACGCGGGTGTAGTTCAATGGTAGAACGGCAGCTTCCCAAGCTTCATACGAGGGTTCGATTCCCTTCACCCGCTCCAGTCGCTGTTCCCGTAGCTGAACAGCGCCATCCCGTCTCCAATCGCGATATCCTCCGAGTTCCCTCGTCTCGCCGAGCAAGGAACCCTTCGCATGATTCCCGATTCGCCTTCACGCCGCCACCTGCTGCAATCGTTGCTTGCCGTATCCGGCAGCCTGGCCCTGCCAGCGCTGCACGCCGCGCCAGCCCCGGCGACACTGCTCACCCGCCCGATCCCCTCGTCCGGTGAACAGATCCCCGTCATCGGCCTGGGCAGCTGGATCACCTTCAACGTCGGCCGCGATCCGCAGGCCCGCAAGGAATGCCAGGAGGTGATGCGCCAGTTCCTCGCCGGCGGCGGCCGGATGATCGACTCGTCTCCGATGTACGGCTCGGCCCAGGATGTGATCGGCGAAGCCGTGCAAGCCATCAAGCCGCCGGCCTTGTTCTCGGCCGACAAGGTCTGGATCAGCGGCGGCGCCCGCGGCGTGCAGCAGATCGAGACTTCCCGAAAACTGTGGCGCGTGCCACGCTTCGACCTGCTGCAGGTGCATAATCTGCTGTCGTGGGAAGAGCACCTCAAGACCCTGCTGGCGATGAAGAAGGAAGGGCGGCTGCGCTATGTCGGCATCACGACGTCCGAAGGCCGGCGTCATGGCGAGATCGAGAAGATCATGGCGTCATACCCCATTGACTTCGTACAAATCTCGTACAACGCCCTTGATCGCGAGGTCGAACAGCGCATCCTGCCGCTGGCGCGCGAGCGCCGCATCGGCGTGATCGTCAACCGACCGTTCCGCCAGGGAGATTTGACGCAGGCGCTGGCCGGCAAGCCCTTGCCCGGCTGGGCTGCGGACATCGGCTGCACCACCTGGGCCCAGGCGCTGTTGAAGTTCATCGTGTCCCACCCTGCCGTCACCTGCGCGATCCCAGCCACCTCGAGCGTGGCCCACGTGCGCGAGAACCTGCTGGCCGGCGCCGGCCGGATGCCCGACGAGGCCCTGCGCAAGCGCATCGCCCAGGATGCCGAAAGGCTGGCATGAGCGAGTGGTGGACGTATACGCTGTCGGACTTTTTGATGTTCTCGCAACGCAGCTACTACCGGCTTATCGCCCTGTACAACGAGGCGGTCTGGCCTGCGCACCTGCTGGCGCTGGCGGCCGGCCTGATCGTCATTGGCTGCATCGCGCGCCCTGGCGCCCACACCTCCCGCATCGCGCTGCTGGTGCTGGCCATGGCCTGGGGCTGGGTGGGTTGGGCGTATCACCTGGAACGCTATGCGGACATCAATACCGCCGGCCCTTGGTTCGCGCTCGCCTTCGGCGTGCAGTCCGTGATGTTGTGCTTCATGGCGCTGCGGTCGCACGGCGCGGCGCCGGCAGGTACGCAAAAGCAGGTGGCGCTGGGCCTCTCCGGCCTGGCAGTGCTCGGGTATCCGCTGCTGGCGCTGGGTAGTGGACGTGGTTGGAACCACGCTGAAGTGTTCGGCATTGCGCCCGACCCAACCGCCGTCGCCACGCTGGGCGCGCTGCTGGCATGCCGCGCCCACCCGCTCCATTGGCTGATTCCGCTGGCCTGGTGCGCGGTGAGCGGGGCGACCCTGATGGAGCTGCGCGTCGGTTATGCCTGGCTGTTGCCGACATTCGCCATCCTGGCTGTCGCAGCCGGCTTGCTCTTCAGACATTCCAGGCATTCGCCAACACATTGAGCCTGATGTTAGTCGTCGCCGGCGGGTAGTTTGCGCTTGAGCAGCTGCTTGAGAGAGCCATTGGACATTCCCGAATAATGAATGTCATCGATCCGCCAGCCATTTTCTCTTCTAGCCATGCGGTACTCTAGCCGCACTTTCTCACCGCTGGAGGGATAGATAAATTCAACAGTCACGATGTCTTTTGGCATGGGACGTATCGTCAAGTCGACGGCAGCCGGGTCCTGTGACGCGAAGATGGGGTCGAAGTCCAGATTGCATATTTCGCCGGTTTTTTCGGCGCAGTGACCGTCTTTGACCAGTAGAGAAGCCAGTTCCTGATCAAAGTAACGACGAAGGACCGAACTTGCCTGCTGCGCTAGCGGCTTGCCAAAAACGTTAATCGAACTCGACAGCACCTGCCATGCGAAGGTCTTGTACAGGCTGCCCACAATAGCGACTTGTTCATCTGATTCACGTGGCGCCGCGGTGGATGGAGCAAGGAAGATGAGAGCGAAAGATATCGCGCAGAGGGCGCGGCTAAGGACGGTGAACAGCATACTCGGACCTTTCTCTGCGATAGGTTGGACCAGTCCAGAAGTCGAATTTTCCACATCAATCGACATGACATTGACGTGTTATTGAAGACACGACCAATTATTGTTGTTTCCCAGATGTGAAAATTGGGCATGCGCAATCACCCTGCCGCAGTCACATATCGCTCAGCTCGACAATAGATTGCTCGGCTGATTTTAGCCCGTGGTGCATGGTGAGCGAGTTGACCTGATGGATCCAAAATTGGGCATCGTTCGAGCAAGAATGTGTATTCCTTGGCATCCCGGAAGAAGCCAGACTGTCGTCATCCGGGGCCGAACGGCTGACGTCAACGCGCCCTGGTATTGATTCGAAGTCTTCCAAGGAGAACACGATGAAATACAAGACCTTAGGTAACACCGGATTGCTCGTATCGCAGCTATGCCTGGGAACGATGACCTTCAGCGGCGGTAGCGGCGTGTACAAGCATATCGGCAATGTCGACCAGGCTGGCGCCGATGAACTCGTCAAGGCCAGCATCGAGGCGGGCATCAATTTCTTCGATACCGCCGATGTGTATTCCGGTGGCGAGAGCGAAAGCACCCTCGGCCAGTCGTTCAAGAACCTGGGCATCGCCCGCAAGGACTATGTGCTGGCCACCAAGGTATACAGCCGCATGGGGCCAGGCCGCAACGATGTCGGCGCTTCACGCGGCCACATCATGGATGCCGTCGACGCGAGCCTGCAACGGCTGCAGACGGATCACATCGACCTGTACCAGATCCACGCGACCGATATCCTGACGCCCACCGAGGAGACGTTGCGCGCGCTGGACGATCTGGTCCGCCAGGGCAAGGTCCGCTATATCGGTGTCTCGAACTGGCCTGCATGGCGCGTTGCGACCGCGCTCGGGATTTCCGCCCGCCTGAACCTGGCGCGTTTCAATACGCTGCAGGCCCACTACTCGATAGCGAGCCGCGATCTCGAACGCGAAATCGGACCATTGCTCGAAGCGGAAAAGATGGGCTTGCTCGTCTGGAGTCCGCTGGCCGGTGGGCTGTTGTCGGGAAAATTCAGCCGCGAAAACCAGTCGCCGGAAGGGTCGCGCCGTTCCGATTTCGATTTCCCGATCATCGACAAGGAGCGCGCCTGGAACGTCATCGACGTGATGCGCCCCATCGCCGAAGCGCACGCGTGCAGCCCGGCCCGGATTGCACTGGCCTGGCTGCTGTCCAAGCCGGTCGTCACGTCCGTGCTGGTCGGGGCCAAGCGCCTGAGCCAGCTCGAGGACAACATCGCTGCGGTCGACATCACTCTCAGCGAAGACGAGATCCGCCGGCTCGACGAAGTCAGCGAGCTGCCGCCGGAATATCCAGGCTGGATGCTCGCGACCCAGGGCGTGGATCGCCTCGGCCCGGTCGACCTGTGGGCCGACAAGATGTCGGCCACTTCCTGACAGCCGTCCTGCGGCGCTTACCGAAAGGATTTCAGTCATGAGTTATCGATTGCAAGAAAAAGTCGCCGTGATCACCGGCGCGTCGAAGGGCCTGGGTGCGGCCATCGCAAAACACTTCGCGGCCGAGGGGGCATCGGTTGTGGTCAATTATTCAAGCAGCAAGGAAGCGGCCGACGAGATCGTGGACGAGATCGTCGAAGCCGGCGGCAAGGCAATCGCCATCAGGGCGGATATGCGCGACCCGGATGCCGTCAGGCAGCTGTTCGCCCAGGCGAACGAAGCCTACGGACGCATCGACGTGCTCGTCAACAATGCGGGGGTATATCATTTCCAGCCCCTGGAGAACCTCTCGCTCGAGCTATTCCGCAAGCATTTCGAGCTGAATGTCTTCGGCTACCTGCTCGCCATCCGGGAAGCGGCCACCTACATGCTTGGCGGCGGCAGCATCATCAATATGAGTTCCACCGTGACGCTGTTCGGACCGGAGAATGCGTCGGTCTATTCCGCCACCAAGGGCGCGATCGATGGCCTTACCCGCGCCCTGTCGAACGAGCTCGCGCCACGCAGGATCCGCGTGAATGCGATCAAGCCGGGCGTGGTTGCGACCGAGGGCGTGCACGCGGGCGGCTTCCTGGAGTCCGACTACGGCCCGGCCATCACGGCCCGGACGCCGCTGGGCCGGCTGGGTGTGCCCGACGATGTCGCGCCCGCGGCCGTCTACCTGGCGTCCGACGAATCGGCCTGGACCACGGGAGAATTCATGGTGCTCGCTGGTGGACACCGTTGATGTGATCGTTCGCGCCCGCCCGCAGGCGGGCTGAAAGGAGAAAGGATATGGCAACGACAAGCGGTATGACGCCCGGACAGGTCGTCCAGCACTACCTCGATACCTTCTTCAAGAAGGATGTCGAGCGCACCCTCGACTGCCTGAGCGATGACGTCGTGTGGAAGGTACAAGGGGCGCCCGACGTGCCGACGATCGGCGTCCAGCTTGGCAAGGAAGAGGTGCGCGCCTGGATGACGCTGTTCCCCGCCAACTTCGAGCCGCTCGCATTTCACATCGAGCGCATCTTCGAAAGCGGCGACCAGGCAGTCATCACGGGACACTTCAAGCACCGCATCCTGAGCACCGGCAAGGAGTTCGAGAGCGACTTCGCGGCAATCTGTTCGGTAAGAGACGGCAAGGTCAGCACGTACAACTTCATCGAGGATTCATATGGCCTGTGGCGCGCGTTCCAGCCCGGATCAGTTCGACAGCAGATTGCCTGACCTGAACGAATCCGCCCCCGCCACTTTGCAAATGTGCATCCCGCGCAGCAGGTGGCGGTGCGCCGTGCTGGCGAACAGCAGTCCCGGACGGCTGGCCGCTACCGGCGTGACCTGGCCGTTGACTGGGTTGACGACATCCGCGATCGGCTCGCCCGCCGCCACCTGATCGCCCAGCTTCTTGCGGAACACCAGCACGCCCGCATGCGCCGCCACCAATGGCTCGACCGCATCGAGCGGCGTCGGGCCGCAGTGGGCCGCGGGCAGGGCGACCGTCGGGATGTCGATCACGCCCTGGTGTGCCAGGTACTGCAGGATGGCGTCGGCATCCCGCTGCGCATAGTCGTAGTTCACGTCGTTCTCGCCGCGCAGCTCGACGGTGACGGCGGCGCAGGCGGGCGGGATGACGGCGTCCGTAAAATGGTCGGCCAGGTCCCACCACACCCGGCTGCAGGCCTCGTCGAAGGCTTCGCCGCCCGACTCCTTCGCCACCAGCAGCACGCGCGCGCCCATCAGGTCGGCCAGCGGCTGGATCACGTCGACCAGCGGCGTGCCGGTGTACATGTGCAGCACCGCCTCGTTGTCGCAGTGCAGGTCGAGCACGATGTCGGCGTCGATCGCCATCGTCAGCAGGAGTTTCTTGAGCGTGGCGGCATTGTCCGCCGGTTCCCAGGCCGCCACCTCGTCGCGGGCCAGCTCGCGGATCAGCGCGACGTTGGCTGCTGCATCCTGGCCCAGCCGGCCTTCGAGCGCGCTTTTGAGGGCGGCGGCCACGTGGCGATAGGAGCGGTTGAAGTTCAGGCCGGTGGACAGGTCGTAGCGGCCGAAGGGCGCGCCATGCAGCACCTGGGACAGCCCGAGCGGGTTGGCTGCCGGGACCAGGATGATCTCGCCCTTGATCCGTCCTTCGGCATCGAGCTTCTCGAGCTGCCCGCGCAGCAGGTGCGCCACCAGCATCGCCGGCACTTCGTCGGCGTGGATCGCGGCCTGGATGTACACCTTCTTGCCGCTGCCGGCTACGCCGTAGTGGAACGACGTCAGGTTCAGGGTGGCGACACTGTCTTCGATGGCGATCGGGTGTTTCGTCGAGTGCATGGCAAGGGGCTCCGGCGTTGCTGGGGGAAGACAATGATTATGCTCGATTCCGCCTTGCCGCCACGCACGGTCGATGGTGGGGGCGGCTGCGCTATAATGACAGCCGTTTTTTCCGCATACTCAACGCTCCCCATGTCTTCTGAAAAGCCTACCAGTGGTCCGGCACGGTCCATGCTGTACGATCCCACCGAACACCGCATCCGCAGTTTCGTCACGCGCGCAGGGCGGCTGTCGACCGCGCAGGCGCGGGCTTTCGAGGAGCATGGCCCCAAATTCCTGATCGAATACAAGAAGGAAGCGCTCGACCTCGCACAGGCCTTCGGCCGCAAGGCCCCCGTGATCCTGGAAATCGGCTTCGGCATGGGCGACACCACGGCCCACATCGCGAAGCTGATGCCAGAGAAGGACTTCCTGGGCGTCGAGGTGCACACGCCGGGCGTGGGCAGCCTGCTCAAGCAGATCGGCGAGCAGGGCATCGATAACCTGCGCCTGGTCCAGCACGACGTGTTCGAAGTGCTGAACCACACGATCGCTGACGGCTCGCTGCACGGCGTGCACGTGTTCTTCCCCGATCCATGGCACAAGGCGCGCCACAACAAGCGCCGCCTGATCCAGCCGGCTTTCGTGAAGCTGCTGTGCCAGAAGATCGCGCCGGGCGGCTACCTGCACCTGGCGACCGACTGGGAAGACTATGCGGTGCAGATGCTCGAAGTCTTGAGCGCCGAGCCGGAGCTGGTCAACACCGCCGAGGGCTATGCGCCGCAGCCAGCATACCGTCCGCTGACCAAGTTCGAGAACCGCGGCATCAAGCTGGGTCACGGCGTCTGGGACCTGGTCTTCACGCGCAAGTAAGTGTCAATCCGGGGGCGGATCGTCGTTCGTTCCCCCGTCTTCGTCGTTCGTCGCCACCTGCTGTCCCGGGCCACCGGAAGTTCCTAGACTGGACTCGTTGATATACATTAACGAGCACAGAGGAGAACGGCATGTGGAAACGCATCGAACAATGGAACCGCGAGGTGGAAGCGGAGCAGCTCGCGGTCCTGCGCGACCCTGCGCTGGTGGAGCAGGTGCCGGCCGGTTGCCGCCGCTTCTTCGCCCGCAAGCTGGCGGAAATGTCGCCCGCCGAGCGCGAATCCCTGTACAAGTTTTCCAGTACCGTCAGCACCTCGGCAGCCCTGCTGGCGGTGCTCAAGCTGTGCGTCGTACTGTCGGTGCTCGGTTTCCTGATCAATCTTGCCTTCCTGCCGTCGACACCATGGTGGCAAACAGTCGTCGCCGCCAATGCGATCGGCATCGCGGTGGCCATGTCGCTGATCGGCGTCTGGTTCAACTATGGGAAGGTCGTGCGCGCCAAGGGCAGGGCGCTGGTCACGATCGTCGGCCTCGGCCTGGTGGGCGGGCTGTTCGGCGGATTGACCGCGATGTTCGAGACGGGCAGCCACTGGTCCATCCTGATCGACAAGCTGCCCAGGATCGTCGTGACCGTGACACTCTTCGTGACCGCGCTGGTGGCGATACCGGTCATCGTGGTTGCCGTGCTGCGCAATCGCCACTACCAGAACCTGGCCGAACAGCTCAAACGCGACGCCGAACAGGAACGCCTGGCGCGCGAACTAAGCGAGACCCAGCTGCGCCTGCTGCGCGCCCAGATCGAGCCGCACTTCCTGTTCAACACCCTGGGCGCGGTGCAGCAGCTGGCCGAGCAGGGTGCGCCGCGCGCTGCCGAACTCACGTCCCACCTGATCGATTTCCTGCGCGGCAGCATGAGCGATATGCGTTGCGAGCAGGTGGCGCTGGCCACCGAATTCGGCCTGGTCGACTCCTACCTGCGGGTGATGCAGATCCGCATGGGCGAACGGCTGCGCTACACCGTCGACGTGCCGGAAGCGCTGGCAGCCACCCAGGTGCCCAGCATGCTCGTGCTGACCCTGGCCGAAAACGCGATCAAGCACGGCATCGAGCCGTCCCTGCACGGCGGCGAGATCGTCGTCACGGCCCACGACGACGAAGGGACGATCCGCATCCGGGTGCGCGACAGCGGCGTCGGCATGAGCGACACGCCGGGCGCCGGCACCGGCCTGGAAAACGTGCGCCACCGCCTGCGCCTGGCCTACGGCGAAGGAGCCTGCCTGCTGCTCTCCGAAGCCGAACCTGGCCTGCTGGCCGAAATCGCCATCCCCTGCAAGGAGCAAGCATGAGCGTGACAGTGCTGGTCGCCGAAGACGAACCCCTGATGCGCGAGCGCCTGCTCGGCATGCTGGCCACGGCCTGGCCCGAAGCGCAGGTGGTGGCGGCGCCCGAGAACGGCATCGATGCCTGGGACGCCTGGCTCGAACACGAGCCGCAGGTGGTCTTTCTCGACATCCGCATGCCCGGCATGTCGGGCCTGGAAGTCGCGGAGCGGATCGGTCGCCGTTCGCACGTGGTGTTCGTCACCGCCTACGACCAGTATGCGGTCGATGCCTTCGATACCGGTGCGGTCGACTACCTGCTCAAACCCATCCAGCCGGGTCGGCTCGACAAGGCCCTGGCGCGCCTGCGCGAGAAGCTGGACGCCTGTCCGGACGATGTCAGTGAGGTGGTGCAGCAGGTGAAGGCGGCGGCGCCGCAAGCGAAGCGGGAAAAGCTCAAATGGCTCAAGGCCAGCGTCGGCAAGCAGATCCGCCTGATCGACGTCGAGGAGGTGCTGTTCTTCCAGGCCGACACCAAGTACACGCGGGTGGTGCTGGCCGATTCGGAGGCGCTGGTGCGCATTCCGCTCAAGGACCTGGTGGGCGGGCTCGATGCGGGCCTGTTCTGGCAGATCCACCGCGGCACGCTGGTGAACGTGAATGCGATCCGGGCGGCGGAGCGGGTCGATGCCGAACGCATGCAGGTGCTGCTGCGCGGGAGCGACGAGGTGCTCCCGGTCAGCCGCAGTTTCACCCACCTGTTCCGGGAGTAAGCCGGTCAGCTCATCTCGTTGATGATGGCGACGATCTCGTCGCCGTAAGAGACGAGCTTCTTCTCGCCGACGCCCGACACGCCGCGCAGCTGGTCGATCGAGCCCGGCTTGACCTTGGCGATCTCGCGCAGGGTCGCATCCTGGAACACGACATAGGCCGGTACGCCGTGCTCGCGCGCGGTGCCCATGCGCCACGAGCGCAGGCGGTCGAAGATCGCCTGTTCGTCGCGCGACAGTTCGGTTTCTTCGTAGCTCGAGCGCGAGGTGGACGGGCGCTTGGCCTTGACCGGCTTCTGGTACTGGCGCAGCTGCACCTTCTGTTCGCCCTTGAGCACCGGCCGCGCGGCGTCGGTGAGCTTGAGCGAACTGAAGGCGTCGTGGTCGACCGTCACCAGGCCGAGGGCGATCGCCTGCCGCAAGATGGCGCGCCATTCCTGTTCGGAGCGGTCGGCGCCGACGCCATACACGGTGAGCTTGTCGTGGTGCCACTGGCTGATGCGCTCGGTCTGAGCGCCGCGCAGCACGTCGATCACGTGGCCGCCGGCAAAGCGCTGGTCGACCCGGTAGATGGCCGACAGCAGCTTCTGCACCGGCACCGAGCCGTCGAAGCTGACCGGCGGCACCAGGCAGGTATCGCAGTTGCCGCAGGGGCCGGAGCGCTCGCCGAAGTAGTCGAGCAGGCGCATGCGCCGGCAACTGAGCGTTTCGCACAGCCCCAGCATGGCGTCGAGCTTCATCGACAGCACGCGCTTGAAGGTTTCGTCGGCCTCGGATTCGTCGATCATGCGCCGCTGCAGGACCACGTCTTGCAGGCCATAGGCCATCCAGGCGCTGGCGGGAGCGCCGTCGCGGCCGGCGCGGCCCGTCTCCTGGTAATAGCCCTCGATGCTCTTGGGCAGGTCGAGGTGGCAGACGAAACGCACGTCGGGTTTGTCGATGCCCATGCCGAAGGCGATGGTGGCGACCATGACGATATTCTCTTCGCGCAGGAAGCGGGCCTGGTTGGCGGCGCGCACCGTGTGCTCCATGCCGGCGTGATAGGCCATGGCGCGAATGCCGTGCTCGTTCAAGAAGTCCGCCGTTTCCTCGACCTTCTTGCGCGACAGGCAGTAGACGATGCCGGAGTCCTGCGCGTGCTCGCTGCTGATGAAATCGATCAGCTGCTTGCGGCCGGTGGTCTTCTCGACGATCGAGTAGCGAATATTGGGGCGGTCGAACGACGAGACGAACTGGCGCGCGTCTTCCAGCTGCAGGCGGTGCGCGATCTCGGCGCGGGTCTGCTGGTCGGCGGTCGCGGTGAGCGCGATGCGCGGCACATTGGGGAAGCGCTCGTGCAGGATCGACAGCCGGATGTATTCGGGCCGGAAGTCATGGCCCCATTGCGAGACGCAGTGGGCCTCGTCGATGGCGAACAGCGAGATACGGCTGCTTTCGAACAGCTCGAGGCAGCGCGGCGTCATCAGGCGCTCGGGCGCCACGTAGACGAGGTCGATCTCGCCGGTACGCACCAGGCGCTCGATGCGCATGGCTTCCTCGAAGCTCTGGGTCGAGTTGAGGAAGGCCGCGCGCACGCCGACTTCTTCCAGCGCATCGACCTGGTCTTGCATCAGCGCGATCAGCGGGGAGACGACGACGCCGACGCCGTCGCGCAACAGGGCGGGGATCTGGTAGCACAGCGACTTGCCGCCGCCGGTCGGCATCAGGACCAGCGCGTCACCGCCGCTGGCCACGTGCTCGACGATCTCTCCCTGCTGCCCGCGGAAGGCGGGATAGCCGAAGACCGTCTCCAGCACATGGAGAGCGCGCGCGCCGAGGTCGGCGCCGATATCGGGATTCATACTGTCTGTTTCAGTGTTTTGGACTAGGGTAAGGCTGGTAGTTTACTCCGACCAGTTGACCAAGCCAAAGTGAGCGGTCACCAGCACCAGGATACCGAATACGATACGGTACCAGGCGAAGATCGTGAAGTCGTGCGTGCTGATGTAGCGCAGCAACCAGCGCACGCACAGGAAGGCGGCGATGAAGGCCGAGACGAAGCCGAGGCCGAACAGCGGGAAGTCGGCCATCGACAGTGCCTCGCGTTCCTTGACCACAGAATACACCGTAGCGCCAAGCATCGTCGGCATGGCAAGGAAGAACGAGAATTCGGTGGCCGCCTTGCGTGACAGGCCGAACAGCATGCCGCCGATAATGGTCGAGCCCGAACGGCTGGTGCCGGGAATCAGGGCGAAGGACTGGGCGAAGCCGACCTTGAGCGCGTCGAGCGCCGTCATCTGGTCGACCGTTTCGACCCGCGGCGGCGTCGCGCGCTGGCGCTGGCGGTGTTCCACCCACAGGATGATGACGCCGCCCACGACCAGGGCGATCGCCACCGGCACCGGGTGGAACAGGAGTTCGGTGATCGTGGCGCTGAACAGCACGCCGGCGATGGCGGCCGGCATGAAGGCGATCGCGACGTTGCGCGCGAAGCGCTGCTGGAGCGGATCCGATCCCAGCCCGGAAAACAGGCGCATGACACGCTCGCGGTACTCCCAGACGACGGCCAGCACGGCGCCAAGCTGGATCACGATCTTGAATACCGTTTCTCTGACGCCTGTGAAGTTGAGCAACTCGCCCGCAAGAATCAGGTGACCGGTGGAAGAAATCGGAAGAAATTCGGTGAAGCCCTCGACCAGGCCCATGATGATCGCCTTGATGGCGAGCGCAATATCCATGAATTGTATTGGTGTGGAAGTGATCTGGGAACGAGCCGGGAAAGGCACGCCGGCTTGGGCTCGCAGCTTACCATGAGCCGGGCCGCCACCGTTGTGCTAACTGAACCGTACGGACGATTTTTGCGGGGCTGATGTGCGGCTGGCCGGCGCCTGGACCTGCACGCGAATGAAAAAAGCGCTTGCATCGAATGTGAAATCGCGTGCTAAACTAAATCCATGAGTAATCCTGCACTCACCCAATGAGTCTATTATTGGTCATCATCCTTGCCGCGCTGTCCTGGCTGGCATTTCATGACTGGCAGTTGCCTAATGCATTACGCTACCGACCCTTCCAGGGCCGGGTCTGGCGCAGTTCCTTCCCATCCGCATCCCGTAAAGACATCCGCGAATTCCTGTCGGTGTTCGGCGCCGCCTTCTCGTTCGGCGACAGCGAGAAGCTGCACCTGCGTCCCGACGACCAGGTGCTGGGCGTGGTGCGCGCCGCCAGGTCTACACGCTGGATGCCCGACGCGTCCGACATCGAGCCGCTGGCGCGCGCCCTGCGCGAGCGCTACGGCCTGCGCCTGGACGAGGTCTGGCATGACGGCTTGACCCTCGGCGGGTTGTTCCAGCGCGTGCAACAGGCGCGCGGCAAATCGGCGATGTAGGGTCGGCGGCTTGCCGCCGACGCGGTGATTGTTATCGGTACCGATTTTTGCGCCGGATGATCTTGCTGGCAACTATCACCGCGTTGGCGGCGTAAGCCGCCAACCCTACGGCGCAGTCGCCTTTTCCAGCTCGCTCAGCCAGCGGATCGCCTGCTGGCGATCGTCGCCGCACATTTCATGCGATGGCTGCAGGCCGCCGCAGAAGGCCGGCCGTTCCGGTTGCCCAAAGATGCGGCAGCGCTCATCCTCTCCCAATTGCACGCAACGCACCCCGGCCGGCTTGCCGTTCGGCATGCCTGGAATCGGGCTGGTGATCGAGGGCGCGGTGCAGCAGGCGCCGCACTGCGGCCGGCACTGGAAAGAGGCGGACATGGACATCGAGGAATGCGTGAAACAGAGCCCGCCAGTATAGCCCGGTCGCCTGTAATCGACCTGCAACATATTCGTGAAAACGGTTGAATCTACGGCTACTACCACATTTCAACTAATATAGTTTCGGCTATACAACGGTTGCTTGACTGTACCGACGAGCGCGGTCTATATTAATTGTTCCTTAGATAATTTCTGGGCGGGAATATGGACTGCCAACTTGACAGCAAGCCGCGCTGGGAACGTCGCAAGGATGCGCGTCCCAAGGAACTCCTGGCATCTGCGATGGAGCTGTTCGTCGAACGTGGTTTCGCCTCCACGCGCCTGGAAGACGTGGCCCGCCGCGCCGGGGTGTCGAAGGGAACGCTCTACCTGTATTACGCCAACAAGGAAGACCTGTTCAAGGCCGTCGTACGGCAGACCATCCTGCCGATGATCGACGATGCCGAGACATCGGTGGCGGAGTTCGATGGCCATAGCGCCGAATTGCTGCGTCACGTGATCCTGTCCTGGTGGGTGCGCATCGGCGCGACCAAGGCTTCCGGCATCAGCAAGCTGATCCTCGCCGAAGCCGATAATTTTCCCGAGCTGGCGCGCTTTTACCAGGAAGAAGTCATGACGCGCCGCATGCGCATGATTTCGAACATGCTCGAACGCGGCATCCGGCGCGGCGAATTCCGCGCGATCGACGTGCCGCAGACGGCCCAGGTGCTGATCGCGCCGCTATTGATGCTCTCGACCTGGAAGCATACGATCGCCCCCTGTGAGCGCAGCGACCTGCAGCCTGAAGCCTTCCTGGAAGCCTTCCTCGACATCACCCTGCACGGCCTGCTTCCCCCATCCCAGTAAGTTGCCAATCACGCCAGGGACGGATTTCTGGCGTTCATCCCCCTCAAACTGCAGACTGTCGCAATTTTCCGCTGGCTCGGCCGTGCATCGTTAAGATGTGCGTCCAGAGGCCATTGAGCGATTAGAATATCGGATTATTTATTTTTCCACCGAGAACTGAAATGAATATCGAACAAGCCCGCTTCAACATGATCGAACAGCAAATCCGTCCGTGGAACGTTCTGGACGAGGACGTGCTGGCGCTGCTGCACGTGGTCAAGCGCGAACAATTCGTGCCGAAGGCCTACGAGAACCTGGCATTTGCGGATGTCGAGATCCCGCTGGCGGGTGGCGAAACGATGTTCAATCCGAAGGTCGAAGCGCGCATCGTGCAAGAGATCGCGGTGAAGAAACATGAGAACGTGCTGGAGATCGGCACCGGTTCCGGCTACATGACCGCGCTGCTGGCGCACACCGCGCGTCACGTGACCACGGTCGAGATCCAGCCAGAAAGCGTCACCCTGGCCAAGGAAAACCTGGCCAAGGCCGGCGTCATCAACGTCAGCGTCGAAGAAGGCAACGGCGCCCAGGGCTGGTCGACGGGCACCGAATACGACGTGATCGTGGTCTCGGGCGGCCTGCCGGTGCTGCCGGAAGCGCTGGTCAAGCAACTGAAAGTGGGCGGCCGCATGATTGCCATCCTGGGCGAGGCGCCGGCGATGACTTGCCAGCTGATCACCCGCACCTCGGAAACGGCGCACGACGCGGTCAAGGTGTTCGAGACCGTGGCCAAGCCGCTGACCGGCGCCGAAGCGCCGTCGCGCTTCACCTTCTGAGGACGACGATGCGACAGATTACCGCACCCGAGTTGGCTGCTTGGCTGGCCGACCCGGCGCGCGAGCAGCCGCTGCTGCTCGACGTGCGCGAGGACTGGGAATTCGAGACCTGCAAGATCGCAGGCTCGGTCCAGATCCCGATGCACCTGATTCCGGTCCGCGTGGGCGAGATCGACGACGACCGGGAAGTGGTGTGCATCTGCCACCACGGGGCGCGCAGCATGAACGTGGCCGCCTTCCTCGAACGTAATGGATTCAGTAACGTAACGAACTTAACAGGCGGGGTACACGCCTGGGCCGTACAGGTCGATCCGTCGATGCCGAAGTATTGACCTGATCCTCAACTAGATGACTCCTGTGGAGATAGCAATGCAGAAACCCCTACTTGCCGTGCTGCTTGCCAGCGCGTGCTTCTCGCTCAACGCCCATGCTGCCGACCTGATCCAGGTGTACCAGCAGGCGCTGGCCAACGATGCGACGTATGCGAGCGCGCGCGCCTCGCTGGCCGCCGGCCGCGAGCGGATCACACAGGGGCGTGCAGGCTTGCTGCCGACCGTGGGTCTCAGTGGTGGAATCAGCAAGAACGACAACGACTTCGATCCATGGAATATCGGCCAGGTGGGTACCTTGCCGAACGGCCAGCCGGGCATCATCGATTCGAGCGGTTCGAACCTGCGCACCAACGAATACACGCTGTCGCTGCAGCAGCCGCTGTACCGCTGGGATCGCTGGCAGACGTACCAGCAGAGCAAGCTGCAGCAGGCGATCGCCGAGGCGCAGTTCGCCCAGGCCCAGCAAGACCTGATCACGCGCGTGGCCACGGCCTATTTCGACGTGCTGGCGGCGCAAGATAAACTGGAATCGACCCGCGCCCAGAAGGAAGCGACCACCGAACAGCTGGCGTCGGCCAAGCGCAACTTCGAGGTCGGCACCCAGACCATCACCGACACCCACGAGGCACAGGCCGCGTACGACCTGGTGCTGGCGCAGGAATTCGCCGCCGTCAACGACCTGGACAACAAGCGCAACACGCTGCAGACGATCATCGGCACCGCGCCGGGCAACCTGGCTGCGCTCAAGCCGGGCGTGACGCTGGCGGTGCCGCAGCCGGCTTCGGTCGACCCCTGGGTGTCGTCGGCCGAGAACCAGAACTATGGCGTGACCGTCGGCCAGTTGCAGGTCGAGATCGCCATGCGCGACATCTCGCGCAACCGCGCCGGCCACCTGCCGACCGTCGACCTGGTGGCGAGCTCGACCCGCCGCGACGTCAACGGCCGCACCGGCAGCTCGGGCGACACGAAGAACAACGCGATCGGCGTGCAGTGGAGCGTGCCGATCTTCAGCGGCTTCGCCGTCACCAGCCGGGTGCGCGAATCGATCGCGCTGGAAGACCGCGCACGCAACGACCTGGAAGCGACCCGCCGCAACGCGGCGCTGCAGGCGCGCCAATCGTTCCTGGGCGTGAACAGCGGCCTGGCCCAGGTCAAGGCGCTGGAAGCGGCGGAAGTGTCGAGCCAGTCGGCGCTGGAGTCGAACAAGCTGGGTTACCAGGTCGGCGTGCGTATCAATATCGACGTGCTGAACGCCCAGCGCCAGCTGTACCAGACCCGCACCGACCTGTCGCGCGCGCGCTATGACGTGATCATCAACGGCCTGCGCCTGAAGGCGGCGGCAGGTTCGCTGCGCGAGGCGGATCTGGTGCCGGTGAACAGCCTGCTGGGAGAGTGATCCAACCTGCCTGCGCCTTGGGTGCGCAGGCAGATTGAAAAAAGCCCGGGTGGCCAGCGTGCTGGCAATCCGGGCTTTTTCGTTTTTTACATTACAGCGCCCGTGCGCGGCGCCACTGGATCAGTTCGGCGATGGTGAGGATCGGGAAGGCGCGCTCTTCGGCGAACTGTTCGATCTGCTCGCCGCGCATCATGGTGCCGTCCGGGTTCATCAGTTCGCACAGCACGGCGGCCGGCTGCAGCCCGGCCAGCTTGGCCAGGTCGACCGAGCCTTCGGTATGGCCGGCGCGCGCCAGCACGCCGCCTGGCGTGGCGCGCAGCGGGAATACGTGGCCGGGACGCACCAGGTCGTCCGGCTGCGCATTGCGCGCGATTGCGGCCTGGATGGTGGAGACGCGGTCCGCGGCCGAGACGCCGGTGGTCACGCCATGGCGGGCTTCGATCGAGACCGTGAACGGGGTGCCGTAGCGGCTGCCGTTCTCGGGCGCCATCGGCGGCAGCTCGAGCGCGCGCACCTTCTCGTCGGACAGGCACAGGCAGACAATGCCGCTGCATTCACGGATCATCAGCGCCATGGATGCGACGCTCAGTTTTTCGGCGGCGACGATCAGGTCGGCCTCGTTCTCGCGGTCGAAGTCGTCGAGCAGGATGACGGGGATACCGGCGCGCATGGCGGCCAGGGCGGCGGCGATACGACCTTCGAGATCATTGCTTTGAAGGGTGTAGGTAGGGACTAACATGTGAAACGCTCCTCGCATAGGTTGGCGAAAAACGCATCAGGGCAAAGCGAAACCGCGCACCTGTTCAACCGCGAAGGCGCGGGTGATCAGGCGCATGACAGCGCACATCTTCTTTCATCCGGACTATACCGTCGGCCCTGGCTTCTCACCAGGTCTGCTGACCCTGCTCAATGGGAGTTGAGCAAGCGCTCGCGGGCTCGACCCGTGAAGGTCATACCGCCGGTGGGGAATCGCACCCCGCCCCGAAGACGTAATTAAGTTGTTGCCTGCTGAGCAGCAGGCGGGAGGATTGTAGCAGCGGTGTGCGGAGTTTGCCGGAGGGCGGTCAAATCCTGGCTGCCGCTCCGTCTGTCAGTCTTGCTGGGTGTCCCATTGCCAGATAGTTTTTCCATACGATGACTCTACATCTGGAAATGCCTCGCCATGCGCGAGTCGACGCCTTGACGCTAGGCGCGCGGGGGTAAAGTAGTTACCCGGACGCGCCGTGAATGCATAGCGTGCGACCAAACTCGGAGCGAATGCGGGATTTAGTGAACTGTTCGCGCGGCCATACCAGGCGCCGGCCGCCATCCGGCTGCAGCAGGCCGACGCTCAATTCTTCGCCGATGAAGGATGACAGGTCGAGGTCGGTCGAGGTGCTGAGCGCTTCGACCTCGAAGCGGAACAACGCATTGACGGCCTCGCGTCCCGAAAAACGCTCCGCCACGAGCGATTGCGGCAGCCCGCCTTGCTGGCTGCTGGCCAGGGTGAGGAGCCGCGCATGCTGGCTCAGACCCGTGCCGAACAGGCCGAGCGAAGCGGGGGCGGGAAAGGCTCTCATGGGCGCGGGCAGGCCTGGATGGACATCGTGCACTCCGTCTCGTTGGCTGCAGTGTCGATCTTGAGAGAGCAGGTCTCCAGGTGATGCCTGCAGGCATGACGGTCGTCAAGCCGCACGTGAGATATGCGTGGTGGGTGGCTCGAAATAAAAAATGGCGCGGTGCCTGGAGGCGCCGCGCCATTTTGCTGAAAATTCAGTCGGTGCTCAGGTGCTCAGCCCACCGCCGCCGGCATGGTCGGCGCGCTCGATCAGCTCGACCTTGTAGCCGTCCGGATCGGTGATGAAGGCGATCACGGTGGTGCCGCCCTTGACCGGGCCCGGTTCGCGTGTGATGTTGCCGCCGGCGCCGCGCACTTGGTCGCAGGTGGCGTAGATGTCTTCGGCCGAGATCGCGATGTGGCCGTAGGCGCTGCCCATGTCGTAGCTGTCGGTGCCCCAGTTATAGGTCAGCTCGAGCTCGGCGTGGTCCGGATTGCTGCCGTAGCCGAGGAAGGCCAGGCTGTACTTGTATTCCGGATTGTCGCTGGTGCGCAGCAGTTTCATGCCCAGCACCTTGGTGTAGAAGTCGATGGAGCGTTGCAGGTCGCCGACCCTCAACATGGTATGCAGGATGCGCATTTTGGCTTGCCCTATGTGTTTCGAAGAACCGCCATTCTATGCGTTCGACGGCATCCTTGCCGGATGCGCCGCAGGCCGGACGGCCCGCGGCGCGCCGGATCAGTTCTCGAGCTTGGCGTCGAGCGTGATCGTCGCGTTCAGCAGCTTCGACACCGGGCAGTTTTCCTTGGCCGTGTTGGCCGCCTTGTCGAAGGCTTCCTGGCTCGCGCCCGGGATCTTGGCCACCAGCTCGAGGTGCACGGCCGTGATCGAGAAGCCGCCCTCGACCTTTTCCATCGACACCGTCGCCTTGGTGCGCAGCTCGTCGGCGGTCAGGCCGGCCTGGCCCAGCTGGCCCGACAGCGCCATCGTGAAGCAGCCCGCGTGCGCCGCGCCGATCAGCTCTTCGGGATTGGTGCCCGGCGCGTCTTCGAAGCGGGTGTTGAAGCCGTAGGGCTGGTCCTTGAGGGCGCCGCTGCCGGTCGATACCTGGCCCTTGCCATCCTTGATGCCGCCACTCCAGACTGCGCTGCCATCGCGTTTGATCGTCATGTGTTATTTCCTTTCAGTGTCGTTGTCGTTGTCTTCGGGCGCAGGCTCGGCGTCGTGGTCGCGCATATCGCGATGACGGTCCGGCTGCGGCTGGGCCTGGCCGGTGGCGCCAGGGGCGGGATCGACCGCCTCCGAAATACCGGGCGTGTTGCGCGAATCGGTGTCGACCAGGCCCTGCTCGAGGTCCTTGGCCGCCTGCTTCATGACGCCGCGCGGCGCCTGGTCTTGCCCGTCCGGCGTCTCGTCGCGTTCATGCGGCTGGCGTTTGGCGCCATCGTTGCTCATCGGTTCCTTCGTATTGACGAACCGGTCCTTGGATTCAGTCACCATGGTGCTCTCCTTTGTCATTTCGTCATTCCCATCGTAACTGTGTCGCATCGAAACAGTCGCGCAATTGAAAGCCGTAATTTGATGATGCTTTTTTGCAATTAGATGGCTAACATGGGAGCTTGACCGTATTGACGGAAAGCGCCGTGAGCTCCCACACCCTGACCGACCACGCCAGCATGCCCTGCAAGAACTGCGGCACGACCACGCACGGCAATTACTGCCAGCAGTGCGGGCAGGCCACCCACCTGCACGTGCCGAGCGCACGCGAATTCCTGCACGAGTTCATTGCCCACTACGTGGCGCTGGAGGGCAAGCTGTGGAAGTCGCTGGCCCTGCTGATCGCCCGGCCGGGTTTGCTGACCTGCGAATACATCCAGGGCCGCCGTGTGCGTTATCTCGAGCCGCTGCGCCTGTACCTCACCTTCAGCATCATTTTCTTTGCGCTGTTCAAGCTCAGTGGCGTCGAGGTGGCGCGCTTCGACGAGCCGACGCCGGCCCTGGCCGCCGCGGTGGCCGAAGGGCGCGCCAAGGAGACGGTGCTGGGCCCGGCCATGGGGGCGGACGCCGCCGAGTATGAAAGAGTCCTGGCCGTGCTCGACAAGAAGGCCAGCAATGTGCATCCGGTATTGCGCGACCGCGTGGCGCGCTTCCTGTCCCTGACCCCGGCAGCGCAGAGGGCAACGCTCAAGCAAGCCTTCTTCAGTTATACGCCGTATGCGATCTTCGCCATGATGCCGTTGTTCGCGCTGTACCTGAAGATACTGTACCTGGGCACCGGGCGCCGCTATGGCGAGCATTTCCTGTTCGCCCTGCATGTGAATGCCTTCGCCTTCCTGATGCTGTCGGTAATGATCCTGCTGCCGGAAAGCTGGAAATTCATCACTTTCGCGCTGTTGCTGTGGCTGGTGTTCTACCTGCCGGTGGCGATGCGCCGCGTCTACGAGCGCAGCTGGGTGGGCACCGTCGTCCGCTGGGTCATGCTGATCTTCGCGCACGTCGTGACCCTGGTCTCGGCCGTATTGACCGTGATGGTCATGGCAATGATGGGATGAACTTGCAGTGCAGGGGGAGCGCCCGCTATACTGTTCATCTATACAGTAGGAGCCTGTCCCGGTGGGTGGGAGTCGCTCCTGCCGCGCCTGGCAAGCGTGCGCTGCGTTGCTTGTCGTTGCATGGCTCGCCATGCGGCCTCCTCGCGCCTTGCTCACGCTTGCCATGCATCGGCATGAGCTTCCCCCCACCCACCGGGACAGGCTCCCATTACCGAGCGCCGTATGGCAGCCGCAGGGATTATCGGTTAATCTCCAGCGTGTCGTTTAACCCTATACTGCAGAGACCGTCATGCCCGCTTCGCCCCAACCGCAACAGATCATCGCGCTCGTTGTGCGGCATAACACGGCAGGCGTTGAAGAGCCGGTCGGCCGCATCCGCGATTTCCTGCAAGAGGCGGGCTACCGCGTGGTGTTCGAGGCCGATACCGCGGCCAACCTGCAACTGGACGATATCGACTCGATGACCGTGGCCGAGATCGGCGCGCAGGCGAAGATCGGGATCGTGGTCGGCGGCGACGGCACCATGCTTGGCATCGCGCGCCAGCTGGCCGCATACGACATCGCCCTGATCGGCATCAACCTGGGCCGGCTCGGTTTCATCACCGACATCCCGCTCGACGACATGCTGCCGGCGCTCAGCGAGATCCTGGAGGGCCGTTCGCGTCTGGAGGAACGCACCCTGCTCGAAGCGCGCGTGATGCGCGACGGCGAACAGATCTTCTGCAGCGTGGCCGTCAACGACGTGGTCGTGGCGCGCGGCACCGGCGCCGGCATGGTCGAACTCAAGCTGACCGTCGACGGTCAATTCATGTACAACCAGCGCTCGGACGGCCTGATCGTGTCCACGCCCACCGGCTCGACGGCCTATGCGCTGTCGGCCGGCGGTCCGCTGCTGCACCCGAGAATGAAGGGCACGGTGCTGGTGCCGATTGCGCCGCACGCGCTGTCGAACCGGCCGATCGTGGTGCCCGACGATAGCGAGATCGTGGTCGAGCTGGTCAGCGGACGCGACATCAGCGTGAACTTCGACATGCAGACCTTCACCAGCCTGCAACTGGGGGACCAGATCGTCATCTCGCGTTCGCCGCACACGATCACCTTCCTGCATCCGCTCGACTGGAGCTACTACCACACGCTGCGCCAGAAGCTGCACTGGAACGAATACCCCACCAACGACGGCAAGCTCAAGTAAGTCGCCACGATCCAGCGCCTGACCTGATCGCCACAGAATCGCCAATCACCGGAGACCCGATTTTTCATGCTGCGCACACTGACCATCCGCGACTTCGTCATCGTCGACGCCATCGAACTGGAGTTCTCGAACGGCTTTTCGGTGTTCACCGGTGAGACCGGCGCCGGCAAGTCGATCCTGATCGATGCGCTGCAACTGGCGCTGGGCGGACGCGGCGACGCCAGCATGGTGCGCGAAGGCGCGGCCAAAGCCGACATCACGGCCGATTTTTCGCCGACCGAGGCAGCCAGTGCCTGGCTCGAGCAGCATGAATTTGGCGTCGAGGAGGGCGGGGCGCTGCTGCGCCGCGTGATCGACAACGCCGGCCGCTCCAAGGCCTATATCAATGGCGTGGCCGCGACCGCAGCCCAGTTGCGCGAACTGGGAGAACTGCTGGTCGACATCCACGGCCAGCACGCCCACCAGTCGCTGCTCAAGCCGGATGCCCAGCGCGCGTTGCTCGACAACCAGATCGCGGTGCGCGATCCGCAGGCGCGCACCGAGGCGCAAGCCGTGTCGCAAGCCTGGCGCGCCTGGCGCGCGCTGGTGCGTCAGCGCGAAGAATACGAGACCAATGCCAAGAACGTGCTGATCGAGCGCGAGCGCCTCGAGTGGCAGGTCAGCGAGCTCGACAAACTGGCGCCAAAGGCCGGCGAATGGGTCGAGATCAGCAACGAACACAGCCGCCTGTCGCATGCCGCCAGCCTGCTCGAAGGCGCCCAGGAAGCCCTGGCCGCGATCTCGGAATCGGAGCATCCGATCCTGTCGCAGCTGTCCTCGCTCAACGCCAAGCTCGGCAAGCTGGTCGACGTCGACGCCCAGCTGCAGTCGGTGCTCGACTGCATGGAGCCGGCCCGCATCCAGCTGCAAGAGGCGGTGTCCGAGCTGAACAACTACATCGACAAGATCGAGCTCGACCCTGGGCGCCTGCGCGAAGTCGACGCCCGCATGGAGGCGCTGCACAGCGCCGCGCGCAAGTACCGCGTCACGCCCGAAGAACTGCCGGATGAACACGCACAATTGGCCACCAAGCTGCGCCAGCTGGCCGACGCCACCGATATCGAGGGCCTGCGCAAGCAGGAAGAAAAAGCCGCAGCCGCCTATATGGACGTGGCGGGGCGCCTGTCGGCGCGCCGCGTCAAGGCCGCCGCCGAACTGGGCACGCAAGTGACGGCCGCGATGCAAGAACTGAGCATGAGCGGCGGCAGCTTCGCCATCGGTCTCAACAGCGGCGAGCCGGGCGCGCATGGCCTCGAACAGGTTGAATTTTTGGTCGCCGGCCATGCCGGCGTGGCGCCGCGTCCGCTGGCCAAGGTGGCCTCGGGCGGCGAACTGGCGCGCATCTCGCTGGCGATCTCGGTGATCACCTCGAACGCGACCACGGTGCCGACCCTGATCTTCGACGAGGTCGACACCGGCATCGGCGGCGGCGTGGCGGAGGTGGTGGGGCGCCTGTTGAAGCGCCTGGGCCGGCAGCGCCAGGTGCTGTGCGTGACCCACTTGCCGCAGGTGGCGAGCCAGGCCAACCAGCATTTCCAGGTGGCCAAGGGCACGACGGGCGAAGGCCGCACCGTGTCGCGCATCGACGTGCTCGACAGCCGCGCGCGGGTCGAGGAGGTGGCGCGCATGCTGGGCGGGATCGAGATCACCGAGACCACGCGCAAGCATGCGCGGGAGCTGCTCGCTTCCTGACATTGGCCAACAGCCTCCACACGTCGTTCCCGCGAAGGCGGGAACCCAAGGTTGCTGGCGTTGACGCTCCGCTTGACGGTATTGGCGGCGCGGAGGACTTGGGTTCCCGCCTGCGCGGGAACGACGTGTTTAAGGCGCGGGAACGACGTGTTTAAGGCGCGGGAACGACGTGTTTAAGGCGCGGGAACGACGTGCGTGCGGCGCGGACAACAACGAAGTGCCCGGTCTGCACCTATCCAATTAGTTGTCATGCCGCTTTCTTCATTCTGTGGCAGAGTGACGTTCGACCTGCGGCCCTCACGCCGCAGCATCGTTCGCCAACCCAACCATGGAAGGAATTCGCATGAGCATCGAAAAAGTCCTGTACCGCGCCCAAGCCACCTCGCAAGGCGGCCGTGAAGGCACCTCGAAAAGTTCCGATGGTGTTCTTGACCTGAAGCTGAGCACGCCGAAGGAACTCGGCGGCGGCGGCGGCTCGGGCACGAATCCTGAGCAGCTGTTCGCGGCCGGCTACTCGGCCTGCTTCCTGGGCGCCCTGAAGTTCGTGGCCGGCCAGGCCAAGGTCGCGCTGCCGCAAGACCTGACCATCACCGGCGACGTCGGCATCGGCCAGATCCCGACCGGCTTCGGCATCGAAGTCGACCTCACCATCAAGGCCCCGGGCATGGACCAGGCCCAGCTGCAAGAGCTGGTCGACAAGGCCCACATCGTGTGCCCGTACTCGAACGCCACCCGTGGCAACATCGACGTGCGCCTGCACGTGAACACCTGATTCCCGGCGGTTAGAACAATTTCCGTGGCGGCAGCGCCACGGAAGGTGGTGGCGCCACTCCGGCAAAAGGGGGCGTCATCCGCTTTGCAGATACCCCCCCACTTATAATAGACAGGTCCTGTCCTACTTTCCTGTCTATGCCATTTCGTAAAGAACCGCCTCACATTCACGGTACCGTGTCGCCCAGCGCGATCGTCCTGGTCAACCTCGGCACCCCGGACGAGCCGACCCGCTCGAGCGTGCGCCGCTACCTGAAGCAGTTCCTGTCCGATCCGCGCGTGGTCGAGATCCCCAGCCGCATCTGGTGGTTCATCCTGAACCTGTTCATCCTGCCGTTCCGTTCCGGCCAGTCGGCCGCCAAGTACCGCACCATCTGGACCCGCGAAGGCTCGCCCCTGCGCATCCACACCGCCCAGCAGGCGGCAAAACTGCAGGCCGTGCTGGCCGAACGTGGCCACGAAGACGTCAAGGTGGCGATGGCCATGCGCTACGGCACGCCGTCCCTGCCCGACGTGCTCGACCAGCTGAAGGCCGACGGTTGCGACCGCATCGTCGTGCTGCCCGCCTACCCGCAGTATTCCGGCACCACCACCGCCTCGATTTGGGACTCGGTGTTTCAACATTACGCACGCGTGCGCAACGTGCCCGAGCTGCGCCTGGTGAAGCACTACCACGACCACGAAGGCTATATCAACGCGCTGCGTGACAGCGTGCAGGCCCACTGGGACGCCCACGGCCGCGGCCAGAAACTGGTGATGAGCTTCCACGGCACGCCCAAGCGCACCCTGGAGCTGGGCGACCCGTATTTCTGCGAGTGCCAGAAGACCGGGCGCCTGCTGGCCGACGCGCTCGAGCTCGCGCCGGACGACTACCTCGTCACCTTCCAGTCGCGCTTCGGCAAGGCCGAATGGCTGCAGCCGTACACCGCGCCGACCGTGCAGCAGCTGGCGCGTGATGGCGTCGAGCGCATCGACGTCATCTGTCCGGGCTTTACCAGCGACTGCCTCGAGACGCTGGAAGAGATCTCGATGGAAGTGCGGCACGATTTCATCTCGAACGGCGGCAAGGAATTCAACTACATTCCCTGCCTGAACGCCTCGCCGTCCTGGATCCGCGGCATGGCCGAGATCGCCGAGCAGCACCTGATCGGCTGGCCCACGATCCAGACCCCGGCCCAGCGCGAAGCACGCCGCCTCGACGCCGAGCGCGGCGCGCAGAACGCGGCCCGCCTGGGCGCTTGAGCCACATGTCGGCGCCAGGCCGGCATCGATTCCACGGCCACCGCATAAGCGCTTGCTTATTGACAACCTGCTAAAATGCCAGGTTGTTGGTGCTGGGCGCCGTATTTATCCCTTTTTCAAATGCCATCTCTGCAATTCCCCTTGAAATTGTAGGAGATCGCCCCATCTGGGGCGCTGTGTATCGATCCGGATACGTTTCTAACTCAGCCAAGTCCTTGATTCTAGGAGTTTTTCCGATGCAAGACCAAGAAAACAAAGAGGTGCTCGACCAGCAAGCTGGCGAAGCGCCTGCCGCTGACGCCACTGAGGGTGCGACCGCACAAGCCGCCGCGCCGGCCACTCCATCGGCCGAGCCGGGCCTCGAAGAACAACTGAGCGCTACCGAAGCCAAGCTGGCCGAGATGCATGACGCCTTCATGCGCGCCAAGGCCGAAGCGGACAATATCCGCCGCCGCGCCCAGGAAGACGTGAGCAAGGCCCATAAATTCGCCATCGAAAGCTTCGCCGAGGCCATGGTGCCGGTGCGCGACAGCCTGGAAATGGCCATCAAGGTCGAAGCCCCGACGGTCGAATCGATCCGTGAAGGCGTGGAAATGACCCTCAAGCAGCTCACCGCCGCCTTCGAGAAGAACCGCCTGGTCGAAGTGATGCCGCAGGCGGGCGACAAGCTGGACCCGAACAAGCACCAGGCCGTGGCCGTCGTGCCGTCGGAACAGGAAGCTAACACCGTGGTCACCGTGCTGCAAAAGGGCTATATGATCGCCGACCGCCTGCTGCGTCCGGCCATCGTGACCGCCGCGGCGCCGAAATAAGGAGCGGCAGCGGCATCTGTGTGTGTTCTGACTGACGCTGTCAACTGAGCCACTTGAAAGCACGCTGCTCCTTCCCAATATTGAATCCATCAGAAATTCACAAATACTAAAGGAACACATCATGGGCAAAATCATCGGTATCGACCTGGGCACCACCAACTCCTGCGTTGCCATCATGGAAAACGGTACCCCGAAGGTGATCGAGAACGCCGAAGGTGCGCGCACCACGCCGTCGATCATCGCCTACCAGGAAGACGGCGAGATCCTCGTCGGCGCGCCGGCCAAGCGCCAGGCAGTGACCAATCCAAAGAACACCCTGTTCGCCGTCAAGCGCCTCATCGGCCGCAAGTTCGACGAGAAGGAAGTGCAGAAAGACATCTCGCTGATGCCGTACCAGATCGTCAAGGCCGACAATGGCGACGCCTGGGTCGGTGTGCGCGACAAGAAACTGGCAGCCCAGCAGATCTCGGCTGAAGTCCTGCGCAAGATGAAGAAGACCGCCGAGGATTACCTGGGCGAAGAAGTCACCGAAGCCGTCATCACCGTGCCGGCCTATTTCAACGACTCGCAGCGCCAGGCAACGAAAGACGCCGGCCGCATCGCCGGCCTGGACGTCAAGCGCATCATCAACGAGCCGACCGCGGCTGCGCTGGCATTCGGCCTGGACAAGACCGACAAGGGCGACCGCAAGATCGCCGTGTATGACCTGGGCGGCGGCACCTTCGACGTCTCGATCATCGAGATCGCGGACGTGGACGGCGAGAAGCAGTTCGAAGTGCTGTCGACCAACGGCGACACCTTCCTGGGCGGCGAAGACTTCGACCAGCGCGTGATCGACTACATCATCGACGAATTCAAGAAGATCAACGGCCTCGACCTGTCGAAAGACCCGATCGCCCTGCAGCGCATCAAGGCCTCGGCCGAGCGCGCCAAGATCGAACTGTCGTCGTCGCAGCAGACCGAGATCAACGAGCCGTACATCGCCATGGCGAACGGCGCGCCGGTCCACCTGAACCTGAAAATCACCCGCGCCAAGCTGGAGTCGCTGGTCGAGGAACTGATTGCCAAGACCATCGAGCCATGCCGCATCGCCATCAAGGATGCCGGCGTCAAGGTCTCGGACATCGACGACATCATCCTGGTCGGCGGCATGACCCGCATGCCGAAGGTGCAAGAGAAGGTGAAAGAGTTCTTCGGCAAGGACGCACGCAAGGACGTGAACCCGGACGAAGCCGTCGCCGTCGGCGCCGCGATTCAAGGTTCGGTCCTGTCGGGCGAGCGCAAGGATCTGCTGCTGCTGGACGTGACCCCGCTGTCGCTGGGCATCGAGACCCTGGGCGGCGTGATGACCAAGATGATCCACAAGAACACCACGATCCCGACCAAGTTCTCGCAGGTGTTCTCGACCGCCGACGACAACCAGCCGGCCGTGACCATCAAGGTCTACCAGGGCGAGCGTGAAATCGCGCAAGGCAACAAGAGCTTGGGCGAATTCAACCTGGAAGGCATCCCGCCGGCAGCACGCGGTACGCCACAGATTGAAGTGACCTTCGACATCGACGCCAATGGCATCCTGCACGTCGGCGCGAAAGACAAGGCCACCGGCAAGGAAAACAAGATCACCATCAAGGCCAACTCGGGCCTGTCGGAAGAAGAAATCCAGAAGATGGTGAAGGACGCCGAGCTGAACGCGGAAGAAGACAAGAAGGTCAAGGAAATGGCCGAAGCCCGTAACCAGGGCGACGCGCTGGTTCACTCGACCCGCAAGTCGCTGACCGAATACGGCGACAAGCTGGACGCGGCAGAGAAAGAGAAGATCGAAGCGGCGATCACCGACCTGGAAGGCGCGATCAAGAGCGGCGACAAGGCGGACATCGATGCCAAGACCGCGGCCCTGTCGAGCGCAGCGCAATCGCTGGGCGAGAAGATGTATGCCGACATGCAGGCGCAGCAGGCAGGCGGCGCGGGCGCTGCTGGTGCAGGTGCAGCCGGTGCGGCCGGTGGCGAACAGTCGGCCAAGCAGGACGACGATGTGGTCGACGCCGACTTCAAGGAAGTGAAGGACGCCAAGTAAGCGTCTTTGGCGCGGGAACGAACAGCTTCCCGCGCACAGGCCGAGCCGATACCTTCACTGGTTCATCGGCTCGGTTTTTTTGGTTTAGAGAATTGAAGCAGACTACTTTAGGTGCCGACCATGGCGAAGCGTGATTTTTACGAGATCCTCGGGGTCGCAAAGGGTGCGTCGGAAGACGAGATCAAGAAGTCGTATCGCAAGCTTGCGATGAAGTACCACCCTGACCGCAACCCGGACAACAAGGAAGCGGAAGAGAAGTTCAAGGAGGTCAAAGAGGCCTACGAGATGCTGACCAATCCGGAGAAGCGCGAAGCGTATGACCGCTACGGTCACGCCGGCGTCGATCCGAACAGCGGCATGGGCGGCGGCTTCGGCGGCGGCGCGGGCGGTTTCGGCGATGCCTTCGGCGACATCTTCGGCGACATCTTCGGCGGCGGCCGCGGCGGCCGCGGTGGCGGTCCGCAGGTGTACCGCGGCGCCGACCTGCGCTACAACCTCGAGATCACGCTGGAACAGGCGGCCCACGGCTTCGACACCACGATCCGCGTGCCGAGCTGGGACAAGTGCGACACCTGCCACGGCAGCGGCGCCAAGCCGGGCACCCAGCCCGTCACCTGCACCACCTGCGCCGGCCACGGCCAGGTGCGCATGCAGCAGGGCTTCTTCAGCATCCAGCAGACCTGCCCGAAATGCCATGGCAGCGGCAAGATCATCCCCGAGCCGTGCGCGGCCTGCGGCGGCGCCGGACGCATCAAGCGTAACAAGACGCTGGAAGTGAAGATCCCGGCCGGCATCGACAATGGCATGCGCATCCGCTCGTCGGGCAATGGCGAGCCGGGCACCAACGGCGGGCCGCCGGGCGACCTGTATGTGGAGATCCACATCAAGCAGCACGCGGTGTTCCAGCGCGAAGGCGACGACCTGCATTGCGAAATGCCGATCTCGTTTTCCAAGGCAGCCCTGGGCGGCGAAATCGAGGTGCCGACGCTTACCGGCAAGGTGTCGTTCACGGTGCCCGAAGGCACCCAGACCGGCAAGACCTTCCGCCTGAAGGGCAAGGGCATCAAGAACGTGCGCTCGGGCTATACCGGCGATTTGTTCTGCCACGTGGTGGTCGAGACCCCGGTCAAGCTCACCGACAAGCAGAAGGAACTGCTGCGCGAGTTCGACCGCCTGACGTCCGAAGGCGGCGCCAAGCACAGCCCGCAAAGCAAGGGCTGGATGGACAAGGTCAAGGACTTCTTCGAATAAGCTGTTGTACTCAACCGCCGGCGGGCACATGCCCCCGGCGGTTTTTTTTCGCCTGGTCCGGCCGCAGCCAGCCGCCACGCAACGCTGTTACACTTCACGTATTTTGAGGAGCACCGCCGAAACGTCCGCACAAGATGGGCCCGGCAACGTCGAACGGGAAGCCTCCCGCCCGACGGCAACACGACAATATAAGGAATCACGATGGACAAGTACAAGACCAAGGGACTGACCGCGGCGGAGCTGTTTGAGCGGAATCGCACCTGGGCCGCCTCGATGGTGGCCGAAGACCCGAACTTCTTCAAGGCGCTGCAAGACCAGCAGGCGCCCGAATACCTGTGGATTGGCTGCTCGGACAGCCGCGTGCCGGCCAACGAGCTGCTGGGCATGGCGCCGGGCGAGCTGTTCGTGCACCGGAACATCGCCAATGTGGTCGTGCACTCCGACCTGAACTGCCTGTCGGTGCTGCAGTTCGCGATCGACGTACTCAAGGTCAAGCACATCATCATCTGCGGCCACTACGGCTGCTCGGGCGTGCATGCGGCGCTGACAGACATCCGCGTCGGCCTGGCCGACAACTGGCTCGGCCACGTGCGCGACGTGCGCGAGAAGCACGGAAAATACCTGGGCAACGTGGCCGGCCGCGCCGCCACCAACCGCCTGGTCGAACTGAACGTGGCCGAACAGGTCATGAACACCGCCCACACCACCATCGTGCGCGACGCCTGGGAACGCGGCCAGCCGCTGACCATCCACAGCTGGGTGTATGGCGTGCACGACGGCCTGCTGCGTGACCTGGGCATCACGGTCAGCAGCTTCGACGAGATCGCGCCGAAGCTCGAGCGCGTACTCAACGGCTACCTGGACGGCGGAGACGTGCGTGACGAACGCCGCGGACAGTGATCTCGCGCGCCTGCGCGCCATCGTCCGTACCTTCGTCGACGAGCGCGACTGGGACCAGTTCCACACACCCAAGAACCTCGCCTCGGCCCTCTCCGTCGAGGCGGCCGAGTTGCTGGAGCATTTCCAGTGGCTGCAGTCGGGCCGCGCCGACGAACTCGGCGCCGGCAAGCTGAACGAGGTGCGCCACGAGATGGCCGACGTGCTGGTGTACCTGGTGCGGCTGGCCGACAAGCTGGACGTCGACCTGTTCCAGGCGGTGGAAGAGAAGATGGTGCTCAACCGCGCCAAGTATCCTGCCGAACTTGTGCGCGGCGATATGCGCAAGTACGACGAATACAAGAAGTAGCGTGAAGGCTTGCCTTCCACGCGCTCGACCTGCGCCTGCAGGCGAGCAGGACCTGCCGCGGCGCCGCCCGCGGCAGGTCCTTCAAGCCAGGTTGGCGACGTCGTCGCCGACCATGGCAGGGGCTGGTCAATCCTTGCGCTGCCTGCGACGGCGGGTGGCAGCCACACCCAGCATGCCGGCGCCGAGCGTGAGCAGGGTAGCCGGTTCAGGCACTTCGCTGACCACCGGCCTGGTGATGTCGGCCGTCAGCCGCGAGTCGTCGAACCAGACGTCCTGCTGGAGACAGGTAAAGATGAAGGGGGTGCAGCCCACGCTGATCGACACGTCCACGACGCCCGTGGCCTGCAACAAGGTCGCGACATCGAAGACGTAGTTCTGCCCGAAGAACGAAACGTTGTGAATCGTGTGCGACGTGAGATTGTTGAACGACAGCGTCACCGATTCGCGCACGATGGAGAACGGATCGGTCAGGTCGTACAGGTCGACGACCAGCGAGGCCCAATTGACCGTCGGACCTGGCAGGCCGAAGCCTGTCATGTCGTGGGTGTACGAAAATGGATTGTTGGTCGTAATTCGTACGTCGATCGGGTTGTAATAATCGGAAATCATTTCCGCGTTGGCGCTACCAGCTGCGCACATCCCCAAGGTTGCAACAGCAAGCATTTTTTTCAGGACTTTCATGATTACCCTCCGTTTTGGTTTGATTTCGAGTAACACGTCGCTTCGATATGAAGCATGGGGCACTATGCAAGTCGCGTGCCACTGTTGAGCGTTTGATTAAAATCAAAGGCTTACCCAAAACGCATGGAATTTTTACCAACTGTATGTAACTTTGCCCGACACCACCAAATGGTGTAGGGACTTTGTCTGCCTGTTTTTTTCCCGTTCACATTGATCTAAGAACGTTTCGTGACGGCCCGTAACGTGTGGGCAGGGCTCGCCGATGTCCGTTAAGCTTTTGACATGGAATCGCATTTTTATTAGCAGATCGGCAGGAGAAACGCCCCGCTGGCGTTGTGTTTGATCTGGATTAAAGGCCCCCGCGCTGGATCCGGTTGTTTCGGTCTCGTGCGCTTAACACAAGGTAGAACCCATGCGCCCCATCGTCATCGTTCCCGCATGCACGCGAGATTTCGGCGAGCACCCGTATCACGCGGCCCAGCACAAGTATGTCGACGCCGTCACCCTCGGCGCCGATTGCGCGTCCCTGATCCTGCCGTCGCTCGGCGCGTCGCTGGACCTGGACACCATGTTCGGCACCATCGACGGCATCATGCTGACCGGTTCGGCATCGAATGTGCATCCCAGTTATTACTCTGAGGAAGTGCTCGATCCCTCGCTGCCCCAGGATCCGGCGCGCGACCAGACCACCTTGCCGCTGATCCGTGAGGCGGTGCGGCGCGGTGTGCCGATCATCGCGATCTGCCGCGGCTTCCAGGAGATGAACGTGGCGCTGGGCGGCAGCCTGCACCAGGCGGTGCAGACCGTCGCCGGCAAGTTCGACCACCGCGAGAAAGCCGAGTTGGGCATGGATGAGCAGTACGGCGACGCCCACAACGTCAGCCTGTGCCCCGGCGGCTTGCTGGAGCGCATCCTGGGCGTGCCCGAGATCCCCGTCAATTCGCTGCACGGGCAGGGCGTGAACGAACTGGCGCCCGGCCTGACGGTCGAAGCTCTGGCGGAAGACGGTCTGGTGGAGGCGTTTACCGTGTCGAACGCGCCCGGTTTCACCTTGGCCGTGCAGTGGCATCCCGAGTGGCGCATCCAGCACAATCCGTATTCGATGAAGATGTTCGGGGCCTTCGGCCAGGCGTGCCGCGAGTATCACGAACGACGCTGCGAGAATTACGAACGGCGCCGGAGCGCCGTATGAGCGCCTCTGCCAAGGGGGCGAGACCGAGGCTCTCCGACTCTCCTGCCTTCTGCACCCTTCAACGACAGTGAGGCAACTACATGGCAATTCGCGATAACTTCAGCTATACCGATATGGAAGAGTGGCTCGACGCCAAGCGGGTCACCGAGATCGAATGTCTGGTCCCCGACCTGACCGGGGTGGCTCGTGGCAAGATCCTCCCGCGCGTGAAATTCACCGATGACCGCGGCATGCGCCTGCCCGAAGTCGTGCTGGGCATGACCGTCACCGGCAACACGCCCGAACGTGACGCTGCCTACGAGCGCGCCATCTCGAGCATCGACCGCGACATGATTCTCAAGGCCGACCCGACCACCATCACCATGGTGCCGTGGGCTGCCGATCCCACCGCGCAAGTGATTCACGACTGTTACTACGCCGATGGCAAGCTGGTCGACTTCGCCCCGCGCAGCGTGCTGCGGCGCGTGCTCAAGCTGTATGAGCAGCGTGGCTGGAAGCCGGTGGTGGCGCCCGAACTCGAGTTCTATCTCACTGCCAAGAACATCGACCCCGACCTGCCGCTGGCGGCGCCTATCGGCCGCAGCGGCCGCGCCGAGACCAGCCGCCAGGTGTACAGCATCGACGCCGTCAACGAATTCGATCCGCTGTTCGAGGACATCTACGATTACTGCGAGATGATGAATCTCGACGTCGACACCCTGATCCACGAGATCGGCGCCGGCCAGATGGAGATCAACTTCCAGCACGGCGAGCCGCTGGGCCTGGCCGACAAGGTCTTCTATTTCAAGCGAACCCTGCGCGAGGCGGCGCTCAAGCACGATATGTACGCCACCTTCATGGCCAAGCCGATGGCGGGAGAGCCGGGTTCGGCGATGCATGTGCACCAGAGCGTGGTCGATGCCGAGAGCGGCAAGAACATCTTCAGCAACGACGACGGCTCTCCCTCGGCGCTGTTCCAGCAGTACATCGGCGGCCTGCAGCGCTATATGCCGTCGGCAATGGCGATCGTCGCGCCGTATGTGAATTCCTACCGACGCATCGTGCGCGAGACGGCGGCGCCGATCAACCTGCAGTGGGGCATCGACAACCGCACGGTGGGCTTCCGGGTGCCGGTGTCGGGCTCGCAAGACCGCCGCATCGAGAACCGCGTGATCGGCGCCGATGCCAATCCCTACCTGGCGCTGGCGATCACGCTGGCCTGTGGCTACCTGGGCATGACGGAAGCGATCGAACCGTCACCGATGGTGGAAGGCAATGCCTATGACATGCCGGTTGAGTTGCCGCAGGGCCTGTCCGAGGCGATCACCCTGCTGCGGCGCGAGGACCGGCTGCGCGACGTGCTGGGGGAGCGCTTTATCGACGTCTACACGGCGGTGAAGGAGCTGGAGCACCGCGAGTTCATGCAGGTGATCAGTCCGTGGGAGCGGGAGCATTTGTTGCTGCATGTTTGATTAGCCAAGCGTTATCGCTGTTCATGCGAGATTAGGTTCCCGCCTTCACGGGAACGACGTATATATGACTCGGGCCACGATCGTCGACCGTGGCCCGCACCTATCGCACGTCGTTCCCGCGGAGGCGGGAACCTAAGTATCCAACCAGCTTACGCCCGCGCCTCCAGCACATCCTGCGTCTCCCCACGATTCTTCAACACCTGCGGCGCCAGCGACCCCACCACCATGCCGATAAAGGCCGCGATCAGCCCCGCCAGCTGGCCCGGGAAGTGCTCGCCCAGCGACGTGATCTGCTCGAAGAACAGGATCCAGGTGAACAGTCCCGCGCCGATCGAGAAGATGGCGCCCTGGGTCGTCGCGCGCTTCCAGTACAGCCCCATCACCAGCGGGATGAAGGCGCCGACCAGCGGCACCTGGTAGGCGCCCGAGACCAGTTCATAGATCGAGGTGCCTTCCATCGCGATCGCGTACAGCAGCACCAGGGCCGCGAACACGACGATCGAGATGCGCATCGCGAACAGCTGTTCGCGGTCGCTCATGCCGGGCCGCAGGTTCTTGAGGATGTTCTCCACGAAGCTGGTCGACGGCGCCAGCAGGGTGGCCGACGAGGTGCTCTTGATCGCCGACAGCAGGGCGCCGAAGAACAGGATCTGCATGAACAGCGGCATCTGCGTCATCACGAAGGTCGGCAGCAGGCGCTGGTAGTCGTTCTGGGCCAGGTCGAGCGCGGTGCTGCCCATCACGACCACGGCGGCGGCCACGATGAACATCGGCACGAAGGCGAACACGATGTAGCTGGCGCCGCCAATGATGGCGCCGGTGCGCGCGGTGGGCGCGTCCTTGGCCGACATCACGCGCTGGAACACGTCCTGCTGCGGGATCGAGCCGAACATCATCGTGACCGCGGCGGCGATGAAGAACATCACGTCCTTGAGGCTCGGCTCCGGCAGGAAGCGCCACAGGTCGGCCTGCTGGGCCATCGCCAGCACGTTGCCGGCGCCGCCGGCCAGGTCGGCGGCGAACCAGGCGATCACGCTCATGCCCACCACCAGCACGATCATCTGGATGAAGTCGGTCACGGCCACGGCCAGGAAGCCGCCCACCACCACATAGATCAGCACCGTCAGGGTGCCGACGATCATGCCCACGGCCGGCGACATGGCGCCGGCGGTCAGCACCGAGAACACCAGGCCCAGCGCCGTGATCTGGGCTGCGACCCAGCCCAGGTAGCTCAGGATGATGGCCACCGAGCAGAACACCTCGATGCCCTTGCCGTAGCGCTGGCGGTAGTAGTCGCCGATCGTCAGCAGGTTCAGTTTATAGAGCCGGGCGGCGAAGAACACGCCGACCAGGATCAGGCACATGCCGGCCCCGAACGGATCCTCGACCACCGCGTTCAGCCCGCCCTGCACGAACTTGGCCGGGATGCCCATGACGGTCTCGGCGCCGAACCAGGTGGCGAAGGTGGTCGTGATCACCATGATCAGCGGCAGGCTGCGGCCGGCGACGGCGAAGTCGCTGGTGTTCTTGATCCGCGTGCCCGCCCACATGCCCAGGGCAAGCGTACCCAACAGGTAGAGCACGACGAAAGAGATCAGGGTGATATTCATGCTGGTGAATGCTCCGAAGGCCAGGAATTATTATCGGGCGGAAAATCCGCGATTATAAATGCAGAAGCCGGCGGCAGGACCAACTTTGCCGTTTTGCCGGTCGATGTTGTTTTGATGGTAAGGCGCCTAGATCGACATATCGCGCAGCAGTTTCGAAGCTTCGCGGTTGGCGCCGATGCAGGCGCCGTCGCGCATGAAGATCTGCAGTTGCGACTGCTCGTCGGCGCGCATCGATTCGACGAAATCGAGATTGACCAGCGCCGAGCGGTGCACGCGGATGAAGCGCTGCGGGTCGAGCTGCGTCTCCAGTTCCGAGATCCCGATGCGCACCAGGAAGTGCTGGCCGCGCGCCACGATCACCGTGTACTTCGAATCGGCCTTCATGTATTCGATCTCGCCCACGGCGAGCGGGAAGATGCGGCCGCGGTCGCGCACCAGGATGCGGTCCAGCCGCGCCGGCCCGCTTTCCGCGCGCGCCAGCGCATCCTCGATGCCGGCGCGATCCTGTTGCTGTTCGGCGCCTTCCAGCAGGCGCGCCACGCTGGCCGCGAACCGCGCACGGGTAAACGGCTTGAGCAGGTAGTCGACCGCGTGCAGCTCGAAAGCGGTCACCGCGTACTGGTCGTAGGCGGTGGTGAATACGATTTGCGGCAGGTAGTCGAGCCGGCGCAGCACCTCGAGGCCGGTCATCTCGGGCATCTGGATGTCCATGAACACGACGTCGGGCCGCAGCTGCCCGATGCGTTCGAGCGCGCTGGCGCCGTCGGCGGCTTCGCCCACCAGGCGCAGGCCAGGGTGGGCATAGATGGCGTCGCGCAGCACGTCGCGCGCGAGCGGTTCGTCTTCGGCGAAGAATACGGTCTTTGCGGTCTTGGTCATGTCTCAGGCGATGGGCAGGGTGACGCGGGCGGCGAAGCCGGCGCCGGGACGGGAATCGATGCTCAGGGAGGCGCGTCCGGCGTAATCGAGTTCGAGGCGGCGGCCGATGGTGCGGATGCCCAGGCCGGGCGAGGCGGCGATCGTCTCTTGCGCGGCGCCCGGGCCGTCGTCGCTTACGGTCAGGCGCAGCGTGCCGGCCTGCGGGTCGCGCCGGCTTTCGATGCGCAGCAGGCCGGGGCGGGTGTAGGGATTGAACGCGTGCTTGATGCTGTTCTCGATCAGCGGTTGCAGGGTCAGGGCCGGCAGCACGAAGTCCCCCAGGTCGGGATCGAGGTCCCATTGCACCTGCAGGCGCGGCCCGAGGCGCAGCTGCTCCAGCTCCAGGTAGTCGCGCACGAACTGCAGTTCGGCGTCGAGCGTGACGCGGTCGGCGCCGGCGCGCTCGGTGTCCAGCACATAGCGCAGCATGTCGGAGAACTGGAATAGCGCCGTCTCGGCGGCGGCCGGATTGCGCTGGGTGAGGGCGATGATCGAGTGCAGGGTGTTGAACAGGAAGTGGGGATTGAGCTTGCTGCGCAGGGCGCCCAGTTCGGCGGCAACCAGCAAGGTTTGCGCCTGCTGGGCGGCCAGGGCCTGGCGCTGGGCGGCGGCGTTGGCGCGCACGGTCTGGAAGATGCCGGCCGTCAGGGCGTAGCTCATCAGGCTGTACATCAGCGGCCAGGCATGCCAGGACAACGATTGTCCGTCTCCCTTCTGCAGCGACAGGATGATCAGGTGCGCGAAGGTGGCGAAGGCAATGGCGGCGGCCAGGTGGATGGCAAAGCGCGTCCGGGCCCTTATCCCGCGCCGGTCCATCCACCCGGTGAGCGGCCACGCCAGCGCCAGCAGCACGCCGCCTGACCCGGTGGTGACGAAGGCGTAGGCGATCATTGTTGGGTCGAACTGCCCGGCCTCGATCTCGTCGGCCTGCACGATCAGCCCCACCAGGATGACATAGGCGATCCACGCGCCGATATAGATGCGCCACATGGGGGAAAGGAAAGCAGGCTTGATCCGGTTCATCTGCAAAGTATCGTCGAGATTGCGTCGCTTGCGCCATGCCATGCGCTCAGTTGCAGGAAATACGGCGCCAGTTGCGGCCTGGATGCGACGACGCGCGTGTTTGCGTTTTTCTGCATGTTGTTGCGCGAAGGTGCCTGTTTGTGTACAGTGAGGTATCAAACGAACTGGAGCCAACCATGCAATTGCCGGAAGAACGGCGCCAGGCGATCGTCGATGCGGTCGAGCGTGAAGGGCGGGTGCTGGCAGCGGAGCTGGCGGGGCGGCTGGCGACGTCCGAGGACACCATCCGGCGCGACCTGCGCGATCTCGACGCGGCCGGCCTGCTGCGGCGCGTGCACGGCGGTGCGATCCGCCTGCGCCCGCCGGAGAATTTCGAGCAGCGCGCCGCCAGCGACCTCCCGCGCAAGACGCAGCTGGCGCAGGGCCTGCGCGCATGCATCCGCCCAGGTGACACGGTCCTCATCGACGCCGGCTCGACCCACCTGGCGCTGGCGCGCACTTTGGCGGACGGCTGCTGCGCCACCATCGTCACCAACAGCCCCCAGATCGCGCTGGCGCTGGGCGGCTTCCAGCGCACCCGCATCGTGCTGCTGGGCGGAACCTATCATCCGAACGATGGCGCCGTGATCGGCGCCGCCACCCTGGCCGAAGTGCAGCGCCTGCGGCCCGACCTGGCCCTGGTGGGCGTGTGTGCGATCGATCCCGCGCGCGGCCTGGCCGCTTCGAATCCCGAGGAGGCGGCGCTCAAGGCGGCCATGCTGGCCGCGAGCGTGCGGCGCGCGGTCGCCGTCCTCAATGAACGCTTCGACGACAGCGCCCCCTTCCTGTTCGGTGGGCTGGACGAGATCGACCACCTGGTGCTGGAGGCCGATGCGCCGTCGACCGCCATCGCCTCGCTGCGCGAACGCCACCCCGCACTTGACATCAAACTCACCGACAAGGCCCTGGCATGACCCACGTCTCCACCATCGAACCCCGCAGCGTCGAAGCCGGCCGCTGGGCCATCTCGACCGTCTTTTTACTCAACGGCGCCGGCATCGGCCTGTGGGCGGCCCACGTGCCGACCGTGCAGGCGCGCATGGGCATCGATACCGGCATGCTGAGCCTGGTGCTGCTGACGATTGCCGGCGGCGCCCTGATGGCGATGCCGCTGATGGGCGGCCTGACCGGGCGCTTCGGCACGCGCCGCATGGTGTTGTTGTCGGGCTTTGCATTCGCGCTGATGACGGCCGTGATCATGGGCGTGCCGAGCCTGCCGCTGCTGTTCGTGGCGGCCTTCCTGTTCGGGGTGTCCAACGGCGCGCTGGACGTGGCCATGAACGCCAACGCCAGCGAGGTCGAGACCGCGCGCGGCCTGCCCACCATGTCGTCGTTCCACGGCTTCTTCAGCCTGGGCGGCCTGTTCGGCGCGAGCCTGGGCGGCGTGCTGGTCGGCCAGGGCCTGGGGCATGGCGAAGGCGCGCTGATGGTAGCGGTGGCGACCGCCGTGGTGCTGGCCTTGACGGCGCCGCGCGTGCTGGGCTTCGCCGCGCATGCGAGCGGCAGCCACTTCATGCTGCCGCGCGGCGCCGCCCTTGGCCTCGGCCTGCTGGCGCTGCTGTGCTTCGCGGTCGAAGGCGCGCTGGTCGACTGGAGCGCGCTGCTGCTGGAGGAGCGCACCGGCGCATCGCCGGCGTCGGCGGCGCTGGGCTACTCGGCGTTCTCGATCGCGATGGCGGCCTGCCGCTTCGCCGGCGACCGCATCATCCTGCGCGTCGGCGCGATGCGGGTGATGGTGAGCGGCGGCCTGGCCATGTTCGCCGGCCTGGCGTTGGCGGTCCTCAGCACCAATTTCGTGATGTCCAGTTGCGGCTTCGCCCTGGTCGGCCTGGGCGCGGCGAACGTGGTGCCGCTGCTGTTCGGCGCCGCCGCGCGCATCCCCGGCATGCATCCCGGCGCGGGCGTGGCGGCGGTGGCCACGCTGGGCTATGGCGGCCTGCTGCTGGCGCCGCCGGTGCTGGGCTGGGTGGCGGTGCACTCGAGCGTGATGGTGGCGCTCGGCGCGCTGGCGCTGTCGGGGATCGTGATCGCGCTGAGCGCGGGAGCGCTCAAGCGGTAGGGTTGGCGGCTCTGCCGCCGACGCGGTGATTGTGATCGGTGCCCATCTCGCGCCGGATGATCTCGCCGCCAACCATCACCGCGTCGGCGGCGAAGCCGCCGAATCTACGTATTCGCGCAGCACGGTATAGACGCCGCCCAGGACGTGGGGTCACCCAGGACGTGGGGTCAGGTCTGACATTCAGACACGGGCTCAACGGTGGTTTCTTTATAAGGATGAGATCGTGTCCGAATGTCAGACCTGACCCCAGCTTTGTGGACCCCAGCTTTGAGGGCCAGGAACAGACGCGAAGTCGATTGCTGGCCCATGATCTTCTCTTAGAAGCAGTGCTCCGGCGCCGGGAAGCTGCCGTCCTTCACGGCCGCGACATAGGCCATGACGGCCGCGTCGATGCTGGTCTGGCCATCCATGAAGTTCCTGACGAAGCGCGCCTTGCGGCCCGGGAATACGCCCAGCAGGTCGTGCATCACCAGTACCTGGCCCGAGCAATCGGGACCGGCGCCGATGCCGATGGTCGGCACCGACAGCATCTCGGTGACTTCGCGGCCCAAGACCGCGGGCACCGCCTCGAGCAGCACCACGGCCGCGCCGGCAGCCTGCAGCGCCAGCGCGTCGTTCTTGAGGCGCTCGGCGCCTTCGCCGGTCTTGCCCTGCACCTTGAAACCACCCAGCTGGTGCACGAACTGCGGGGTCAGGCCGATGTGCGCGCACACCGGAATGCCGCGTTCGACCAGCAGGCGCACGGTGTCGGCCAGCCAGGCGCCGCCCTCGATCTTGACCATGTGGGCGCCGGCGCGCATCAGCTGCACCGCGCTGTCGTAGGCCTGCTGCGGGTTGCCGTAGCTGCCGAAGGGCATGTCGGCCAGCACCAGCGCGTTCTTGTTGCCGCGCGCGACCGAGGCCGTGTGATAGACCATGTCGGCCACCGTCACCGGCAGGGTCGAGTCGTGGCCGGCGCAGACCATGCCCAGCGAGTCGCCGATCAGGAGGATCTCGACGCCGCAACGGTCCATCAGCGATGCGAAACTGGCGTCGTAGCAGGTCAGCATCGCGATCTTGTCGCCGGCTGCGCGCTTGGCGAGCAGCGCGGGAACGGTCACGGCCTTCGGCAACGCTGGCACCGGCGTCGGCACCGTGGCGGCGCCGGTCGTGGCCATATCGTTACCCTGCAAATAAGAGCTCATACAAATCCTTTGGTAAAACTGGAACGTCCAGATCCGCGTAGTGTAATGCGGCGCCCGCGAAGCTGCAGGCAAATGGTCATGAACGGAAGATGAAGTAGACGGCGCCGACCAGGCACAGGCCCGCCCAGACGTAGTCCAGCTTGAACGGTTCGTTCATGTAGAACATCGCGAACGGCACGAACACGGTCAGGGTGATCGCCTCTTGCATGATCTTGAGCTGGGCCAGCGAGAACTGGGTGTGGCCGATGCGGTTGGCCGGCACCTGCAGCAGGTATTCGAACAGTGCGATGCCCCAGCTGATCAGGGCCGCCACGTACCAGGCGCGGTGCTGCAGGCCTTTCAGGTGGCCGTACCATGCGAAGGTCATGAAGACGTTCGACAGGATCAGGAGGCCCGTGGTCTGGGCCCAGACGGGCAGGTTCATGGCATGCGCTTTCCTACGCGAGCTTGGCGATGGTCTGGCCGGCCACCAGCGCGGCGAAATTGCGCGCCGGGCCGTGGCCGGGAATGTCGATGTCGGGGGCGATTTCGAGCAGCGGCTGCAGCACGAAGGCGCGTTCATGCATGCGCGGATGCGGCACGCTCAGGGTCGGGCTGGCGATGACCTCGTCGCCGTACAGCAGCAGGTCGAGGTCGAGCGTGCGCGGCGCGTTATGGTAGGGCCGCTCGCGGCCATGGGCCTTCTCGATGGCTTGCAGCGCGGCGAGCAGGTCGTGCGGGGCCAGGCTGGTGTCGATGCAGGCCACGGCATTGATGTAGTCGTCGCCGCTGGAATCGATCGGGGCGGTGCGGTACAGGCTCGAGGTGTGCAGCAGCGTGCTGCCATCGAGCCGCGCCAGGCGCGCCAGCGCGTCGAGCACGTTCGCCTGCGCATCGCCCAGGTTGGCGCCGATCCCGACCCAGGCGATCATTCCTCGCCGCCGCCCGCTGCCGGCGCCGGGCTGCCTTCGCCACCGGATTTGCGCGGACCACGGCGCGGACGGCGTTTCTTCGGCGCGCCATTGGCGCCACCTTCGCGCTCGCGCGTGCTGGCTTCGACCACCAGGCGCTCGCGGTCGCCGCCTTCGGCCGCATAGAACTCGGTCCACCATTCGCCGACTTCGGCCGGCAGTTCTCCCGACTGGCAGCGCAGCAGCAGGAAGTCGTAGCCGGCGCGGAAGCGCGGGTGTTCCAGCAGCTTGTACGGCGCGCGGCCGGCGCGGCGTTCGAAGCGCGGCTGCATGGCCCAGATGTCGCGCATATCGGTGGCGATGCGGCGCTGCAGGGCCAGGTTCTCGGTTTGCGTCTCGAGCACGGCGTCGGCCGCCAGGTGCAGCGCGGGGATCGGCGCCTCGCCGGCGGCGCGGTAGGCGGTCCATTTTTCCAGCACCTGGTGCCACAGCAGCGACGCGAACAGGAAGCCGGGCGAGACACCCTTGCCGGCCTTGACGCGCGCATCGGTGGAGTCGAGCGCCAGGGTCACGAACTTCATGCCGATCGGCTGCTCAAGTACCACGTCCAGCAGCGGCAGCAGGCCATGGTGCAGGCCGGCCGAGCGCAGCTCCTTGAGGCAGGCCAGGGCGTGGCCCGACAGCAGCAGCTTGAGCATCTCGTCGAACACGCGCGCCGCCGGCACATTGTCGATCAGCGGGGCCATGACGGGGATCGGCGCACGCGTGGTCGGCTCGATCGTGAATCCCAGCTTGGCCGCGAAGCGCACCACGCGCAGCATGCGCACCGGGTCTTCGCGGTAGCGCGCTTCCGGCATGCCGATGATGCGCAGCAGCTTGGCGCGGATGTCTTCCATGCCGCCGTGGTAGTCCAGCACCGATTGGCTGGCCGGGTCGTAGTACATGGCGTTGATGGTGAAGTCGCGGCGCGCCGCGTCTTCGTGCTGCGGGCCGAAGCTGTTGTCGCGCAGGACGCGGCCGTGTTCGTCCTTCGGTGCGTTGTCGCTGCCGTTGCCGCGGAAGGTGGTCACCTCCAGCAGGTCCTGGCCGAACATCACGTGCACGATCTGGAACCGGCGGCCGATGATGAAGGCGCGCCGGAACAGCTTCTTGACCTGCTCGGGCGTGGCGTCGGTGGCGATGTCGAAGTCCTTGGGCTTCACGCCCAGCAGCAGGTCGCGCACGGCGCCGCCGACGACGAAGGCCTTGAAGCCGGCTTCCTGCAGGGTTTGCGTGACCCGGATCGCGTTGGACGAGACGTTCTTGGGGTCGATGCCATGTTCTTCCGGGCCGAGGATGGTCGGTTCGGTTGCGTCGCGCTGGTCTTTCACACCCAGGATTTTACGGATGAATTTTTTAATCATTGAATAGTTGGATGGTTGGCCAGCCCTGTTGCTGCGCGTGGCTCGCGAGGGCGGCGCTCGGATTGGTCGCGACCGGATGGGAGACGATGGACAGCAGCGGAATGTCGTTGTGCGAATCGCTGTAGAAATGGCTGCGGCCGAAGCTGCCGAACGGCTGCCCCAGGCGCTCCAGCCAGGCGTGCATATGCGTGATCTTGCCTGGGCCCGAGGTCGGGGTGCCCGCCAGGCGGCCGGTGAGCTTGCCGGCGGCGTCGCGCTCGGGCATGGCCGCGATGTGGTGCTCGACGCCGAAGGCGGCCGCGATCGGCGCCGTGATGTAGTGGTTGGTGGCGGTGATGATCGCCACCAGGTCGCCGGCGTCCTGGTGCTCGCGCACCAGCTTCAGGGCTTGCGGCTTGATCGCGGGCTCGATCACTTCGCGCATGTAACGTGCATGGAGGGATTCGAGCTCGTGGGGCGGAAAGCTCGCCAGGGTGCCGAGCGCGAACTCGAGGTATTCGACCGGATCGAGCACGCCGGCGTTGTACTGGGCGAAGAAGGCGTCGTTGCGGGCGCGGTAGGCAGCGCCGTCGACCGCGCCGACCCGCGCCAGGAATTCGCCCCATTCGTGGTCCGAATCGAGCGGCAGCAGGGTGTGGTCGAGGTCAAACAGGGCAAGGTTTTTCATTCTTTGGGTTCAAGCGGCAGGTTCTCTTGCAACAGCAGGTCGCGCAGCAGGGGCAGCGTGACCGGGCGCTGGGTTTCGAGCGAATACTGGTCCAGCGCGTCCAGCATGGTCGACAGGGAACGCATGTCGCGTTTGAAATGAGACAACAAATAGGGTAACACGCTGGCCGACAAGGTCAAACCGCGCGCCTCGGCGGCGTGCGTCAGCGCCGCGATCTTCTGGTCGTCCGACAGGCCGTGGATCTGGTACACCAGGCCCCAGCCCATGCGCGTGCGCAGGTCTTCGCGCACCCCCAGCACCGCCGGCGGCACCGGACCGGTGCTGACCATGTAGGCGCCGTGCTCGCGGATCTGGTTGAACAGGGCGAAGGCGTCGATCTGGCGCTGCGGGCTCAGGCGGTCGCAATCGTCGAGCAGGTAGAGCGTGACGTCCGGCGCGTGCAAAAAGGAGGCGGCGGGCGCGTCGGCCGCGATATAGCGCGCGCCGGGGCTGGCCGCCAGCCCGTGCAGCAGGTGGGTCTTGCCGGCGCCGGTGTCGCCCCACAGATAGGCGAAGTGTTCACGCGAGCTGCGCTCGGCGAACAGGTGCATCAGGTGCGCCATCTCGGCGTTCGCCCCCACCTGGAAGGTGTCGAGGCTCTGGGCCGGCTCGGCGCCTAAATCGAGCACCAGCTGTTTCATGGCGTGGGCCGTTTCATGCCTGACGTGGGGAAAAATGGCATGCCAGTAAGGTCAAGTTTCGATGTTATATTCGTTAAACGGGATCTTGCATGAGCCGTTTTGCTAAAATAGTGGATTGACCAGTTTTGCCGGTCGCCTCCTATTTTACCGCCTCCGCTGCCAAATACCATGAGCCAACCATCTAATGTTTCTCTCTCCTACCGCGACGCGGGTGTCGACATCGATGCCGGTGACGCCCTGGTCGAAGCCATCAAGCCGCTCGCCAAGCGCACCATGCGCGAAGGCGTGCTGGGCGGGATCGGCGGCTTCGGCGGTCTGTTTGAGATCAGCAAGAAGTTCAAGGAACCGGTCCTGGTCTCGGGTACTGACGGCGTGGGCACCAAGCTCAAGCTGGCGTTCGAGCTGAACCGCCACGACACGGTCGGCATCGACCTGGTCGCAATGAGCGTCAACGACATCCTGGTGCAGGGCGCCGAGCCGCTGTTCTTCCTCGATTACTTTGCTTGCGGCAAGCTGGACGTGGCCACCGCCACCGCCGTGGTCTCGGGCATCGCCAAGGGCTGCGAAGAGTCGGGCTGCGCCCTGCTGGGCGGCGAAACCGCCGAAATGCCGGGCATGTACCCTGACGGCGAATACGACCTGGCCGGCTTCGCCGTCGGCGCAGTCGAAAAATCGCAGATCATCGACGGCAGCAAGATCATCCCGGGCGACGTGGTGCTGGGCCTGGCCTCGTCGGGCATCCACTCCAACGGCTACTCGCTGGTACGCAAGATTATTCAAGTGGCCAAGCCCGACCTCGAGGCAGACTTCCACGGCCGCAAGCTGTCCGACGTGCTGATGGCGCCAACCCGCCTCTACGTCAAGCCGCTGCTGGCGCTGATGGCTTCGATGGAGGTGAAGGGCCTGGTGCACATCACCGGCGGCGGCCTGGTCGAGAACATCCCGCGCGTGCTGCAGGACAACCTCACCGCGGTGCTGGACGCGTCGTCGTGGACCATGCCGCCGCTGTTCCAATGGCTGCAGCAGCACGGCGGCGTGGCCGACGCCGAGATGCACCGCGTGTTCAACTGCGGCATCGGCATGACCGTGATCGTCTCGAAAGAGAACGCCGATGCGGCGTTCGCCCAGCTGGAAGCGGCCGGCGAGACCGTCTACCGCATCGGCGAGATCCGCGCCCGCGAAGAAGGCCAGGCGCAGACCGTCGTCCTGTAAGCGCATGACGCTCCCCGCAACGCCGGCCGCCGTCACCGACGATGAGCGGCGCTTGCGGACCGGCCATCGCGGCGCGGTGGTCTGGATCACGGGTCTTTCCGGCGCCGGCAAGACCACCCTGGCCGACGCCCTCGAGCGCGCCCTGTTCGACCGCGGCTGCAGTGTGTTCGTGCTCGACGGCGACAAGGTGCGGGGCGGCCTGTGCGCCGACCTCGGCTTCTCTCTCCCCGAACGTTCCGAAAACATCCGCCGCATCGGCGAGGTCGCGCGCCTGTTCTGCCACAGCGGCCAGATCGTGCTGGTGTCGGCCATTTCTCCGCTGCGTGCCGACCGGCAGCGCGCCCGCGCGCTGGTGCCGGCGCCGCACTTCATCGAAGTGTATTGCCGCTGCCCGCTCGCCGTATGCGAACAGCGCGACCCCAAAGGGCTGTATCGCAAGGCGCGCGCCGGGCAGTTGCCGGAATTTACCGGCATATCCTCTCCCTACGAGGCGCCGGAAGCGCCCGAGGTGCTGGTCGACAGCGCCGCCTCGACGGTGGGCGAGGAAGTCGCCAAACTCCTGGAAGAACTCGCGCGGCGCGGAATCATCGGCGCCGCCTGAACGCGTGCCCGGTCAGCGCGCGGCGCCGCTGCCGATGTGCTTGTCGAGGAATTTCTCGACCCGCGTATAGAAATCGATGCGGTTCTTTTCCAGCGCCCAGCCGTGGCCTTCTTCCGGATACTGGACCCATTCGACCTGCTGGTTGGTGCGCATGACCGCGTCGCGCAACTGCGTGCCGTGGTTGAGCGGCACCCGTTCGTCGACCCCGCCGTAGGCCAGCAGCAGCGGCCGGGTGATGCGCGCCGCCTGCTGGATCGGCGAGGTCGCCTTGAAGCGCTCCGCGTCCTTGACCGGGTCGCCCAGCATCTGCGGCAGCGTATAGGCCTTCAACTCGTCGGTCGCATCCGAGCTGTACACCCAGCCGTTGTCGAACAGCAGTCCCAGGTCGGTGACGCCGACCCAGTTGATGCCACACTTGTACAGATCGGGATCGTTGACCAGGCCCATCAGCGTGGCATAGCCGCCGTAGCTGGGGCCGGCGATGCAGATGCGCTGCGGATCGACGATGCCCTTGGCTATCGCCCAGCGCGCGCCGTCGGCGAGATCGTCCTGCATCCTGAGTCCCCATTGCTTCAGGCCGGCCTGGAAGTGGTGGGCGCCGAAGCCTGTGCTGCCGCGAAATTCTGGCTCGAGCACCGCGTAGCCGCGCGAGGCCAGGAACTGCGATTCCGGGTCCCAGCCCCAGGATTTGCCGCGCACATAAGGGCCGCCGTGCACCAGTACCACCAGCGGCAAGCCGCCGGGCTTGGCGCCGGCGGGCAGGGTCAGCAGGGCGGGAATCTCGAGGCCGTCGCGCGCCTTGTAGCGCACGAATTCCTGGCGGCCCATCTGCGCGGGAACGATGCCGGGGCGGGTGTCGGCGACCTTGTTCACTTGCCCGGTCTGGCGGTTGTACAGGTGGTAGACAGCCGGAATCCGGTCCGAATACGAGGCCACCAGCGCCCACGGCGAATCGGCCTGGGCCGGCACGGACAGCACGTTGACGGTGGCCGGCAGCGCCTTGTCGACGGCTGCCTGCAGGGTTTTCATGCCCGCATCGAACCATTCGGTCGAGGCCGCATCGGTGCGGAGCAGCATGCCCAGGATCTTGTCGCGGTTGACCACCAGGCTGCCGTCGATGTCGTAGCCGGCCGCGCTCAGCAGCGGCTCGGCGCCGAGCTTGCGGGTGGCCACATCGTAGGCGTACAGCGAGGTGAACTTGCTGCCACCGCGCGCTACCACGTACAGCGTGCCGTCCGGGCCGAAGCCGACCGGCTGGACCATGTTCTGGCCATCGCCGAAACTCGCGTAGCTGGCCAGTTCGCGCCAGCTGCCGTCGCCGGGCTCGCGGTAATGCAGGGTGATGCGGCCGTCCTCGCTGGTGCTGGCCAGGCGCGGCTCACCCTTGTGGTCGAGCAGCCAGCCTTTGGCATTGCCCGGACGCGGCACGGCCTGGGTCGAGCCGGTGCGGGTATTCAGGCGCAACAGATTCACGTAACGGACTTCGCGCTTCATGTCCAGCACCGGGCTGGCGACGTAGACGTGGTCCGAATCCTGGGCGCCGCGCTGGCCCAGCATGTAGGTATGCCAGGGCAGCAGCCGCCGGCCCTTGGGACCGGCGGTGACGAGGCCGCCGCCGGTGCGCTCGGCCAGTTGCACGAATTGCGCGCCGTCGCGGTCCACCGCGTACAGGCCGGGAGCCTTGGTGGTGTCGCCCAGGCCGACGCTGCGGTCGCGGGTATTGAAGATCAGGCGCTCGTTGTTGACCCACTCGAAATCGCCGACGTCGGCATCGTTGTACGAGGCGACGATCTTGCCGCTGTTGTTCTGCAGGTCGACCACGACCAGGAAGTCGCGCTGGCCCTTGGTGGAAGAGCGCGCCGCCAGGTGGCGGGCGTCGGGCGACAGCTTGGCGCCGCCGAAGGCGGCATTGGCGAAGAAGGCGGAGATCGGTGGCGGCGGGGTGGCAGCCGGCGCCTGGGCCAGGGTTGCAGGCGCAGCGCACAGGGCAGAGGCGGCCAGGGAGAATGCGCATGCGGCGCGGGACAATACAGACATGTTTTTCCGTGAAAAGATTGTTTTTATAGGCCGGTGATGGCATGGCCTAGCCTAGCATTTGCTATCAGGGCAAAATCTCATCAATCCTCACGCCTTAATACTTTGTCACCTGACGAAATTGATAGGTCGGTACAAAAACCAACAAAATCGTACCGAACTTGCAAAAAACGACTTCTGAATATGCACAATTCGTTGCTGCCCAGCTATTTTTCTAGGATCATCAAGGATATTTCGGTCACAGGACGCCTGCCGCCCGCCTGTCTCTTCATGACTTCAAGTATCGCTGTTCAGGAGCGCAAGTTCCACTTCATCTCCGGCCTGCCGCGCTCCGGCTCGACCTTGTTGTCGGGCATCCTGCTGCAGAATCCGCGCTTTCATGCCGGCATGAGCAGTCCTGTCTCATCGCTCTGCAATGCGGTGCTGGGCCAGGTCAGCGCCGGCAGCGAATTCGCGTCCGTCGTCAGCCGCGACAAGCGCCGCGCACTGCTGCGCGGCCTGTTCGATTCTTATTACCAGGACGCTGGCCGCGAGGTCGTGTTCGACACCAGCCGCTCCTGGTGCGCGCGCATGCCGCTGGTGCGCGACCTGTTCCCGGAAGCGAAAGTGATCGCCTGCGTGCGCAGCGTGGCCTGGATCATGGACAGCTTCGAACGCCTGTACCGCGCCAATCCGTATGAACACACGCGCCTGTTCGGCAGCGCCGGCGCGCGCGGCACCGTGACCAGCCGCCTGGAAGGCCTGGGCCAGCACGACGGCACCGTCGGCCATCCCTGGGCCGCCCTGCGCGAAGCCTTCTATGGCGAGCATGCGTCGTCGCTGCTGCTGGTCGACTACGAATTGCTGGCGCGCGCGCCGGCCAAGGTCATGCCGCTGATTTACGACTTCCTGGGCGAACCGCATTTCGCGCATGATTTCGACAACGTCGAGTATGACGCCGAGGAATTCGATACGCGGCTTGGCGCGCCGGGGCTGCACAAGGTGCGCTCGCGGGTGGAGTACAAGCCGCGCCAGACCATCATCCCGCCCGATTTGTTTGACCGATTCAACAAGATGTCCTTCTGGACCGATACGGCCGGCAGCGCCGCCAACGTGATCGCACCGCAGAGCGCACAACAAGGAAAACAAGCATGACGTCCAAATACCAGCAAGCCACCCTTGGCGAATTGTTCATCGCATCTGGCGCCGCGGCGCGCGACGGCCAGGTGACCGCGGGGGCCGTGCCGGAACTGGCGATTGCCGGCGCGCGCAAGGAAATCGTCTTCATCGAAAGCGATGTGCCGGATATCGACACGCTGATCCGCGGCTTTGGCGACGGCAAGGAAATCGTCATTCTCGATACCGGCCGCGATGGCCTGCGCCAGATCGCCGAGGCCCTGCAAGGACAGAGCGGCATCAATGCCCTGCACGTGATCTCGCATGGACAGCAAGGCAGTGTCAGCCTCGGTTCGCTGATGCTTGGCGCTGGCGACGTGCCCGAACACGCTGCCGACTTGCAGGCGATCGGCCGCAGCATGGCCGAGGGTGGCGACATCCTGCTGTATGGCTGCGACGTCGGCGCCGGCGACGCTGGTCTGGCGCTGGTCAGCCGCCTGGCGGCGGCCACCGGGGCCGACTTGGCGGCGTCGAACAATCTGACCGGTGACGCCGCGCAGGGCGGCGATTGGGTGCTGGAAATCATGAGTGGCGACATCGACACGCCAGCCGTGGTCGATTCGGCGCTGGCTTCTGTTTACCAACGGACGCTGGCTGGTGACTGGCTCGCGCCGGTGACCTTGAACTTCAATACGTTTGATAATTTTTCCAGCGCAGGTAGCGGCGCTCCGAATTACGATCCGGCGATCGATGTCCTGTACAAAATCCGCGGCAACGACGCCTATGTATTAAAGATTGATGGTACAAGCAGCAATGTATATGCATACCAAGGGGAGCCGTTCATCGCTTCAGACACTGGCAATGGGGGTATTGGCGAAAGCGAAATCACTTTCTCCTTTGAGACCGGCCAGGTATTCACGCCCATATCGATCAGTGTGGCCAACTTCGAAGTCGGGCTGAGCGGACCGCAGAAACTATTTTTCGTCGGCTACAATGCATCGGGTGACCGCGTCGGCGTCCCGAAGCCGATCACTACTTCTGCAGACTCGGACGGGGCCTATCTCCCAGTGGATCTGGATGGACTGACCGGTATTACTAAGTTAAAAGTATTCGCCGATCCCTCGTCGAACAACGGAAGAATGATATACCTGGTATTCGACGACTTCGAGATTAAGGATATCAAACCGCCAGGTCCGCCGGAGCCGGTAGTGACGTCGGTCTCGTCCACCAACGCGAACGGCGCCTACGGAGTTGGCCAGGACATCTTCGTGACCGTTACCTTCGACCAGGCGGTGACCGTGGCCGGCGGCATTCCGACCCTGCAGCTCGAGACTGGTGCTACCGACCGCCTTGCGCTGTACGACAGCGGCAGCGGCAGCAATACCCTGACCTTCAAATACACGATCCAGTCCGGCGATAGCAGCACCGACCTCAATTACTTCAGCACCGGTTCGCTCAGCCTTGCCGGCGCCACCATCAAGGGAAGCAACGGCGGCGCCGACGCGTCGCTGGTCCTGCCTGCCCTGAATACTGCGGACTCACTTGGTGGCGGCAAGGCCATCGTCATCGATACCCTGGCGCCGACGCTGGCCATCTCCAGCAACGTCTCCGGTCCGCTCAAGATTGGCCAGACCGCAGTGATCACCTTCACGTTCAGCGAACAGGTCAACGGCTTCGAGCGCAGCGACGTCCAGGTCAGTGGGGGCACGCTCGGCAACCTGACCGATAGTGGTAATGGCAGGTCCTGGACCGCCACCTTCACACCGACCGACGGCGTGAATAACGGCGTGGCCAGCATCACCGTGGAATCCGGCAGATACACGGACGCAGCCGGTAACAACGGCGGCGCCGGCTCCTCGCCGTCGATCACCTTCGACACACTGGCGCCAGGCAAGCCGGCACAGCCGGTCCTGCAAGCAGCCAGCGACACCGGCGTCGTGGGCGACAACATCACCAGCGACAGCACCCCGACATTCTCTGGCGGCGCCGGCAGCGTCGAAGGACTCGCCACGGTGCGTGTGTACGCCGGGGCCACCCTGATCGGCCAGACCACCGCGAATGCCGACGGCAGCTGGGACGTCACCAGCAGCGCGCTGGCCAGCGCCAGCTACCAGGTCACCGTCGTGGCCAGCGACGAGGCCGGCAACGCCAGCATCGCCTCCAACCCGCTCTCCCTGGTCATCGACACCTTCGCGCCGGGCGCGCCGACGCTGCCAGTGTTGGCGACCGGCAGCGATAGCGGCGTCAAGAACGACAATATCACCAATGCCGTCACCCAGACCATCGGCGGCGCAGCCAACAGCGCCGAAGGCGGCAGCGTGATCACGCTGTACAGCGGCGGCGTCGCGATCCCGGGCGCAAGCACGACCGCCAACCTCGACGGCAGCTGGTCGATCGACCTGCCGCTGGCCCATGGATCGCACGCGATCACCGCCCGCGCCACCGACAAGGCGGGCAACACGGGCGGTGCTTCTCCAGTGCTGACGCTCACGGTCGACCGCGTGGCGCCCGACCAGCCGCAGGCGCCGCTGCTGCACGCCGACAGCAATAGCGGATCGAAGGCCGATACGATCACCAACGACCGCACCCCGACCTTCTACGGCGTGGCTGGCAGCGTCGAAGGCGGCGCCACGGTCAACCTGTACGCCGACGGCGGATTCATCGGCAGCACGGTTGCCGCGGCCAACGGCAGCTGGTCGCTCGAGGTCAACCAGCTTGGCGGCGCTACCCATGCCATCACCGCCGAGGCGGTCGACGTCGCGGGCAACGTCAGTGTCGCTTCCAGCGGCACGTCGGTCACGATCGACTTTACCCCGCCGACGGCGCAGGTCGATAAAGTGAAGTTCTCGGACGACACCGGTGCGCGGGCCGACGATTTCGTGACCAACAAAGCGGACCAGGTGGTGTCCGGCGTACTGACGGCGCCGCTCGCACAGCGCGAATGGGTCGGCGTCTCGATCGATAACGGTGCGAGCTTTACCCAGGCCGGCATCGATGCGGAAGGCGTCGCGTGGTCGCTCGCCGGCGTACAGATCACGGGCACGGGAACGCTGGTGGTGCGCGTATTCGACGCCGCCGGCAATGCCGGCGACGCGGTCAGCCATGCCTACGAATACGATGCGGCTGCGCCCGGCAAGCCATCCGCGCCGGACCTGGCCGCGGCATCGGACAGCGGCGACGACGACCAGGACGATATCACCGGCGTCACCAGGCCCACCTTCACCGGCACCGCCGAGAAAGACGCGACCATCACCCTGTACGCCGATGGGAACGTGGTCGGCAGCGGCAAGGCCGACACCGACGGCAACTGGAGCGTCACCGTCGACGATGCGCTGGAGGGAGGGAACTACGACTTCACGGTCAGGGCGACCGATCTCGCCGGTAACCAGGGCGTTGCCTCGGACGCGCTCGCCGTCACGATCATCACCGCGGCGCCGGACACGGAAAACCTGACGTTCACCCTCAGCGCCGACAGCGGCATCGGCGGCGACCGCATCACGAACGTCGCCAGCCAGACGCTGGAAGGCACGCTTTCCGCCGCGCTCGCCAGTGGCGAGAAGGTCGAGGTCTACCTCGACGGAAAATGGCGGGACGCCGAGGCCGTGGCCGGCGATACGACATGGTCCCTGGACGCGACCCTGAAAGAAGGTGAGCACGAGGTGGAAGTACGCGTCATCAATGCGATCGGTAATGCCGGTCCGGTGGGGAAATACGCATACACGCTCGACACCGAAGCCCCGACCGTCGAGATCACGAGCGACAAGCCCAAGCTCAAGGCCGGTGACACCGCCACCATCACCTTCACCTTCAGCGAAGATCCGGGAGTGGCATTGTCCAGCGAGGTCATCACGGTGACTGGCGGCACCCTGTCGGCAGTCAGCGGCAGCGGCCTCGAGCGCACTGCTGTCTTCACCCCGAACGTCAACCAGAACGGCGGCAGCGCCAGCATCTCCATCGATGCGGGCCTGTTTACCGACCTGGCCGGCAATGACAGCGCGTCCGCGTCGCTGACCTCGCTGACCTTCGACACCCTGGCGCCGGCTGCGCCGTCGGCGCCGGTGCTCGCCGTCGTCAGCGACACCGGCGTCGCGGGAGACGGCATCACGGCCAACGACCGTCCAACCTTCACCGGCACCGCTGAATCGGGCGCCACGGTGGTCCTGTATGACGCACGGGACAATGTGATCGGCACTGGTACGGCCGTCGATGGCGCATGGTCGATCGCGCCGGTGGCGGCACTGGGCGAAGGGAAGCATACGATCAGCGCGCGCGCGGTCGATGCGGCCGGCAACGAGAGCGCGGCAGCAACCGGTGCCGAGATCACGATCGACTTCACGCCACCGACCTTGTCCATCACCAGCGATGTCGCCAAGCTCAGGATCGGCGAAACCGCGACCATCACCTTCACCTTCAGCGAGGATCCGGGCAACAGCTTTACCAAGGCCGACATCCAGCTTTCGGGCGGCACGCTGGGCGACCTGACACGGGATGGCCTGACGTTCAGCGCCACCTTCACGCCGGACGATAACGTCGACACGACCACGGCCAGCATCACGGTCGGCGCGGGCGCCTACGTCGACGCTGCCGGCAACAACGGCGGCCCGGGCCTGTCGCCGACGCTGGTGCTCGACACCAGGGCGCCGGCGGCGCCGTCCATCCCCGACCTGGTGGCCGAGTCGGACACCGGCAGCGAGGACGACGACGACATCACCGGCGACACCACCCCGACCTTCAGCGGCACGGCCGAAGCCGGCTCCACGGTCACGCTGTTCGCGGGAGAACGGGAGATCGGATCGGTCGTCGCGACCGACGGCACCTGGCGCATTGCCAGCGATGTCGCGCTGGTCCAGGGCAAATACGACATCACCGCGGTCGCGACCGATGCCGCGGGTAATGCCGGTCCGGCGTCGGCCCCGCTGAAACTCGAGATCGTGACCGACGCGCCGACCACCAAGGCAACCAGCCTCAAGTTCTCTGCCGATACCGGCACCTTCCAGACCGACCTGGTCACCAGGACCGCAGCGCAGATCATCAGCGGCGAGCTCGATGCGCAACTGAAGGCCGGCGAATACGTCGAAGTATCGGTCGACGGCGGCAAGCACTGGAGCCGCGCGAACATCGATGCCGAGAATTGGTCGATCGGCACCACGCTGCTCGCGGGCGAGGATTCCGTGGCGGTGCGGGTGGTCAACGCCATCGGCAACGCCGGCGAGGAGTACTCCAGGGACTACCGTCTCGACACCCTGGCGCCGAGCGTGACGATCACCAGCAATGTGAGCGCAGTCAAGCGCGGCGAGAGCGCGACCATCACCTTCACGTTCAGCGAAGATCCAGGCGCAACCTTCACCTGGAACGGCGCGGCGGGCGATGTGGTGGTGAGCGGCGGCGTCCTGTCGGCGATCAGCGGCAGCGGTGCCACGCGCACGGCCACTTTCACGCCGGCCGATGGTTTCGAAGGCAACGCCAGCATCACGGTCGCCGCCAGCAGCTATGCCGACCTGGCCGGCAACCTGGGCACGAACGGCGTGACGCCGGCGCTGGCGATCGATACCAAGGCGCCGGATAAGCCGGGCGTGCCGAAGCTGGCCGCCGGCAGCGATACCGGCGAGAAAGGCGACGGCCGCACCGAAAGCACCACCCAGGTCATCGAGGGTGGCGGCGCGGATCCGGGCGCCATGGTCTACCTGTACAACGGCGACCTGCGGATCGGTTCCGGCCAGGCCAACGCCGATGGTCTATGGAGCATCGACGTCGCGCTGCGCGGCGGCACCCATACCCTGAGCGTGACCCAGGATGACAAGGCCGGCAATGAATCGGTGAAGAGCGATCCATTCCAGCTGACGGTCACGGTATCGAATCCGGACCCGGAGCCGAATCCAAACCCCAACCCCAACCCGAATCCGCAACCGAATCCGCCGGCCGTGATCGACGGCATGCCGGTCACGACCACGCCGGTGACCCTGCCGGGCGGCGTGAGCGGCACCACGGTCGCCGTACCGATCGTCACCGGTGGCCGCAACGAAACGGATGGCCAGGCCAGCCTGGCCGACATCCCGCTGGCTTCCAGCGGCGGCCAGACCCAGTTGCTGGCGCAGCTGCCGACAGGTTTCGGTTTGTCGTCGAGCGGCGCCAGCGTCGGCGCCGCAAGCGGGCTGGAATTCCTGATCGCCTCGATCAGGGCGGCCACCCCAACCCACGCGCCGGATGACCAGGGCCACCTGGTCCAGAACGGCACCTCGTTCCTGCAGGGCCTGAGCTACAGCTCGCTGCTGGTGCATACCGTCAAACCGGTCAGCAATCCGGGTACGACCGACGCGCTGGTCCTGACCGGTTTCAATCCGTCCGGGGCCCAGGGCACCGCGCTGGTGATCGAAACCGCGGGCCTGGCAAACGGCGCGTCCATCGAACTGGTCGATGTCGACTTCGCCGCCCTGGTCGGCGCGGCGACGGTGTACACCGGCAGCGTTGGCGCCATCCTGGCCGGCGATGGCGCCAGCCAGCACTTCACGGTCCTGGCGGGCAACAACAACGGCGTGTTCGCCGGCGGCGGCAGCGACCTGCTCACCTTCGCTGCGGGCGCGCCCGTGGATGCGGGTTCGGCCAGCGGACGCGCCAGCGCACAGCAGGCCGCGGCCAGCGGAGTCTCCACGCTGCACGGCGGCCAGGGCGGCGACGCGGCCAGCTTCGCGGGCGTGCGCGGCGATTACGACATCGAGGCGCACAACGGCTACCTGGTCGTGACCAGCAAGGCGGCGTCGGATGCCAAGGCGCTGGTGGTCAACGTCGAGGAACTGCGCTTCAGCGACGGCAATGTCGCGGTCGAGAACGGCGCGGGCCTGAACACGCTGGCCGGCATGTACCAGACCGTGTTCGGGCGCCAGGCCGACCTGTACGGTTTCGAGTACTGGGCCGACCACCGCGAGAATGGCATGGGCTGGGGTACGATCGCGCTGGAATTGATCGCGTCGAGCGAACGCGTGGTGCAGCATGGCGACTTCAATGGCGACGCCGCCAACGACATCGGCTTGCTGTACCAGGCGCTGTTCAACCGTGAAGCCGAGGCCGAAGGACTGGCCTTCTGGAAGGCGGCAATGGAGGAGCGCGGAATGACCCTGGAGCAGGTCGCCACCAGTTTCGTCGAGTCGGCCGAGATGGTGGGTCACCAGCGCGGTGTGCTGGACTGGGACTTCCTGGTGTAGGGCGGGTGGATGGCGGCGCCTCAGGCGCCGCGCTCACGACTCCGGCGCAGCGCTTCCAGCTGCGCGTACAGCGGCGTCAGCATCGCGAGCAGATGCCGCGCCGTTGTCGTTGATGCGGGCGGATCGCCGGCGAACGGCGCGCCGGCCGACTTGGCGTGAAAGCCCGCGCGCCCGCGCATGGCAGCGAGCTGCTCCGGCGTGCAGTCGATGCCGAGTTCTCCCAGCAGCGCGTCCCAGACGATCGACGGCAACTGCCGGTAGTCGAGCAGACGCAGTTCGCCGGCATGGGCCAGGGCGTGCTCGTAGAGGTGCGCGATCACGCGCGCGCACCAGCCATCGAGGTCGCCCGGCGCCAGGCCGGCGCCGAATTCGGCCGGCAACACCAGGCCGGGCACCATCTGCGGCCCGCGCTGGCGCCGGTGCGATTCGAGGATGGCATGCGGCTCGCGGTACAGGAACCAGAATGGCGTCGCTGGAAAGGCGGCGCGCAGCAGCGGCAGGTACGGCAAGTGCCAGCTGTCGAGCTTGATAATGAAGTGGGTTTCGCCATGACGCTGCTGGCCAAGCGCGCACAGCAGGCGGCGCAGGCCGGGCACGGCGATCTCGGGCGGCGCAGCGCCGTAGCGGATCAGGAAATCGTCGATGACGGGCGGTTCGGACAGCACCACGCATTGCGGCAGGCCGGCCAGCATCTGGGACAGCAGGGTCGAGCCGCAGCGCGATGCATGAAAGACGAAGGCGCTGGGAGGGATGGCCGGACCGGTGCGCTCGAGCCAGTCGTGCGGTGTGCGGCAGACGCGCCGTTCGGCGCGCTCTTGCGCGGTCAGGGTATCGGCGAAAAAGGGCGCCGTGAAGCGGCCGGGAAGGTACCGCCAGCCGACCTCAGCGCCGTCCAGTGCGATCGGAAACCAGTCGCGCAGCGAATCGAGCGTGCCGGGATCGACCATGGGCCAGCGCAGCCAGCTGTCATGCCTTAGTACCGATCCAGGCTGCGTCATCGCTCAGTTGCGCGCTGGGTAAATGCCCGAGACGCAGATAATGAAATTCATGCCGAGCGAGGGCTGCAGCACGCTGAGCGTGGTCTGGGTGGCGTAGGGGACCTGGACCGGAGTCGGGGCGACGCCGGAATTGTTCGTAGTGGCGGTGACGCTGCCGGTGACCTTGGTGGTCACACTGGTCGGGTCCATCTCCACGTCAAGGGTCTTGCCGGTGACATAAATGTTACCGGCACCGCTACCACCTCCGGAACCGCCCAGTGCGCAGTTTGGAAGCGGTGCGCCGACGCCTGGTCCGGTCGAACTGGCATGCAGGGTCGACGTGGCGCCGAACTGGTCACCGGCGATCGTCACCGTGTGATTGTGCGGGGGCAGATTTGCCGCAGTGAGCGTCACGCTGGCCGTGCCGCTCGAAAGCGCCGTCGCATTGGGGGTGCCAAATTGCTGCGCCTGGAGCACGGTCATACCGATCGGCGACGCGCCCATGCCCACCAGGGTGCGGGCGCGCAGGTCGGGCAGGGCGAAGGTTGAGACGCCATCGCCACCATACTGGACGCCGAGCAGCGCGAACAGCGCCGAGTTCTGCTGGATGGAGATAAGCTGGCCCTGGCACAGCATCCAGCCACGCGGTGCAAACGTGAACGCCACCGGCATGATCGTTCCCATAAAAGCTTCCATAGACATCCCCTTTTTCAGATTTGTACATCATGTAGAGTAGTGCGGTTCGATCGCCGCTTCGTAGCGCGCATCGCCCGATGCCCAAATGCGCGTTGGAGCATCCTAGCATCGAAGTTTCCTTGAAGTCACGACTTTAAAGCCAGGTATGTTAGCCGGGTTGCCATGGCCTCGGCCACCGGCGTGCCAAGCGCGCGCAACTGGCTGATCACATCATCGACATTGGCATCGGTGATGGCGGGGTCGACATACTTCGGCGTTGGCGGAGCCCGCCATCCCGCATCCTCGAACAGCGTGCGCAGCCAGGGATTGGGCACGCAGTCGAGCACCAGATGGACGCGCACATGCCCACTGTCGTTGCGCACCGCATGCAGGCAACCGGCGTTCATGTACCAGGTGGCGCCGGCGCCGAAATGCACGTCTTCGCCATCGAGCGTGAACAGCACGGCCGGATCGGTGGCGATCGGGACGTGCAGCCGCGCGAGGCCATCTTCGAAGGCGCCGCCCGGATCGCGATGCGGCTTGATGCGCGCCCCCGCGTCCAGCGCCATCAGGCGCACCGACTGCTTGTCGCAGGCGAAGCTGTCGATCACCTGGCGCAGATAGGGACAGCGCAGCAGCAACGGCGTGTCGTTGAATCCGGGTCCGTCGCCTGCATGGATGTCGTCCGGGCGCCCGCTGCTCGAGCGCAATGCGATGCTGGTCCAGCTGCCCTGATGGGCCTGGTCGTTGTAATGGGCTTGCCAGTGCAGGGCCAGTGCGGTGTCCAGGTCGGCGCGCAGGCGCTCGACGTCGAATGCGGGCGCCAGCCGCAGCCAGCGCGTGACGTCGTCCGGCGCGCCGCTCATGCCGGTTGCCAGCGCATTTCGTGGCGCAGTTCGTCGCTGTCCACGATCGCGAAACCGGTACGCTGGTACAGGGCCAGGGCAATGGCGTTGGTGCGCATCACGGAAAGACCGATGCTGGCGCCGCGCAGTTCGGCGTGCTGCTGCAAGGCGAGCAGGGCGGCGTGCGCCAGGCCGCGCCCGCGCTGCGCCGGCAACAGGGCCAGGTCGACCAGGCGCCAGTGCGCGCCGACGGTGTCGAACACGATACGGCCCGCGGGCTCGCCAGCGTGCTCCAGGATCAGCACCTCGGCATCGGGGAATGCGCTTCGGCGGCCCAGTTCGTGCGCATTCTGCTGCATCGCGATCAGGTCGTTGATCATCGCAGGCGGCAGCGGCAGGGCGCGCAGGTCGTCGCGCGCGGATGCGTACAGGGCGCATGTGAAGGCGGCATCGTTCTCATCGGCATTGCGCAGGCGCAGGGGGTGAGGTAGCGTATACATGCGACATTCTGAAACGAGACAGCGTCATCATGCCTGCATGGTCGCGTTGCCACAACCATCAAGGCACTCAAACCATGGAATTTTTACTTGCACAGTTCGAGCCCCTGGTCGGCACGGACTTCACGGTCCAGACTTCGCAGGGCCCTTTCATGCTGAAGCTGGTCGAAGCCATCGAGCATCCGCGCCGCGGCCTGCCCGAGCACCTGCGCACACCGTTGTCGCTGATCTTCGACGGCCCTCCAGGTGTCGTGCTGGCGCACGACACCTACCAGATCGCCCATCCCGAGTTGGGCCAGCACTTGCTGAACATGGCGCCGGTGCTGTCTGGCGCCGGCGTGCCGGGAGCCGGACCGCAGTATCAGATCCTGTTTTCCTGAAGGCAGGCGGCCGCGCGGCCGCACGATCGCTTATTCCGGCGCCCGGATATAGTCCACCATGCCCTCACTGCCGCGGCTGGGCCGGGGTGTGAGCAGGCTGACCACGACGACCGTGAGCATCCCCGCCGGCACCCCGAACACGCCCGCCGCCATCGGCAGGATGCCGAACCAGGCGGCATCCAGGCTGCCGCCCAGCGCCGGACTGGCGCGCAGCATGTAATACAGGCAGACCGCGAAGCCGGCCAGCATGCCGGCGATCGCGCCCTGGTGGTTGGCGCGCTTCCAGAACACGCCCAGCACCAGCACCGGGAATAAAGTAGAACCAGCCAACGAGAACGCCGCCGCTACCAGCGAGAGGATGTCGGCCGGCTTCTGCGAGGCCACATAGGCGGCGATGAAGGCCACCCCCAGCAGCAGCAGCTTGGAAATCGTGACCCGCTTCTGGGTTGACGCGCTCGGGTTGACCATCTTGTAGTAGACGTCGTGCGACAGCGCATTGGAGATCGCCAGCAGCAGGCCGTCGGCGGTCGACAGCGCCGCCGCCAGGCCGCCGGCCGCGACCAGGCCCGCGATCACGTAGGGCAGGCCGCCGATCTCCGGCGTGGCCAGCACCAGCACGTCGGCGTCGATCGCGAATTCGGCCAGTTGCACGATGCCGTCGCCGTTGATGTCGGCCACGCTCACCAGGGGATTGGCCTTGTCCACATTGGCCCAGTACGAGATCCAGGTGGGCAGCGCCGAGAAGTCGCTCCCCACCAGCGAGGTATAGATGTCGTACTTGGCCAGCACCGCCAGCGCCGGAATGGTCAGGTACACCAGCAGGATGAAGAACAGGGTCCAGAATACCGAGACCCGGGTGTCGTTCACCGACGGCGTGGTGTAGGCCCGCATCAGGATGTGGGGTAGCGCCGCGGTGCCGAACATCAGGCAGAACACCACCGCCAAAAAGTTGTTGCGGCGGTTGTCCGATTCCTCTTTGGTGGCGCCGGGGAAGGGTTCGGCATGCGGTTCGGGCGGCCGGGCCCGCGCCAGGTTGGCGTCGCGCCGCTCGCTCCACTGCGAGCGCGCCTCGTCCACCGAGTTGGGGTAGGTGGCCAGCGCGCGCTCGGCCTGGCGCACCTCGGTGAGCGAGGCATTGCGCGCGCGCGCCGCCGCCAGCTGGCGCTGGGCTTCCAGCTTGCCGGTCTCCAGCGATTCGGGCAGGGCGTCCAGCCGCGCCGCGTATTGCTCGGCGCGACGGCGGAACTCGGCGCGCACCTGTTCTTCGCGCGGGTCCCTGGCCAGTTCGGCTTCGCGTGCGGTCAGCTTGGGCATCAGCGAGCCATAGGCCACCGCGGGGATCGGGTTGTCGGCGTGCTTGGCCGACAGCCACATGGTTGGAATCAGGAAGGCGACCAAGAGGATGATGTACTGCGCCACCTGGGTCCACGTGATAGCCCGCATACCGCCCAGGAACGAGCACACCAGGATGCTCGCCAGGCCCAGGAAGATCCCGATCGAGAAATCGACGCCGGTGAAGCGCGAAGCGATCAGGCCGACCGCGTAGATCTGCGCCACCACATACGTGAACGAGACCAGGATGGTGGCCCCGACCGCCAGCGCGCGCACCGGCGCGCCGCGTCCGCCGGCGCCGCCGCCGTAGCGCGCCGCCAAAAAGTCCGGCACGGTGTATTGCGCGAACCTGCGTAGATAAGGCGCGATCAGCAGTGCGACCAGCACGAAGCCGCCGGTCCAGCCCATGATGAAGGCCAGGCCGTCGAAGCCCTGCAGATAAAGGCCGCCGGCCAGGCTGATGAAGCTGGCCGCCGAGATCCAGTCGGCGGCGGTGGCCATGCCGTTGAACATGGCCGGCACGCGCCGCCCGGCGACGTAGTATTCGGTGACGCTCGAGGTGCGGCAGATCACGCCGATGATCGCGTACAGGGCGATGGTGGCGAACATGAACAGGTGGCCGATCCACAGGCGCGGCATGCCTTCTTGCTCGAGCAGGGCGACGGCGACCAGGAACAGCGCGAAGCAGCCGGTGTACCAGAGATAGTAGCGCGCCAGCTTGCTGAAATAGGGTGGCTTGGCGCTCATCGTGGCTCCGCCCCGGCCGCGGCTTGCGCGGCGGCGTCGCGATCAAGCCGGCGCATGCGCCAGGCATAGAAGCCGATGATGGCCAGCGACACCAGCGAGGCGCCTTGCGCCGCCATATAGAACGACAGGGGCCAGCCGAACACCTCGAAGCGCGCCAGCTCGCGCGCGAAGAACACGGTGCCGAACCCGGTCGCCAGCCACAGCGCCAACAGCAGCAGGGTCATCCTGCGGGTGCGTTCCCAGTGCGTGGCGTTGGCGGCGCGGCGGCGCGCCGCGTCGTCATGGTGGGGGTCAAGGGGCGGCGTCGGGTTCATGGAGCGGGGGCGGGAAAGTCAGGCGGAACAGGCAGCCCGGGAAGCGCTTGGACTGGCAGCGCGGGTTGTTGAAGATGTCGATCTCGGCGCCGTGCTGCTGCGCGATCTCGCGCACGATCGCAAGGCCCAGGCCGCTGCCCTGGGTATTGCTGCCCAGGATGCGGTAGAAGCGCTCGAACACGCGTTCGCGCTCGTTGGGGGCGATGCCGGGGCCGGTGTCCTCGACCTCGAGCAGGGCGCGCTCGCCGTCGCGGCGCACGCGCACCGTCACGCTGCCGCCGGGCGGGGTATAGCGCAGCGCATTGTCGATCAGGTTCGACAGCATTTCGCGCAGCATCAGCGGCTGGCCTGCGATGACGACCGCGCCTTCGTCGGCGGCCGGCGGCTCGAAGCCCAGGTCGATCTCGCCCGCGAACGAGGCAGGCACCCAATCGAGCACCGTATCGCGCGCGAGCACCGGCAGGTCGATCTCGGCGAAGGCCAGGCCGGCCTGCGGTTGATTTTCGGCGCGCGCCAGCGCCAGCAGCTGGTTCACCAGGCGCGTGGCCGATTCCGAACTCTTGGCCAGCTGTTCCAGCGAGCGGTGGATCTCGGCCGGGTCGAGCTGGCGCAGGGCCAGTTCGGACTGCATGCGCATGCCGGCCAGCGGGGTCTTCATCTGGTGCGCGGCGTCGGCGATGAAGCGCTTCTGCATCGCCATCGATTCGCCCAGGCGCTCGAGCATGTCGTTGAAGGAGCCGACCAGCGGCGAGATCTCTTCCGGCACCTGGCGCGGATCGATCGGCGACAGGTCGTCCTGGGGCCGCGCGCGGATGCGCTGCTGCAGCTCGGCCAGCGGGGTCAGGCCGCGCGACAGCGCGAACCACACCAGGGCCAGGATCACCGGCAGGATGATGAACTGGGGCAGGATCACGCCCTTGATGATCTCGCCCGCCAGGTGCGCCCGCTTATCGAGCGTCTCGGCCACCTGCACCAAGGCCAGCGGCGGTTCGAGCGGCGGCTGCGGGGAGCGTTCGTGCAGCGGGTCGAGGTTGATATAGGTGTAGGCGACCCGGATCGGCGTGCCGTGGATGCTGTCGTTGCGGAACTCGACCGCGCCGCTGCGCGCGTGCTCGTCGGCCGCGTTCAGGCGCGGACGCGGCAGGTCGCGGTCGCCGTCCAGCAGCTCGCCATCGGGCCCGGCCAGCAGGTAATAGACGCTGTCGACGTCGTCGGCGCGCAGGATGTCGCGGCCGGACGGATGCAGCTGGCCGGCGGCCTTGCCGCCCACGTTGCGGATCTGCTGGCCCAGCACCGTGACCCGGTCTTCGAGCGCGTCGTCGAAGGGCTGGTTGGCGATCGACTTGGCCACGAGATAGGTGATGGCGATGCTCATCGGCCACAGCAGCAGCAGCGGGGCCAGCATCCAGTCGAGGATCTCGCCGAACAGCGAGTGCCGGATATTTTCGTCCGGCTCGGGATTCGGCGGGACGTAGGTCGGCTCGGTCGTCGTGGCCGGAGTGTACTCAGTCCCGGCCGTGAAGCCGGCGTCGCGTTCGTTCACCTGTCGGCGACGGTTGCCGTTGCCGTTGCTGCTGCGCGTTCAGCGGAGGCGCTCGCCGCGGCCTCGGAGTATTTCTCGAGGCAATAGCCCAGGCCGCGCACGGTGGCGATGCGCACGCCGCCGACTTCGATCTTCTTGCGCAGGCGGTGCACGTAGACCTCGATCGCGTTGTTGGAGACTTCTTCGCCCCATTCGCACAGATGGTCGACCAATTGTTCCTTGGATACCAGGCGGCCGGTGCGCGCCAGCAGCACCTCGAGCAGGCCGAGTTCGCGCGCCGACAGGTCGAGCATCTGGTCGTTGATGTAGGCGCTGCGGCCGACCTGGTCGTAGACCAGCGGGCCGTGGCGCACCACGGCCGGGCCGCCGCCGGCGCCGCGGCGGGTGAGGGCGCGCACCCGCGCCTCGAGTTCGGACAGGGCGAACGGCTTGGCCATATAGTCGTCGGCGCCCAGGTCGAGGCCTTCCACGCGCTGCTCGACGGAATCGGCGGCGGTGAGGATCAGGACCGGCAGCAGCGAGGCGCGGGCGCGCAGGCGGCGCAGCACTTCGAGCCCCGACATCTTCGGCAGGCCGAGGTCGAGGATGAGCAGGTCGAACTCCTGGGTGGAGAGGGCGGTGTCGGCATCCTGGCCGTTCTTGACGTAATCGATGGCGTAGCCGGACTGGCGCAGGGAGCGCGTCAGGCCGTCGGCAAGTACGCTATCATCTTCGGCGAGCAGAATTCGCATGGTGGCACCTCGTTATTTGCTTGTTGACTCTCGCTCGTCGTCCCCGCGCAGGCGGGGACCCAGGTTTGCATGCGCGCCGCTGCCTTATAACGTGAGTGGCACTGCGGCGACCTGGGGTTCCCGCCTTCGCGGGAACGACGTGCATGGGACAGTGGACACGTAGTCTCGTTTCCAGGTTCTATTGTGTTTGATTTGTCGCAACAATGCGAGCCTCGCCCCATTTATTGACAAAATGGTCACGCATTAGTGCTTGCAAAAACCACTGGATTTTTATACAGTAGTGGCTATTGAAGTGCGCGTGCGCGCCCTCACCTTGCCTACTCCACGATTGAAAGTACACCATGGACGACAAAAAATCCGCATTGAACGCCGCTGAAAAGGGCAAGGCGCTGGCAGCCGCCCTGGCGCAAATCGAAAAGCAGTTTGGCAAGGGCTCGGTCATGCGCATGGATGCCAATGCGCCGGTCGAAGAAGTGCAGACTGTTTCCACCGGCTCGCTGGGCCTCGACATCGCCTTGGGCGTCGGCGGCCTGCCGCGCGGCCGTATCGTCGAGATCTACGGCCCTGAATCGTCGGGTAAAACCACCCTGACGCTGCAGACCATCGCCCAGATGCAAAAACTGGGTGGCACCTGCGCCTTCATCGACGCCGAGCACGCGCTCGACGTCACTTATGCCCAAAAGCTGGGCATCAACCTGAGCGACCTGCTGATCTCGCAGCCAGACACTGGCGAACAGGCGCTCGAGATCACCGACGCACTGGTGCGTTCGGGCAGTGTCGACCTGGTGGTCATCGACTCGGTGGCGGCACTGACCCCGCGCGCCGAGATCGAAGGCGATATGGGCGACTCGCTGCCGGGCCTGCAGGCGCGCCTGATGTCGCAAGCGCTGCGCAAGCTCACCGGTTCGATCAACCGCACCAATACGCTGGTGATCTTCATTAACCAGATCCGCATGAAGATCGGCGTCATGTTCGGCAGCCCCGAGACCACCACCGGCGGTAACGCACTGAAGTTCTACGCCTCCGTGCGCCTGGACATCCGCCGTACCGGCTCGATCAAGTCGGGCGACGAAGTGATCGGTAACGAAACCAAGGTCAAGGTCGTCAAGAACAAGATCGCGCCACCGTTCAAAGAGGCCCACTTCGACATCCTGTACGGAGCAGGCACCTCGCGCGAAGGCGAAATCCTGGATCTGGGCGCGGACAACAAGATCGTCGAGAAGTCGGGCTCATGGTACAGCTATAACGGCGAGCGTATCGGCCAGGGCAAGGACAATGCCCGTCAGTTCCTGGTGGATCGCCCAGCCCTGGCGCGTGAGATCGAGAACAAGGTCCGCGCCGCCCTGGGCGTGCGCGAACTGCCGCCGGCGGCAGCCGGTGGCGACGACAAGCCGAAGCTGCAGGCTGTTGGTGAATAATCGTCTGGCGAGGACGGCGCGGCAGGGTAGCGCCTTGGGTGTCTACTACCCGTCCGTCCGCGCCATGTTGTCGACGATGGTGTCCCCATGCCAGCACCCGCACTAAGCCTCAAGGCGCGCGCGCTGCGCTACCTGTCGCAGCGCGAGCACAGCCGGTTCGAGTTGCGGCGCAAGCTGGCCAAGTATGCCCAGGAAGACGACGACGTCGACGCCCTCCTGGATTTCCTTGAAAAGAATAACTGGCTGTCGCAGGAACGTTTCGCCGAATCCCTGATCAACCGTAAGGCCAGCCGCTACGGCAATAGCCGTGTGGTGGCCGAGCTGCAAAGCCATGGCGTCACCGGCGATGCGCTGGTCGAGATCAAGGCTGGGCTGTCCGACAGCGAGACCGCGCGCGCCGTCGAAGTCTGGCAGCGCAAGTTCGGCACCGTCGCCACCGACGCAGCGATGCGCGCCAAGCAGATGCGCTTTCTGTTGCAGCGCGGCTTTTCCCAGCGTGCAGCGCGCGTGGCGATGCAGGGTAGCCCGGCGGACGACGAGCTGCCAGAGTAAGGTCTGCCCTGACGTAGGGTGGACGGGTTTCCGTCCACGCGTTCGACTACAATGTGCGTCATCAATGTGCGTCATTACACCGTGCCTCCAAGGGCACCATGTCCTCGACATTGATCAGTGGACATATACTCTCCAGGCGCCAGCGTGGAGCGCCATTCCCGATATGCCCAAGGCATATTCCTCAACGGGTGATGGCGCTGCACGCTGGCGCTTTTTCTCGTCTGGCCATCCCGTTTATTGACTGATCCTATCCCAAATACATATCTTATATTCATGCTGTGAATGGGGTGGCGGCCTTCATTAAAGACAGGTGAATAATATAAGCGGCAAACGCGCCGTCATATTGTCTCGAAGTCCCTTCATCTCCTCGTACTATCCCTTACCGACCTTTCTTTCCCATGCGCCGCTGTGGGCGCTGTGCTAAACTTTGCGGGTTTAAGCAGCGCCGCATGAGCGGTTGTTGTCGCAGAAGCTGCGTCAACGTGCAAGAAGCACACCGGCTGCATCACTAACCGCCGTCTCGACGGTACTGGTATTTATGCCTTTGTCACCTCCCGTATCGCGCTCGCTCCGGCATACGCGCGCCATCACAGTCGAAGCGTTCGCGCGCGACGATGGCTTGTGGGACCTCGATGCCAGCATCCGCGATGTGAAGACGCGTACTGTTGCGCTTGCTTCCGGCGAACGGCCCGGCGGCACGCCGGTGCACGACCTCAAGCTGCGCGTGACCATTGACCGCGACCTCAACATCGTCGATGCCGAAGCCGCATCCGATGCCGTCCCGTATCCGGGCTATTGCGATACCATCGGCCCTGCCTACAAAAAGTTGATCGGGCTCTCGCTCGTGAACCATTTCCGGTTGCATCTGAAAGACCGCCTATCCGGCGTGCTCGGCTGCACCCATTTGACCGAATTGGCCCAGGTGCTGCCGACCGCAGCCTTGCAAGCCTTTGCTGACGACAACGTCGATGCCCCAGGTGGGCTCGGCGGCTCGTCAACCGACCGTCCATTTGAGCTCGACCGTTGCCATGCCCTGCGCAGCGACGGCCCTGCCGTGGCCAAATACTACCCACGCTGGTCGATCAAGGCCGTCTCGGGTTAGCGTTCGTCGTTTTTATCTTTGTAGTTCAACCGTATTTCTAATTCAGTAATAGAAGAAGGGAAGCCAGCATGAAGATCCATGAGTACCAGGGCAAAGAGATCCTCCGAAAATTCGGAGTGACCGTTCCGCGCGGCATTCCGTGCATGTCGGTCGAAGACGCTGTCAAAGCCGCCCAAGAGCTGGGCGGTCCAGTCTGGGTCGTCAAGGCACAGATCCACGCTGGTGGCCGTGGCAAGGGCGGTGGCGTCAAGGTCGCCAAGTCGATCGAGCAGGTCAAGGAATACTCCGAGCAGATCATGGGCATGCAGCTGATCACCCATCAGACCAGCCCTGAAGGCCAGAAAGTGCGTCGCCTGATGATCGAAGAAGGCGCCGACATCAAACAAGAGCTCTACGTGTCGCTGGTCACCGACCGCGTCACCCAGAAAGTCGTGCTGATGGCCTCGTCGGAAGGCGGCATGGACATCGAAGAAGTCGCGCACAGCAACCCAGAAAAAATCCACAATGTCGTGATCGATCCTAAAGTCGGCCTGACCGATGCGCAGGCTGACGATGTCGCCGCCAAGATCGGCGTGCCTGCTGGCTCGATCGCCGATGCCCGCGCCAACCTGCAAGGCCTGTACAAAGCCTACTGGGAAACCGACGCATCGCTGGCCGAGATCAACCCACTGATCGTCACCGGCAGCGGCAAGATCATCGCCCTGGACGCGAAGTTCAACTTCGACGCCAACGCCCTGTATCGCCGCCCAGAAATCGTCGCCTACCGCGACCTGGACGAAGAAGATCCAGCTGAAGTCGAAGCATCGAAATTCGACCTGGCCTACATCTCGCTCGACGGCAATATCGGCTGCCTGGTGAACGGCGCCGGCCTGGCCATGGCGACCATGGACACCATCAAGCTGTTCGGCGGCGAGCCTGCCAACTTCCTGGACGTGGGCGGTGGCGCTACGGCCGAGAAAGTGACCGAAGCCTTCAAGATCATGCTGAAAAACCCTGACCTGAAAGCTATCCTGGTCAACATCTTCGGCGGCATCATGCGTTGCGACGTCATCGCCGAAGGCGTGATCGCTGCTTCGAAAGCCGTGTCGCTGCAAGTGCCACTGGTTGTGCGCATGAAGGGCACCAACGAAGATCTGGGCAAGAAGATGCTGGCTGAATCGGGCCTGCCGATCATCGCCGCAGACACGATGGAAGACGCAGCGAAGTCGGTCGTCGCCGCCGCCGCTGGTAAAGCCTAATTCGCTAAGGAAATAAAAATGTCGATTCTGATCAACAAAGATACCAAAGTAGTCACCCAGGGCATCACCGGCAAGACCGGCCAGTTCCACACCCGTATGTGCCGCGACTACGCGAACGGCAAGGAAGCCTTCGTTGCTGGCGTGAACCCGAAGAAAGCCGGCGAAGATTTCGAAGGCATTCCAATTTTCGCTAACGTTGCTGAAGCCAAGAAAGAAACCGGCGCCAACGTGTCGGTGATCTACGTCCCACCAGCAGGCGCAGCAGCTGCCATCTGGGAAGCCGTCGAAGCCGAGCTGGATCTGGCAATTTGCATCACCGAAGGCATCCCTGTCCGCGACATGATGGAAATCAAGGACCGCATGGCCAAAGCCGGTTCCAAGACCCTGCTGCTGGGACCGAACTGCCCAGGCCTGATCACCCCTGACGAAATCAAGATCGGTATCATGCCAGGTCACATCCACAAGAAGGGCCGTATCGGCGTCGTGTCGCGTTCGGGCACCCTGACCTATGAAGCAGTCGGCCAGCTGACCGCACTGGGCCTGGGCCAATCGTCGGCAGTCGGCATTGGCGGCGACCCAATCAATGGTCTGAAGCACATCGACGTCATGAAGATGTTCAATGACGATCCTGACACCGACGCGGTCATCATGATCGGCGAAATCGGCGGCCCGGACGAAGCCAACGCGGCTTACTGGATCAAGGACAACATGAAGAAGCCAGTCGTCGGCTTCATCGCTGGCGTCACCGCGCCTCCAGGCAAGCGCATGGGCCACGCCGGCGCGCTGATCTCGGGCGGCGCAGACACCGCGCAAGCCAAGCTGGAAATCATGGAAGCCTGCGGCATCACCGTCACCAAGAACCCGTCGGAAATGGCGCGTCTGCTGAAGGCAATGCTGTAATCCTGACGATCTCTTGATCGGCAGCTAAGACGGGGAGCTTCGGCTCCCCGTTTGTATCTGCGGTTCCATTTTTTGCCGCCAATCTTCGTCGCATGACAAAAATTGCCGTACGGCACTGACAAATTTTGTCATTCAAGGCGCCAAATTTTGTCGGGGCACAGGGTTTTGTTATCCCGGGATTCATAAAATCGACTGATTCTTGCTGTTTTCGGGCTGGCACGCCGCTTGCATATAGGAAAGCGTAGTAGCTGAGCAGTACAAGATACCTAGTCCCAACTTTTTTGAAATACCACCCCTGGAGAGAAAAATGAACTTCAAGCAAATGCAAACCAAGAAAGCCCAAGGCGGCTTTACCCTGATCGAACTGATGATCGTCGTTGCAATCATTGGCATCCTGGCTGCCGTGGCAATCCCCGCATATCAGGATTACATCGCCAAAGCCAAGGCAACTGCTGCCTACGCTGACATCTCGGGCGGCAAAACCGGCTACGAAATGGCTGTGGTCGAAGGCATCGATGCACCAACCACTCCTACCACCCCTACTGAACCAGGCGCTCCTGATGCGCCTTCGCCATACTTGGCCAAGGCTGGCTTGAAATCGTCGACTGGCAACTGCTCGAGCATCACTGCGGAAGAGCCAAGCGAAGACGGTACTGGTGCACTGATTTGCGTCATCGCTTCCCCAGGTCGTCTGGGTACGGGTGCAACCATCGCACTGAACCGTGCTACTGACGGCACCTATTCCTGCGTTGCCACCAGTTTCGCAAACGATGAATACCTGCCAACCGGTTGCACCTCGACCACCCCACCAGGCGGCGGTAGCGGCGACTAATAGTTAAAGAAAACTGTCGCGAACGAAATCCGTCGCAAAAAAAGAGACCGCCTCGGCGGTCTCTTTTTTCGTCTGCTTACTGCTGCTTCCCCTGCGCCCCCTGCGGCTTCAGATACTGATCCAACCACCCCACCACAGTGCGATGCCACTGCACCGAGTTCGCCGGTTTGAGCACCCAATGATTCTCATCCGGGAACACCAGCAGCTTGCTCTCTACACCCATGCGCTGCAGCGCAGTGAAGGTCCCCAGCGCCTGCGCGGTAGGAATCCGGAAGTCCAGATCACCCTGAATCACCAGCATCGGCGTCTTCCACTTGTTCACGTGATGAACCGGATTGAAGCGCTCATGGTTCTCCGGCACCTTGAAGTAGGGCCCGCCGCTTTCCCAGTCGGTAAACCACTGTTCCTCGGTCGAGTACGCCATGCCGCGCGTATCGAACACGCCATCGTGATTCACGATGCACTTGAACTCATCCGACCAGTTACCCGCGATCCAGTTCATCATGTAGCCGCCGTACGACGCCCCCAGCGCGCAGTCGCGTGAGCGATCGAGCCACGAGAATTTCTGCACCGCCGCGTCATACCCCTTCTGCAGGTCGACCAGCGGCTTGCCGCCCCAGTCGTTGCTGATGGAATCGGTGAACTTCTGGCCATAGCCGGTCGAACCGTGGAAGTCGATGAAGACGGCCGCATAACCCGCGCCCGCATACACTTGCGGATTCCAGCGATAGCTCCAGCTGTTGCCGAAGCTGCCCTGCGGACCGCCGTGGACGATGAAGGCGACCGGATACTTCTGGCCCGGCTGCGCATTCCACGGCTTCATCACGTAGCCGTACACGGTCTCGCCATTGGCGCCGGCAAACGAGAACTGCTCCGACTCGCCGAAGCGCACGTCCTTCAAGCGTTCCGTGTTCACATCGGTCAGCTGCTTCGGCTTGCCGCCCAGCTTCATCGAGAACAGTTGCGCGCCCGACTGCAGGTTGGCGTGGGTGTAGACCAGCGTATCGCGCCGTAGGTCATAGGCGCCGACCGCACCCTTGTCGGTCAGCGGCGTCACCTTGCCGTTGGCGACGTCGATCGAGAACAGGCGGTGCTGGCCGATGTCTTCGGCGTCGACGATCAGCGCCTTGCCATCCGCACGCCACACCAGGCTACCGGCCGAGCGATCCCAGTCGGCCGCCAGCCTGCGCTTCTGGCCAGTGGCCACGTCCATCAGCATGACCTGGTAGCGGTCGGCCTCGAAGCCGGGACGGGCCATCGCCAGGTAGGCCAGGGTGCGGCCGTCCGGCGAGAAGGTGCCTTTCGTATCCCAGGCCGGATTGTCCTCGGTCAGGTTGCGCGGCGCCGCGCCGCCCGCGGCCGGCACGCTATACAGGTCGAAATTGGTCGACCAGGCTTCGGTCTTGCCGGCGATTCTGCTTGAAAACACGATGGTCTTGCCATCCGGGCTGAAGCGGTATTCCTCGCGGTCGCCGAAAGGTTTCGAGGGCACGTCGCCGTCGAGCGCGCCGGACAGGCTGACCGGCTCGCTGCCGACCTTGCCATCCGCACCCAGCGGCGCCGAGAACAGCACCGCATTGCGGTGGTCGCCCCAGGTATCCCAGTGGCGCACGAACAGGCGGTCGTAGACCTTGCCGGTGGCCTTGTCCTTTTCCTTGGCATCCAGGCGCGATTTGGTGCAGGCCAAGTCGGTGCAGTCGCGGAACACGGCCAGGCTGAAGGCCAGGCGGTCGCCCGTTGGCGCGAGGCGGAAGTTGTCGACGTCCAGCGGCAGGTTCGTCACCTGGACCGGTTCGCCGCCGGCGACCGGCTGGCGCCATACCTGCGACGAGCCCGAGCGCGCCGACAGGAAGTAGACGGCGTCGCCCGACGGCGACCATTCCGGATCGCTGCTGCTGGACGCATCCTGGGTCAGGCGTTGCGGCGCCGGCTTGGCGGCGCGCAGGTCGATCATCCACAGTTGGGTATTGCCGCGGTTCTTTTCCATGTCCGTACTGCGCACGGTATAGATCACGCGCGTGGCGTCCGGCGATACGGCCGGGCTGCCCACCCGCTCCATATTGACCAGGTCTTCCACGGTAAAGCCGCGCGGCGCGGCGGTCGCGGTGGTGGCGGCCAGCAGGGCCGCTGCCATCGTCAGCAAGCGAAATGTCATTCCATCCTCGTCGATCAGTGCCGCAGCCGGGTGCCGCAGGCAAGCCGGCAATTTACCACGATGTCATCAGGCATGAAGCCGACAAATCCCCATCGCCGGGAATGAACGGGATGGGAACTATCTCGACGAGGAGGCCAGGTTTACTTCGGCATGATGACCGTATCGATCACATGGATCACACCATTATCGGCTGCGATGTCGGTCTTGGTGACAGTGGCCTTGTCGACCATGACCTTGCCGCCCGCAACTTTTACTGCGAATGCGCTACCCTCGACGGTCTTGACGTCGCCAGGCTTGACGTCGGCAGCCATGACTTTTCCCGGCACCACGTGATAGGTCAGTACCTTGGACAGTGCTGCCTTGTCTTTCAGCAGGGCGTCCAGCTTGGTTTTCGGGATTTTTGCAAAGGCGGCGTCAGTCGGGGCAAAAACAGTGAATGGACCCGGACCCTTCAGGGTATCGGTCAGGCCGGCAGCTTGTACCGCAGTGACCAGGGTATTGAAGGTGCCGGCCGATTTCGCGGTATCCACGATGTCCGCCGCCTGGACGGATGCGAAGGCGAACGCGAGGGGCAAAGCAATCAAGATCTTTTTCATGTTGGCTCCAGAAGTTGGGTTGAATAGGTTCGCAACGAACCGACCTGAAGCCAATTTACGTGGATTTAGTATCGTAGTCTAATGTGTGAATCGAATCTGTCCTATAAAATGGGTTCAAACCTTGTTCATTTGATGTGATCTCAAGACAGGGGAGCACTCGTGCGCGAGCAACTGGTCAGACTGCCGGGTATTGTTGAACACGTAACCGTCATTTTCTTCAGTGTATGACAGCATTCGTCGTCAATATCTGGTCAATTTGGGACACTTAATCATGGATTCATTCAAAACGGGACAAGAGCGGATCATGTACCGCACTGGCGCAGCGGCACGGTTAGCCGGCTTGCCAGTTGAAACACTGCGCGTATGGGAGCGCCGCTACAGTCTGTCGGATGCCCAGCGCTCCGAGCGTGGCCAGCGCCTCTACTCGGCCGAACAGGTCGCGCGCCTCGGCCTGCTCAAGCAGCTGGTCGACCAGGGGCACTCGATCGGTGTCCTTGCAGGCCTGAGCCGCGATCAGTTGCAATCGATGCTGGGCCTGGATGGACAGGCCCGGGCCCTCCAGGCAGCGCCGGTGCGTGTGCTGCTGGTGGGCGCCATGCTGGCGCGGCGCGTCGCCGCCATGGGGCAGAGCGCCCTCGGCCTGGATGTACGCGGCAACGCCGCGGGCCTTGCAATGGCGGAAGAGTTACCACGTGACGCAGGCGCCGACGTACTGGTGATCGAGCAGTCCGAACTCGATGAACGCGTGATGCCGGCCATTGCCGCCGCGCGCGAGGCGAGCGGCGTTGCAGCGGTCGTCGTGCTGTACCGCTTCTGCTCGAGCGCCACGATCCGCACCCTGCGTGCGCAAGGCTGCCTGGTCGCGCGTATTCCGGCCGACCTGAACGAACTGGCGCTGCTATGCCAGTCTGCCCTGACCGGCCATCGCCCGCCGCTACAGGAGCCGGTGGCCGCCGCCGTCGCCCCGCCGCGTTTTGCCGACGAAGACCTGGCCAATATCGCGGCCGCTGGTAACCGCCTGACCTGCGAATGCCCGCGTCACTTGACCGAATTGCTGATGATGGTGGGTAGCTTCGAGCGCTACAGCCAGCATTGCGCGTCGCGCAATCCGGAAGACGCCGCGCTGCACGCCGAACTGGCGCTGGCTTCGGGCCGCGCGCGGGTCGTGCTGGAAGCGGCGATGGAACGCCTGGCTCTCCAGGAAGGATTGCCGCTGCCGAAAGGCTGGGCCTGAAAGACCTCGGACGATCTTGCCGCGCTCGGCCGGTAGCGCCTCATCTGCCGTTTTCGATAGCCAGCGAGGTCGAGCGCGCCCGCTCAGCTCAGGTTGAGCTGCCAGGACACGCCAAAGCGGTCATTCAGCCAGCCGAACTTGCGGCTGAATCCATAATTATCCGGCGGCATCAAGAGCTTGCCGCCGTCCGCCAGTCGGGCGAAGGCGGTGTCGAACTCGGCTTCATCTTCGCACTCCACGAACAGCGATACCGACGGCGTGAAGGTAAACGCGTGTTTGGCCGGACTGTCGATGCAGATCACGGGCTGGCCGGCAAGAGTGAAATCGGCCCGTTTGACGGTGCCTTCGGGGCCCATCTGGCCGCTCTTGTAGTGCTCGATCTGCTGGACCTCGGAGCGGGCGAACAGCGAGACATAGAGGCGCATCGCTTCTTCGGCCGCACCTTCGAACATCAGGAATGGGGTGATGCTGCGTGCCATCGACGACTCCTTACGAAAGGATGATGAAGCGGGGCGCTCAGCGCGCCGGTTTCCAGCCGGCCGTCATGGCGTCGGCGAAACTCTGGCCCATGATCTCGACCGCCTTCTGATTCGCGCTGATGAGCCGGCCAAATGACTGTTGCTGGACCGACACGGCATTCCTGGTCAAGGCTTCGGCGCACGACTGCGAGGCGGCGATGAAGGCCTTCATCGTCTCTTCCATGATGATCTTGGACGAGCTGACCCAGAGCTGCTCCACGCTGGCGCGGGTCGAATCCGCGTAGACATTGGCGATTTTCAGGAATGCATCTTGATAGGGCACGGCGTTCAGCTGGACAGTCGCTGCGTTGAACTGCGGGTATGCGGTCGTCATGACACATCCTCTCGGGCAGATAGCAGATAGCAGGTTGGAGTGGGGGAAAACGCATTGCGCGTCGCCCATCAGTATAGGCCGAGTATTGACGTTGTCTACAGCATTGGGCAAGTTCTCGAACTGGTCATGCGTCGATATCGGCCGTCCAGTCCCCGCTCTTACCGCCATGCTTCTCCATGACCCGCACATTGGTCATCACCATCCCCCGATCGACCGCCTTGCACATATCGTACACAAGCCTCTCGGCGACTGGGATCGTAGAGGCCTTCAGGTGCTTTTAACTAGCGACGGCGTCCCCGTCGCATCAACACCAGTGCTGTAAGTACTGCCGAGCCGATGAACGACAGGACGATGATGTTATACGCCTTGTCGATATTCATGCCCGGATCGAGAAAAATGATAGAGGCCCAAGCGAGTACAGCTGTCAACAAGGCGATGCCGAGCGAAACGAATGCGGTTCTCATGCGAATGGCTCCGCAATAGGATAATTGAAATACTGCCCGGCTTTACTACCGCCTGCCCGCACAACTTCTTCTGCAAAGGAAGTGCAGTTATGAGCTACAGCACCCCATAGCCACGGTTTTTGTATCAGTTCATGCAGCTTTTGATGCGCCCCCTTAGGGTTTGGCAGCTTGACAATCCAGCGACGAATTTCACGCTTGCCGTTCTCTTTCAAGTAGCGCATATAGTTACTCTCAGGTATGAACTTGGGCAGCTTATATGGGCCGGCGATATGGACATACCAACTCCAGCCTTCACCGACATGTAGTAGCGTATGGCCGCATGCGTTGACCCCACTCCCTGTCACAATAACGGCACAAACGTGCTGGAAGTCAGATACTTCAAGCGGGCCGACAATCATTGCTGCGCCCTCGTAAGGCTTCGACATATAGCCTCCGGTTAGCACACTTTATGGGCCGAGCAGTCCCAGCTACCGCTAGTATTGCCCTGCGCTCCACCCCGGATGCTTTGGCGAGTGTAGTGCGATTTGATCCTGGCATACGCAAGCTGGACCCGTTCAGTGATGATCCCCCCGTCGCCACTATCCGGCGTGACGCTGGCAATCATTATGTTTTCCAGTTCAATCTTAAAGTAGGGGATTGGCTTTCCGTCACCGTCAGCCCGCATGAACTCGAAAGAGGCTTTAGGAATGGTCTTCCCTGTGGCGCAGGTTTGCAGCAAGACGGGGGAGGCCAAGTCAGCAAGCTTGTTGAAGCTAATCGGGTACAGGTCGGCTCGCCCTGTGGTATGCCCGCCTGCGGTTGAAACTACACCGGCTCTTGGCTGGTGGACCGCGTAGAGGACGTTATTCACTTCAATCCAACTGCGGTGCCGTTCATCCTCCGACTCCCCGTTGATGCCCTCAATCTTGAGATACGCGTCGCTAGCCATTCCTGTCTCCGATGTGGGTTGAGCAAGTGGTGATTCTTGCTTGGGCGTACCGGGCGGAACTTGGCTTGAGACAGGGGAACGGGCGAGGGAGATCAACCGGGATGTGTCCAGTGAAGCCATTGTATGGCATCACTGATATTCAATCGGGCGACGTTGGCTATGGGGGGAGCAGTCCGGCCATCAGGATCGAGCAACGCAATAGCCGGTGAGACGGTCAGGATGATTTTTCAAGCGGAGCAATTACTTATCCAAATCGGCCGTCCAGTCCCCGCTCTTGCCGCCATGCTTCTCCATGACCCGCACATTGGTCATCACCATCCCCCGATCAACCGCCTTGCACATATCGTACACAGTCAGCAGGCCCACCTGCACCGCAGTCAACGCTTCCATCTCGACGCCAGTCTTGCCGATGGTTTCCACCTGCGCACGGCAATGCACGCTATTGGCCGCCTCGTCGATCTCGAAATCCACCGCCACGCGCGTGATCGGCAGCGGATGGCACAGCGGCACCAGGTCGCTGGTGCGCTTGGACGCCATGATCGCCGCGATGCGCGCGATCCCGATCACGTCGCCCTTCTTGGCATTGCCCGACGTGATCAGGGCCAGCGTTTCCGGCTTCATGCGGATGGTCCCGGCCGCCACCGCGGTGCGGTGCGTGTCCTGTTTTGCGCCGACGTCGACCATATGGGCCTGGCCGGTGGCGTCGAAGTGGGTCAAGTGGTCTGCGGTCGGGATTGGATTCGTCATTACTCGGTCGGTGTGTTCGGATTACAAAAAGGTTCGCTGAGCAGCAACATGCACGCGGATGCAGGTATGATAGCACCGTGAAATCCGTCGTCCGTTCAGCAATGGCGCGCCGCTGGCGCTCTTCCTTGTCCGTCATGGCCTTGTGCATGGCGACCGCCTTCCCCGTTGCAGCGCAGTCCGATGTGTTCAGGCGGCCCGATTCGACCCGCCTGCCCACGCTTGGCGACACCGCGCGCGGCGACCTTTCTCCCGTCGTCGAGCGCAAGCTGGGCGAGGAGTTCATGCGCGACATCCGGCGCGATCGCGATTACCTCGACGATGAGCCGATCTCCGAATACCTGAACAATTTTGGCAATGGCCTGGTCGCCGCCGTGCCCGGCGCGCGCGGCGAGACCAATGCCGACTTCCACTTCTTCGCCGTGCGCGATCCGGCCCTGAACGCATTCGCGATGCCGGGCGGTTTCATCGGCGCCCACTCGGGCCTGATCATCGCGGCCCAGACCGAATCGGAACTGGCCGGCGTCATCGCGCACGAGATCGGCCACGTCACCCAGCGCCATATCGCGCGCAGGATCGGCCAGCAGCGCCAGGATATCTTGCTGCCGCTGGCGTCGATGATCCTGGCGGCGCTGGCGGCCCGGGCCAGCTCGGATGCGGCCATGGGCGTGCTGATGGGCGGCCAGGGCCTGGCCGTCCAGCGCCAGCTGAACTTCAGCCGCGACGCCGAGCGCGAGGCCGACCGCGTCGGCTTCCAGATCATGGAGGCGGGCGGCTACGATACCACCGGCATCGTCGCGTTCTTCCGGCGCCTGCAGGCCGCCTCCAGGCTGTATGGCGACCTGCCGCCCGGTCTGGCCAGCCTGAGCAGCCACCCGCTGACCCAGGAGCGGATCACCGATATGCAGGCGCGCATCCGCGAGATTCCCAAGAAGCAGCGTGTCGACAGCCTCGATTTTCATCTGGTGCGCGCCCGCGCGCGGGTGCTGCAGGACGGCAGCGAGCAGGGCCGGCGCGATACGCGCAATGCCTTCGAGGCGCAGCTCAGGGACCAGCCCCACCGCCAGCAGCAGGCCGGCGCCCAGTACGGGCTGGCATACCAGGCGCTCAAGCAGAATGACCTGGCCGGCGCGCAGCGCTGGCTCGACAAGGCGCGCGAGACGATGAAGCCGCGCGAGGACGTGCTGTCCGTGGCGGCGTCGAACGTGGGCGATGGCGCGACCATGTTTGCCGGGCTGGCGCTGGAGATCAAGATGGCGCCGGGCCAGCCAAGGGCCGTGCTGGAAGAAGCGGTCAAGGAAGCGGATGCGGCGCACCAGCGCTACCCGCTGTCGCGCTCGCTCGCGCACCAGTACGCGCAAGCCCTGATCGCAACCGACCGGTTCGACGAGGCGGCGCTGTTCCTGCGCGACCAGGCCCAGCAGTATCGGGAGGAACGCAAGCTGCACGATATGCTGGCCAGGACCTATGCCAAGCAGGGCAAGTTCGCCCTGCAGCATATGTCGCTGGCGGAGTCGTACGTGCTGGCCGGCGCCGTCCCGGCGGCGATGGCCCAGCTCGAACTGGCGCGCAAGGCCAGCGATGCGTCGTTCTACGACCAGGCCGTGATCGATGCGCGCGTGCGCGAACTGCAGGAGAAGCAGAAGAAGGCGAAGGAAGAAGCCGAAGAGCGGTGATCGCGCCTACGGCGCCGGCGTCCGCTTGAATCCGAACCTGGCCGGCATCTCCTCGTCCGCCACGCGCTCGACGGCAAGCGGCTTGCCGTTCCACGGTAGGGTCATCTGGCCATCACCATTCTCCAGCCAGCCCATGACCGCCTCGTCCGAGGCCGCGGCGCCATCGAGCTCGAGCATGCCCAATACCTGTGCCATGTCGCGGTCGTCCAGCTGCGCCACCGTTTCGCCCGCCACGAACACCAGCGCGCCGGCATCGCTCAGACAGACCCGCTCGACATCGGCCAGCGCCTGCCCGGTCTGCAATACCAGCACCTGCTGCGGATCGGTGCGCGCGATGAAAGGCGTTGCCTCGAGGTTTACGTACACCCGTTGCGGCCCGTTCTGGAAATACCAGTTACCGCGCTCGTCGTGCAGGTAGTTGCGGTTGATGAAACCCAACAGCTTTTCATTGTTCAGCCGGTCGCCCGGCGCATTGGCGCGCTGGGCCGCTTCGTCGCGCATGCGCCAGCCGCCGCGCGCATCGAGCGCGAGCCAGCCGTAGCAGTGGGGCACATTCGGCCACTTGGCCATTGCCTGTTTTACGATTTCATCCATAGTGTTATGCAGCATCGCACGGTTCGGCGAGCGCCAGCGCGCGCGTGCCATTGACGGAGTCAAAGTGGTGCAGGATACGCCGCGGCAGCCAGTCGATCCGTCCCGGGAACGGCCCGACGGCAAAGCCAACGTGCCCGCCCTGTTCGGGATACGCGAGCGTCACCGCGCCCGACGCCGACGCCGGCAGGTGAATGCCCGGCAGGAAGGGATCGTTGCGGGCATTGAGCACCAGGGTCGGCACCGTGATGTCGTCCAGCACGTGGCGGGCGCTGGCGCGGTGCCAGTAGTCGTCGGTGTCGCGGTAGCCATGCAGCGGCGCCGTGACGACGTTGTCGAAGGCATACAGATCGCGCGCGGCCAGCAGGGCGGCGCGGTCGAACAGGCCAGGAAATTGCTCCAGCTTGGCCAGGCACTTCGGCTTGAGCGTCTGCAGGAACATCCGGGTATACAGCAGGTTGAAGCCGGACGACAGCGCTTCTCCGCCGCGCGCCAGGTCGAGCGGGGCCGACACGGCGCAGGCGGCATCGACGATGTCCGCGCCGTGGCCCGATTCGCCCAGCCAGCGCAGCAGTGCATTGCCGCCCAGCGAGACGCCGGCCGCATACAGCGCACCTTCATGGACTGCGCGGAGCTTGCGGACGATCCAGTCGACTTCGCTCGCGTCGCCCGAGTGATAGAAGCGCGGCGCCAGGTTGGCTTCGCCGGAGCAGCCGCGAAAATGCGGCACCACGCCCGACCAGCCGCGCGCGGCGAGCGCCGCCATCAGGCCGCGGGCGTAATGGCTGTTCGAACTGCCTTCCAGGCCATGGAATAGCACTACCAGCGGCTGGCCGGGCTGGCCATCCACGAAGTCGAGGTCGACGAAGTCACCGTCCGCGCTGTGCCAGCGCTCGCGGCGGTAGGCGACTGGCGGCTTGGCGATGCAGGTCGCCGGATAGATGGTCTGCAGGTGGCCGCCAGGCAGCCACGAGGGGGCGGGGTAGTGCATGAATGAAAGGCAGCTCAGAGAAAACTCACCACCATTGTCAGCCCTAAAACGTCGTTCCCGCGAAGGCGGGAACCTAAGCTGCAGGCGTATCGATAGCGCTTGAAAAACTTAGGTTCCCGCCTGCGCGGGAACGACGTGCGTACGTGCGTACTGTAGCGAGAAAATCAGTGGTGCTTGAGCACGGTGCCCGGCGCCAGGCGATAGCCGGTGCCGCAGTAAGGGCACTTGGCCTCGCCGTGGTGGTCGAAGTCGAGGAAGACGCGCGGGTGCGAGGACCACAGCGGCATTGCCGGGTTGGGGCAATAGGCCGGCAGGTCCTTGGCCGTGAGCTCCACCACAGGCATCGTCTTTTGATTCATCTGTTTCTCCGTCAGGCAAGTTAGGCAAAGACTGGATTTTAACGGATTCGCTCTATTGCCGAAATGACCGTAAAATAATGCGCTCAGCATAAAGAGCAAGAGCGACGCCTGTTATATTGGGCATCCAGCCCGTACCACATCCATCCATGCGTTTCATGCCCGACCGTTTCAAGCCTGCCGCCTTCGCCGACATCTCTGTCCGCCGTTGCAAGAATGCCACACCTTTTGGTGAGATGCGTGTGGTGTTGCGCGCGCCGCGACCCGCTGCATGAGCGCGGCCGACGATCCAGGCCAGCTTTCCGCCGCCATCGGCGACGCGCCGAACCGCGACGCCTGGAACGAAGGTTTCAAGACCGGCCTGCCGACCCTGTTCGGCATCGCCGCCTGGGGCCTGGTGGTCGGCATCGCCATGGTCAAGAGCGGCCTGTCCGTGCCCCAGGCGATGGGCATGACCTTATTGGTGTTTGCCGGCTCGGCCCAGCTGGCCTCACTGCCGCTGATCGCCGCCCAGGCCCCGATCTGGGTCATCTTCGCCACCGCCCTGGTGGTCAACCTGCGCTTCGTGATCTTTTCGGCGCTGCTGGGGCCGCACTTCGCTCACTTGCCGTGGAAGCAACGCTTTTATCTTGGCTATATCTCGGGCGACCTGACCGTCGCGCTCTTCCTGCAGCGCTATCCGACCCTGGCGCCGGTGGCGGGCAAGCTCTCTTACCTGAAGGGCTTGATGTATCCGAACTGGTTTGCCTGGCAAATCGGTTCCCTTGTCGGTATTTTCCTCGGTAGCGCGGTGCCGGCCGAATGGGGGTTGGGCTTTGCCGGCACCCTGGCCATCCTGTGCATCATGGTGCCGCTGATGATCAATAACGCCGCCCTGTGCGGCGTGCTGGTGGCGGGGGCGATCTCGGTGCTGGCCTACGACTTGCCGTACAAGCTGGGGCTGCTGCTGGCGGTGCTGGTGGGGATGGTCACTGCCATGGTGATCGAAGAAACGTTGGCGAAAGTGAAGGTGCGCCGTGGCTGATTGGGAAATCTGGGTCGTGATCGGCGTGCTGTGCGTGGCCACCGCTGCCACCCGCAGCTCGTTCTGGATGATCGGCCACCGCGTGACGATTCCGCCACGGGTGCAGGAAATGCTGCGCTATGCCCCGGCCTGCGCGCTGGCAGCCATCATCGGGCCCGACTTTTTGATCGATACGCAGGGCGAGGTCCAGTTCACGCTGGCCAACCCGAAGCTGTTGGCCGGGGTCGCCGCCTTCGCTTTTTATATGTGGCGTCGTAACATGCTGCTAACGATTTTATTCGGCATGCTTGTCTTTACAGTGTTGCGCGTAATGCACGTTTTCGGCACCGCCGGCTAGCAGGCCTCGAAAAATCTGCTGCGCGTTGCGGTGCCGGTTTGCGATGCTCGCTGTACATCCGTACAGCTGCGCTTCTCAACCGCCACCGCTGCCGCTCGCGACGATTTTTCGAGGCCTGCTAATGTACAATGACGTTTTTTCACTATTGCCACGCCGACCAAATGGACGCTCTCCGTTTCACCCGCCTGCAAGACCTGATCGACCAACAAGCGCTGCAAGGCAAGCGCGTCTTTATTCGCGCTGACCTGAACGTCCCACAAGATGACGCTGGCAATATCACCGAAGACACGCGCATCCGCGCTTCGGTGCCGGCGATCCAGGCCGCTGTGAAGGCTGGCGCGGCGGTGATGGTGACGTCCCACCTGGGCCGTCCGACCGAGGGTGAATTCAAGCCGGAAGACAGCCTGGCGCCGGTCGCCAAGCGCCTGTCCGAGCTGCTGGGCCAATCCGTTGAACTGAAACAGGACTGGGTCGATGGCGTCGACGTCGCCCCTGGCTCGGTCGTGCTGCTGGAAAACTGCCGCGTCAACAAAGGCGAGAAGAAAAACAGCGACGAGCTGGCGCAGAAAATGGCCAAGCTGTGCGACGTGTATGTGAACGATGCCTTCGGCACCGCCCACCGCGCCGAAGCGACCACCCATGGCATCGCCAGGTTCGCCCCGGTCGTGGCCGCCGGCCCGCTGCTGGCTGCTGAACTGGACGCCCTGGGTAAAGCCCTGGGCCAGCCGCAGCGTCCGCTGCTGGCGATCGTCGCCGGCTCGAAGGTATCAAGCAAGCTGACCATCCTGCAAAGCCTGGCCGACAAAGTGGATAACCTGATCGTCGGCGGCGGCATCGCCAACACCTTCATGAAGGCCGTCGGCCTGAACATCGGCAAGTCGCTGGTCGAGAACGACCTGGTCGACGAAGCCCGTGCCATCATCGAGAAAATGTCCCAGCGCGGCGCGCAGGTGCCGATCCCCGTCGACGTCGTGTGCGCGAAGGAATTCGCCCCGACCGCGGCGGCCACCGTCAAGGACGTCGCTGACGTGCTTGATGACGACATGATCCTCGATATCGGCCCGAAAACCGCCGCCATGCTGGCCGAGCAGGTCGCCAAGGCCGGCACCATCGTCTGGAACGGTCCGGTCGGTGTCTTCGAATTCGACCAGTTCGCCGAGGGCACCAAGACCCTGGCGCTGGCCATCGCCCAGTCCCGGGGCTTCTCGATCGCCGGTGGCGGCGACACCCTGGCCGCGATTGCAAAATATAAGATTGCCGACCAGATCGGCTACATTTCGACGGGTGGCGGCGCCTTCCTGGAGTTCCTGGAAGGGAAGACGCTGCCTGCCGTCGACATCCTGCTGCAACGCAGCGTCTAAAAAAGAGACCCCAGCGCAGCCCTGCTGCGCTTTGTTTTTATACAAGGACAATCCATGTACCGTGGCACCAAGATCGTCGCAACCATCGGCCCTGCTTCGACCGACTTCGATATTCTCGTCAAAATGATCCGCGCCGGCGTCGACGTCGTGCGCCTGAACTTCTCGCACGGCAAGGCGCAGGACCATATCGATCGTGCTGCCCTGGTACGGCGCGCCGCCCAGGAGTGCGGCCGCGAAGTGGCCATCATGGCCGATATGCAGGGTCCGAAGATCCGCGTCGGCAAGTTTGAAGAAGGCAAGATCGTCCTGAACAATGGCGACCGCTTCATCCTGGATGCCAAATGGGGCGATGACGGCGAGCTGGGCAACCAGGAACGCGTCGGCCTGGACTACAAGGCGCTGCCGCGCGACGTCAAGCCGGGCGACAAGCTGCTGCTGAACGACGGCCTGATCGTCCTGATCGTCGACCGCGTCGTCGGCCACGAGATCTATACCACGGTTAAGGTTGGCGGCGAACTGTCGAACAACAAGGGCATCAACCGTCAGGGCGGCGGCCTAACCGCGCCGGCGCTGACCTCGAAGGACATGGAAGACATCAAGACCGCGATGAGCTTCCAGGCCGACTACCTCGCCATCTCGTTCCCGAAAAGCGCGACCGATATGGAAATGGCGCGCCAGCTGGCCAACATCGCCGGCGAGCCGTATGCCCACAAGCCGATGATGATCGCCAAGATCGAGCGCGCCGAAGCGATTCCGCTGCTGCAAGAGATCCTGGACGCGTCGGATGGCATCATGGTCGCGCGCGGCGACCTGGCGGTCGAAGTCGGCAACGCCGCCGTGCCGGCGCTGCAGAAGCGCATGATCCGCATGGCGCGCGATTCGAACAAGCTGGCCATTACCGCGACCCAGATGATGGAGTCGATGATCGTCAACGCCGTGCCGACCCGCGCCGAAGTGTCGGACGTGGCCAACGCCGTGCTGGACGGCACCGACGCCGTCATGACCTCGGCCGAGACAGCATCGGGCAAGTACCCGATCGAGACCGTCGAGATGATGGCCGCGATCTGCGTCGAAGCCGAGCAGTCCGAATACAACAAGATCGACGTCGATTTCCTGAACAAGCAGTTCACCCGCATCGACCAGACCATTGCCTATGGCACGCTGTTCACCGCCCACCACCTGGCCGTGAAGGCGATCGTGGCGCTGACCGAGTCGGGTTCGACCGCCCTGTGGATGAGCCGTCACAGCATCGACACCCCGATCTTCGCCCTGACGCCGCTGCAGGCGACGCAGCGCAAGGCATCGCTGTACCGCAACGTGCGAGCATTCAATCTGCCGCAGGAAGGCGGCAGCCACGCCGTGCTGCGCAAGGCTGAGGAACTCTTGATGAAAGAAGGGTTCGTACGCAAGGGCGACCTGATCGTCGTCACCTGGGGCTCGCCGATGGGCCAGGCCGGTGGCACCAATGCGCTCAAGATCGTACGCGTCGGCGAGTTTGATTAAAGGGAATCAACGAGTGGCCTGAGGCGCAGTAGCGGCATTTGCCCGGCGCTGTCCAGGACGGACGGCGCCGCGCTCGGCATTCGGGATTCCCGGACAAGTTTCTTTATTGTTTTGGAGTACAACCATGGCACTCGTATCATTGCGTCAATTGCTGGACCACGCCGCCGAAAACGGCTACGGTCTGCCGGCATTCAACGTCAACAACCTGGAGCAGGTGCAGGCCATCATGGCCGCCGCCGATGCTGCCAACAGCCCGGTCATCATGCAGGCCTCGGCCGGCGCGCGCAAGTACGCGGGCGAAGCCTTCCTGCGTCACCTGATCGACGCCGCCGTCGAAGCCTATCCGCACATCCCGGTCGTCATGCACCAGGACCACGGGCAGTCGCCGGCCGTCTGCATGGCCGCGATCCGCTCGGGCTTCAGTTCTGTGATGATGGACGGTTCGCTCGAGGCCGACGGCAAGAGCGTCGCCAGCTATGAATATAACGTTCAGGTGTCGCAAGAAGTCGTCAAGTTCGCGCACTCGATCGGCGTGACCGTCGAAGCCGAACTCGGCGTGCTGGGCTCGCTGGAAACGATGCAGGGCGACAAGGAAGACGGCCACGGCGCGGATGGCAAGATGACCCGCGAACAGCTGCTGACCGACGTCGACCAGGCGGCCGACTTCGTCAAGCGTACCCAGTGCGACGCACTGGCGATCGCGATCGGCACCTCGCACGGCGCCTACAAGTTTACGCGCAAGCCGACCGGCGACATCCTGGCGATCGACCGCATCAAGGAAATCCACGCCCGCATCCCCAACACCCACCTGGTGATGCACGGCTCGTCGTCGGTGCCGCAGGAACTGCTGGCCATCATCCGTGAATTCGGCGGCGACATGAAGGAAACCTATGGCGTGCCGGTCGAAGAGATCCAAGAGGGCATCAAGCACGGCGTCCGCAAGATCAATATCGACACCGATATCCGCCTGGCGATGACGGCCGCGATCCGCAAATACATGTTCCAGAACCCGTCGAAGTTCGACCCACGCGACTACCTGAAGCCGGCGCGTGAAGCGGCGATGGAAGTGTGCAAGGCGCGCTTCCTGGCGTTTGGCTGCGAAGGCCAGGCGAGCAAGATCAAGCCGATTCCGCTGGACAAGATGGCGGAGCGTTACAAGGCTGGTGAGCTGGCGCAGATCGTTCAGTAAGCATCACCCCGTCCTCAACCAACGTCGTTCCCGCGCAGGCGGGAACCCAATTTTCCCTGAGCAGTGGCAAGATTAAATATCACCACAATGCATGCAGGCTTGGGTTCCCGCCTGCGCGGGAACGACGTTCAGGGGGTGCGGGCCGGTAATTGTCGTCAGTGGTTTCGACCGACCGCAGCGCAAATTGACGTAAAATATCGCATTGCACAGGCCCACACGGCCTGACTTTCTCAACCGGCGGCCTTTGTCGCCGGTTTCCGCTTTCCTGATAGCCCATCTATGAACAGCCTCTACCAATCCTCCATCCAGTCCCTGCCACTGCTCGGTCACGGCAAGGTGCGCGATAACTACGCCGTCGGCGACGACAAGATCCTGATCGTCACCACCGACCGCCTGTCGGCCTTCGACGTGGTCATGAACGAGCCGATCCCGGGCAAGGGCATGGTGCTGAACCAGATGAGCGATTTCTGGTTCGAGAAGCTCGGTCACATCGTGCCGAACCACCTGACCGGTGTGGCGCCGGAAAGCGTGGTCGCCGAGAACGAGGTGGAACAGGTAGCAGGCCGCGCCGTCGTGGCCAAGCGCTTGAAGCCGATCATGGTCGAAGCCGTCGTGCGCGGCTACATCATCGGCTCGGGCTGGAAGGACTATCAACAAAGCGGCGCGATCTGCGGCATCCAGCTGCCGGCCGGCCTGCGCCAGGCCGACAAGCTGCCGGAACCGCTGTTCACCCCGGCCGCCAAGGCCGATATCGGCGAGCACGACGAGAACATCTCGTTCGCCCAGATGGAAGAAAAGATCGGCGCCGAGCTGGCCGCCAAGATGCGCGATATCAGCATCAAGCTGTACACCGCCGCTGCCGAATATGCCGCAACCCGCGGCATCATCATCGCCGACACCAAGTTCGAATTCGGCCTCGACGACAACGGTGTGATGCACCTGATGGACGAAGTCCTGACCGCCGACTCGTCGCGCTTCTGGCCGGCCGACTCGTACGCGCCGGGCATGTCGCCGCCGTCGTTCGACAAGCAGTTCGTGCGCGACTACCTGGAAACCCTGACCGACTGGGGCAAGACCGCACCGGCGCCAGCGCTGCCGGCGGACGTCATCGAAAAAACCCAGGCCAAGTATTTCGAAGCCATCGAACGCCTGACCGGCGAAAAGCTGAAGGCGTAAGCAGATGACGGATCAAGCAAAGCCGTTGGTTGGCGTGATCATGGGTTCCTCGTCCGACTGGGACGTGATGCAGAACGCGGTCGCCATCCTGAAGCAATTCGGCGTGCCGTTCGAAGCGCAAGTGATCTCGGCCCACCGCATGCCGGACGAGATGTTCACCTATGCCGAACAGGCGCGTAGCCGCGGCCTGCGCGCCATCATCGCCGGCGCCGGCGGCGCGGCCCATCTGCCTGGCATGGTGGCCGCCAAGACCATCGTGCCGGTGCTGGGCGTGCCGGTGCCGTCGAAATACCTGCGCGGCGAGGATTCGCTGCTGTCGATCGTGCAGATGCCGAAAGGCGTCCCGGTGGCGACCTTCGCCATCGGCGAAGCCGGCGCCGCCAACGCGGCCCTGACCGCAGTGGCGATCATCGCCGCCAATGACGACGCCCTGGCCGACAAGCTGGAGCAGTTCCGCCGCGACCAGACCGCCGCCGCCCAGGCCATGACCCTTCCCGTATAAGTAATATGACTCAACCGTTTCTCCCATCCGCCGATCCGTCGACCTGGCTTGGCGTGATGGGCGGCGGCCAGCTCGGCCGCATGTTCGCTCACGCCGCCCAGGCCATGGGCTACAAGGTCGCCGTGCTCGAGCCGAGCGCCGATTGCCCGGCTGGCCAGGTAGCCGACCGCACCATCGAAGGCGATTACACCGATGGCGGCGCCCTGGCCACGCTAAGCGCCCTGTGCGCGGCCGTCACCACCGAATTCGAGAACGTCCCTGCCGACAGCCTGGCGCAGCTCGCAGCAAGCAGCTTTGTCGCGCCATCGAGCCTGTGCGTGCAGATCGCGCAAGACCGCATCCTCGAGAAGAAGTTCTTCGTCGACTGCGCGCCGGCCTCGAAGGTGCTGCCGGCCCCGCACAAGACCATCGCCTCGCATGCCGATATCGACGCCATTGGCGACGATCTGCTGCCGGGCATCCTCAAGACCGTGCGCATGGGTTACGACGGCAAGGGCCAGGTCCGCGTGCGTTCGCGCGAGGACGTGCGCGCCGCCTTCGACTCCATGGATGGCGTGACCTGCCTGCTCGAAAAAATGCTGCCGCTGGCCTATGAAGTGTCGGTCCTGACCGCGCGCGGCCATGACGGCGAGTCGGTCGTGTACCCGATCGCCGAGAACGTGCACCGCGACGGCATCCTGTTCACCACCACCGTGCCGGGACCGAACGTGTCCGCGGCCTGCGCGCAGCAGGCCCAGGATGCGGCGCGCGCCATCGTCGCCCAGCTGGGTTACGTGGGTGTGCTGTGCATCGAGTTCTTCGTGCTCGAAGACGGCACGCTGGTCGTCAACGAGATGGCGCCACGGCCGCATAACAGCGGCCACTACACGATCGACGCCTGCATCACCAGCCAGTTCGCGCAGCAGGTGCGTGCGATGGCGCGCCTGCCGCTGGGCGACGTGCGCCAGCATTCGGCCAGCGTGATGCTCAACATCTTGGGCGATGTCTGGTTCGAAGGGGCGAGCGAAGGGGGGGCTGACAGCGCCCGTGAACCGGCCTGGCACCGGGTGCTGGCGCTGCCTGGCGCCAACCTGCACCTGTACGGCAAGAACGACCCGCGCCGCGGCCGCAAGATGGGCCACGTGACCTTCGTGGCGCCGACGCTGGCCGAGGCGCAGGGCAATCTGCGCGCCGCTTGCGCCATCCTGGGAATCGAGCCCTAGGATGGACACGCCGCAGTTCGACCCGGCGGCCATCGCCGCCGCCGCCCGCGCACTCGAATCGGGCGCGCTGGTCGCCTTCCCGACCGAGACCGTGTATGGCCTGGGCGCCGACGCCGAGAATCCGGCGGCGGTGGCCGCCATCTACGCCGCCAAGGGCCGCCCGCAAGACCATCCGGTGATCGTGCACCTGGCGCCGGACGCGCCGCTCGACTACTGGGCCCGCGACATCCCGCCGCAGGCGCAAGCGCTGGCCGCTGCCTTCTGGCCCGGCCCGCTCACCATGATCCTCAAGCGCGCCCCGAACATCCCGGACGCCGTCAGCGGCGGCCAGGACACGGTCGGCCTGCGCTGCCCGGCGCACCCGGTGGCGCTGGCGCTGCTGCGCGCCTTCAAGGGTGGCCGCGGCGGCGTCGCGGCGCCGTCGGCGAATAAATTCGGCCACGTCAGCCCGACCCTGGCCGAGCATGTGCAGCAAGAATTCGGGCCGGACGGCAGCGTGGCCATGATCCTGGATGGCGGCCCCTCGCAGGTCGGTATCGAATCGACCATCGTCGACCTGTCGCGGCTGGATACGCACGGCCCGGTGCTGCTGCGTCCCGGCCAGATTTCTGCCTCCGCGATCGCCGCCGTGATCGACCAACAGCCGGCCGCGCCGGACGCTGCGGCGCCGCGCGCCTCGGGCACGCTCGAATCGCATTACGCGCCGCACACGCCGGTGGCGATGCAGGAACGGGCGACCCTGCTCGCCACCCTGGCCGCGCTGCACGGCGCCGGCCGCAAGGTGGCCCTGATCCACATGAGCGACATGCCGGCCACCCACGCCGCGCTGCGCCTGCCGGCCGCGCCCGACGGCTTCGCCCACGCGCTGTACGCCGCGCTGCGCGCGATGGACGGGCAGGGGGGCGACGTGATCCTGGTCGAGGCGCCGCCGCAGGGCGGCGACTGGCTGGGCGTGAATGACCGCCTGCGCCGTGCGGCCCATGGTTCGACGGGCATCGTGCACGGTTTGCTCAACAGCCAAGCAAAAGTTTAATTTATATCAATAAAGCAAATGACGGAGCTCAAACGCTCCGCATTTCGCGCTTGTCTGTTACAAACCCGTCTCTTTCTGTTGGGAAAACGGTGGTTATAATCCCATCCCTCAGGCTTACCCATCTCTTTTGATAGGTGTGGTAGCCGAATGCCCACACGCAATGGAATTTGCTATACAAGCGGTTTGAACGCTGGCATAGTTACCATGATGCGAATAGCACGGGCGTTCGTTTCAAAATAATTTCAATCCAGGAGACACAATGCGTCATACCAAACTCGCGCTGGCCGTTCTGACGGCCGCGCTCCTGACCGCATGCGGCGGCGGCACCAGCCCAGCCGGCGGCGACCAGACCGTCAAGCTCACCTTCACTAACCTGGTGTCGTTCGGCGACAGCCTGTCGGACGTGGGCACCTACCGCGTCGGCGCCGTTGCGGCGGCCGGCGGCGGCAAGTTCACCATCAATGGCGACAGCACTGCCAAGAACGTTGACCTGACCGGCAAGATCTGGCTCGACTTCATGGCCGCCCAGCTCAACCTGCCCGCGCCGTGCGCCGCCCAGACCGGCCTGGTGGGCGATGCCTCGCTCGGCTTCAACGTGCCGATCGTGAACCACGCCAATTGCTTCAACTATGCGCAAGGCGGTTCGCGCGTGGTCAATCCGGTTGGTCCGGGTAATGTCGCCACCGGCTCGCCGATCGGCGAGATGACCACGCCGATGGTGACCCAGATCGCCAATCACCTGACCAAGACCGGCAACAAGTTCACCGGCACCGAGCTGGTGACCGTGCTGTCGGGCGGTAACGACGTGCTGATGCAGTTGGCCGCCGTGACCAATGCCGGCACCGCCGCCGGCGCGCAAGCCTTCGCCACCGCCCTGGCCACCCGCCTCGCGGCCGGCGCGACCAACCCGCAAGCCGCGGCGCAAGCCATCGGCGTGGCGATCGCCACCGAGAACGCACGTCCGGGCAAGACCGACCAAAGCGTCGTCACCGCCGCCGTGACCGCTGCCGCGATGCAGCCGGGTAACCAGGCCGTCGCCCAACCGGCCGTGTATGGCCCGATCGTGGCCGCCGCCCAGGCCGACGGCACTGCCGCCGGCAACACCGCGGCCGGCGCCTACGCCACCGCCAACGCGACCGCCATGGTCACCGCGGTCGGTACCGCCGGCGCGCAGATGGCCGGCCTGGTCAAGAGCGAACTGCTGGCCAAGGGCGCCAAGTACGTCATCGTCGCCAACCTGCCGGACGTCGCCAGCACCCCGACCGCCAGGTCGCGTCCTGTGGCGATCCAGCAACTGGTGACCGCCATGGTCAACGCCTTCAATACCCAGCTGAAAGCCGGCCTGGGCGCCGACGATGCGCGCGTGCTGTACACCGACCTGTACACCGTCAGCAACGACCAGGTGAAGAATCCCGGCCCATACGGCCTGACCAACACCAGCGCACCGGCCTGTGCCGTCAATGCGCTGGGCACCACCTCGCTGATCTGCACCGCGAACAACACGGTCGCAGGTGATGTGAGCCGCTACATGTTCGCCGACGGGATCCACCCGACCCCGTTCGAGAACGACCTCATCGCCCGCTACGTCTTCAAGGACATGGCAATCAAGGGCTGGCTGTAAGAGCAAGCAGCGGCGGGCCTGCTGCCTGGCGGCAGGCCCTCACACACATATCAGGAGATAGCATGAAAGTTCGTTTCAACAGCATGATCAAGGTGCTGGGTGTGGCTGCCGGGCTGGCATTCGCGTCCGGCGCATACGCGCAATCGGCCGGCCAGATCACGGCCAAGGTCGGTTTCAACCGCCTGATGCCGAAGGTCGAGAGCGGCGACATCAGCGCGCCGGCGCTGCCGGGCACCAAGGCCGACGTCGGCAACGACATGCAGCCGGTGCTGATCCTGTCGTACAGCCTGACCGACAATATCTCGGTCGAAGGCGCGCTCGGCACGCCGTACAAGCACAGCATCTACGGCGCCGGCGCGATCGATGGCACCGGCAAGCTGGGCGAAGTCGAGGCGCTGCCGCCGACCGCCTTCGTGCAATACCGCTTCGGCGCGCCGACCTCGACCTTCCGTCCGTTTATCGGCGTCGGCCCGACCTATGCCTACTTCATGAAGGAACGCGGTTCGAGCAAGATGACCGCGATCACCAACCCGGGCAGCGACGTGCCGACCACCTTCAAGATCGACAACAAGCTGACCTATAGCGCGCAAGTCGGCGTGGCGATGAACTTCGACGAGCGCTGGTTCGCCGACGCCACCGTCATCAAGACCCGCCTGCGCACCGACGTGCACTTCTCGACCGGCCAGACCCAGTTCATGAAACTGGATCCGGTGGCGATCGTGCTGGCGGTGGGTTACAAGTTCTAAGCGTTTTTCGTTAGCTTCAATACGTCGTCCCTGCGCAGGCGGGGACCCAAGTCCTTTGTGTAGCCACTACGTTTTATGTAGACACTGCGCTGGAAAACTTGGGTCCCCGCCTTCGCGGGGACGACGGCGTTTACAGGACAACTAAGCCTGCGAGGGCTAATGCACCCCGCGCGCATACTGCGTGAAATGCTCGGCGCTGAGGGCATGCTGGTACAGGAAACCCTGATAGAGATAGCAGCCGGCATCCGACAGGAACTGCCGCTGCCCCAGCGTCTCGACCCCTTCGGCAATCACCTGTAATCCCAGGCTGTCGCCCAGCGCGATGATGGAGCGCACGATCGAGGCGTCGTTCTGGTCGGTGAGCACGTCGCGCATGAAGGAGTGGTCGATCTTGAGCTGGTCGAGCGGCAGCTTGCGCAGGGTGGCCAGCGATGAGTATCCGGTGCCGAAGTCGTCCAGCGAAAAGCTCAGGCCGCGCCGCTTGAGCGTGGCCATGGTGTGCGCGGTCTGGACGAAGTCGGTGATGACCAGGCTTTCGGTCAGCTCGAGTTTCAGACCCGATGGCTGCACCCCGCTGTGTTCGAAGATCCCCTGCAGCATGGGCACGAAATCCGGCTGGTTGAACTGGCGCGCGCTGACGTTGACCGATAGGGTCAGGCCGGCCGTCTCGGGCACGCGCTGCCAGCGCGCCAGCTCGGCGCAGGCGGTGCGCAGCACCCATTTGCCGATCTCGACGATGATCCCGCTTTCCTCGGCGGCGCGGATGAACTCGGCCGGAAAGAGCACCCGGCCATTGGGCAGGCGCCAGCGCAGCAGCGCCTCGGCGCCGAGCACCCGGCCCGAGCGGTCGAGCTGGGGCTGGTAGTGCAGTATGAACTCGTCGTGCTGCAGCGCGCGCCGCAGGCTGCCTTCGAGGTCGGCGCGCGCCGACCACGCGGCCTGCACCGCCGGATCGTGGAAGCGGAAGGTGTTGCGGCCCGCGGCCTTGGCCTGGTACATCGCGCCGTCGGCCTGGCGCAAGGTCGATTCCACCGTGTCGTGGACGCCGCACAGCGTGACCACGCCGATGCTGACCGACACCGAGTAATTCAGCTCGCCCAGCTGGAACGGCGCGGCCAGGGCCGCCACGACCTTGGCGGCGACGATTTCGGCCTGGTTCGCGGCCAGTTCGCGTGCGTCCTCCGTTGGCTGGATCAGCACCACGAATTCGTCGCCGCCCAGGCGCGCCACCATGTCGGCCTCGCGCACACAGTGCTCCAGGCGGCGCGCCACCGCCTGCAGCAGCTGGTCGCCGGCCGCGTGGCCCTGGCTGTCGTTGAGGAACTTGAAGTTGTCGAGGTCGCAGAACATCAGCGCCCCCCACTTGCGCGTGCGTGTGCTGGTGAGCAGGGCGCGGCGCAGGTGGTCGAGCAGGTTGGCGCGGTTGGGCAGGTCGGTCAGGTGGTCGAAGAAGGCCAGGTGGAAGATCCTGGCCTCGTTGATCTTGCGTTCGCTGATGTCGGTGCCGATCACCAGGATCTTCTGGCAGGCGCCAAGGGTGTGGTCCGCGCCCAGCAGGGTCCAGCTGGTATCGGTGTCGACCGTCGAGCCGTCGCGCCGGATATGGGCCAGTTCGCCCGCCCACTCGCCCGACTCGAGCGTCTGCCTGAAGGCGGCCTCGTAGAGCGCGGGCTTGTCGCACAACAGGTCGCAAAAGCGCTTGCCCAGCGCTTCCTGGGCGCTCCAGCCATACAGGCGCTCGGCGCCATGGTTCCAGTAGCTGATGACGGAATGCATGTCCATCGCGATGATGGCGTCGCGCGCCCGTTGCAGGAACGAGGCCTGCTCCTGCATCTTGAGATCGGCCTTTTTCAGGCGCGTGAAGTCGGAGAGAAACCCTTCCAGCATGCCGGGTGCGCCGCCCGACAGATTGAGCGAACCCTGTTCGCAGATCCAGCGTATGTCGCCGCTCGCGGTGCGGATCCGGTAGGTCACCTGGTAGGTGCTGCCCTGGGCCAGCGCCAGGGCAACCGCGCCATCCACCAGGACGCGATCCTCAGGAACAATGATGGAGCCGAAAGGCAGGCCGGGCCGCGCGGTGAAGGCGGCCGGCGAGTAGCCGGTCAGCTTTTCGACGCCGTCGCTGATGAATTCGATGGTCCAGTCGCGGTCGTGATGGCAGCGATAGACTGCGCCTGGCAAGTGACTTAATAGCAGGTCGAGCGACAGGGCGCCCGGTTGCTCGGGCAGGGAAGGATCCGGCTGCGTCGTACTCATCTGCGCACTCATGTGTTCTCACGCTCAAGAAGTAGAGACTGGCACGATCTTCATGCGTCGTGCATTGATGGTAGCGTAAATACTCACGCACACAGAGTGGACCTGAGGCTGATAGCGCTAAAGATTGTCAAATGAGAACGCCATACCACGGAATGTGACATGTTCAGTAATCACTTTCACAGTCGCAACCCAAGTTGCATGGTATGTCGGTTGAATTTTCTTTTTAATAACTTGCATGCTAGACTGCCCGGCCCCCATTCCGAGCGATCCCTGACGTGACCCTGCGCCGATTTTTTGTCCTGCTCGCCGCCTTCCTCTCGGCCGGCGCCGCGCATGCTTCCGCTGATGGCGACGGCTTGCGCGCGCTGCGCATCGGCGCGCCCGAGGCGCCGGCCATCGATGGCATGCTCGATGAGGCGGCCTGGCAGCGCGCGCCACTGTACGACGATTTCCACAAGCACTTGCCGCGCGACGGGCAGCCCGCTCCAGGGGGCTTGCGCACCACGGTGCAGTTGCTGGTGGACGATGGCGCGCTGGTATTCGGCATCCGCGCCTGGGACCCGGCGCCCGAGCGGCGCCGCGGCCAGCTGGCGCGGCGAGACAAGGTCGCCGCCGACCAGGACTTCATCGGCATCTGGATCGACCCGGCCGGCCATGGCCGCTCGGCCCAGTTCGTGCGCATCAATACCCTGGGTGTGGTCAGCGACGGCATCCACCGCGCCGACGACGACGAATCCGACCTGGGCCCGGACTTCCCGGTCGAGACCGCCGTCAAAATCCTTCCCGACGGCTACAGCATGGAAGTGCGCTGGCCGCTGTCGAACCTGCGTTTCCCGTATGCGGACGGACGCAACTGGCGCATGATGGTCGAGCGCAGCGTCCCGCATGCCCAAGGCGCCTTGCTGGTGACGGCGCCGTTCCGGATCGACTCGCTGAGCCACCTGAGCTTTTTGCAGGAGATCGCGGGCATGGACGCCACCGTGGAAGCGGTGCGCGACCGCGGCTTCGTCGAGCTGCGTCCCGAACTGACGGTGCGCAGCGCACGCGCCTGGAGTCCGGGCCAGCGGATGCGCGGCTCGCAGGCCGAGCTGGGCCTGGAAATCAATGCCCGCCCGCGCGCCGACTGGGTGTTCAACGCCACCATCAACCCGGATTTCTCGCAGGTCGAGATCGACGAGCCGGTGTCGCAGGGCGCCAGCAACGTGGCGCTCAGCCTGCCCGAGAAGCGCGGCTTCTTCCTGGAGAGCGCCGACGTGCTGGGCCTGCCGCTGCCGGCCTTCTATTCGCGCACCGTGAACGATCCCGAATATGGCCTGCGCGCGACCTGGCGCGGCGCGCACATGGACGCCACCGCGATGAGCCTGCGCGACGAGCCGGGCGGCCTGGTGCTGCGCGGGCGTCCCTATGAAACGCTGGAATACGCGCAGACCCTGCGCACGATGGCCAGCCTGGCGCGAGCGCGCTGGCACCAGGACGGCCTGCTGCTGGGCGCCTTCGTCTCGCAGCGCGACTACCACCGCTTCGGCAGCAACGAGGTGCTGGGCGTCGATGCGCAATGGCGCGGCGAGACCGACGGCGGCGTCCAGCATCAGCTGTCCGGCGTGGCGATGGCCTCGCGCACCACGGCCGGCTTCACGGAAGATGATTTACCGGCGCAGGTGGACGGGCGTTCCGGCGGCTACCTGTGGGGCAAGTACCTGCACAAGACCGCACGCTGGTGGCACGAAGCCGAGGTGGAGGCGATCGCACCGGGCTTCGTGAACGACAACGGCTTCGTGCCGCAGGCCGGCATCGCCCGCATCACGGGATCGATGAACCGCATCCTGGGCCCGCAATCCATCGGCTCGCTCGAGCTGTACGAATTCGAGACCTATCTGATCGTGCACGAGATGCGCACGCTGGCCGATAGTTTCACCGGCCAGCGCGGCGGAGAAACGGTCGAGCGCAAGCTCCGTCCCGGCGTATGGATGGCGGCGCCGCTCCAGACCGGGCTGTGGTTCGAACTGGGCTTCGACCGCCAGCGCGCCGGGCCTGGCGGGCGCCTGCACGATACCCGGGTCGTCAACTTCGGCGTCGAGACCACGCCGGCGCCGTGGATCTCGAAGATCGCGGCGGAAGTCGCGCTGGGACGCCAGCTGGACGTCGACGCCGACCGCGTGGGGCCGGGCGGCAACGTGATCCTGGACGTGGGGCTGCGCTTCCCATTGCGCCGCGGCTGGTCGCTGGAGCTGGACCATCACGTGAACCGGGCCTGGGTACAGGGCACGCTGGGCCAGCCGGCGTTCTCCGACACCGCCTGGCGCTGGCTGGCGATGCTGCATTTCAGCGCGCGCGACTCGGTGCGTCTGCTTGCGCAAAACACCTGGGCTGCGCGGCGCGACGACGGCGTGACCCAGCTGGAAGCGTGGAACGACCGCCAGATCCATCGTTCGCTGCTGTACCGCCACCAATGGCGGGTCGGGCGCACGGTGTCGTTCGGCGTCGTGGACGACAAGCTGCCGCTGGTGGATGAGCGCAGCAGGTCGGTGACGTTCAAGCTGCAGTGGGAAGTGTAGGCGCTGCAGTGACGGTCCGCCGGCATGAAGCGTGCAGCACCATGTGAATGTGCACAATCGCGCGGCTCCCGCAAGCGACATACATTTGCATAAAGGCTTACTTTAATGACATTCATCGGATAGACTGCAATTTCACTCTCGAGTCCCCGAACCGATGAATACAGGCAACCCACCGGCTCTCGCAGCCAACCAGACGCCCGGACGAGCGGCCCGTAGCGGACTGGATTTCCCGGTTGTGGGGATCGGGGCGTCGGCCGGCGGTTTGCCGGCCTTGCTGCGCCTGTTCGGCGCGATGCCGGCCCAGCATGGCATGGCCTTCGTCGTCATCCTGCACCTGGCGCCAGAGCACGACAGCGCCGCCGGCGCCATCCTGCAGCGGGTGACGCAGATGCCCGTGCACCAGGTGAGCGAGCGGCAACCCATCCGGCCGGGTCATATCTATGTGATCGCGCCGAACCAGCAATTGTCGATGGACGACGGTCACCTCGACGTCGCCGCGCTCACGCGGCCGCGCGGCAAGCACACCGCGATCGATCTGTTCTTCCGCACGCTGGCCGAGGCGCACGGGCGCTGCGCCGTGGCCGTCGTCCTGTCCGGCACCGGCTCGGACGGCTCGGTCGGCCTGGGGCGGGTAAAGGAGCTCGGCGGCGTCACGCTGGCGCAAGACCCGATCGATTGCGACCATGAGGGCATGCCGGCCGCCGCCATTGCCACCGGCGTGGTCGACTTCGTGCTGCCGGCCGATGCGATGGCCAAAAAACTGGTCGACTTGTGGCAGACTTCACGCGATCTGGAACTGCCCTCGGAGGCCATCGAAGCCGAACCGGAATCCGGCAACGACAATGCCAGCGGCGGTAGCGCCAACGCCCGCGACGAGGAGGCCCTGCAGCGCATCATCACGATGCTGTGCGCCGATACCGGTCACGATTTCCGCCACTACAAACGCGCCACGGTGCTGCGCCGCATCGAGCGCCGCCTGCTGGTCAAGGGTGTGACCTCGCTGTCCGCCTACGCCGAACTGCTCGAACGCGAGCCGATCGAATTCCAGCTGCTGCTGAAAGACCTCCTGATCAGCGTAACGTCGTTCTTCCGCGACCGGGGTGCGTTCGAGGCATTGGAGCAGACGGTCATTCCCGACCTGTTTCGCAACAAGCCGCCGGGCCAGCAGATCCGCGTCTGGGTTGCCGCATGCGCCACCGGCCAGGAGGCGTATTCGATTGCCATGATGCTTGCGGAACACGCGGCAAGCCTGCCCAAGCCGGCGGAATTCCAGCTGTTCGCCTCCGATATCGACGAACACGCGATCTCGGTTGCCCGTGCGGGCGCCTATCCCACCGCGATCGCCATGGATGTGCCGGCGATCAAGCTGCGCCGTTTCTTCACGAAAGAGGAGGGACGCTACTGCATCCGCAAGTCGGTGCGCGACCGCATCCTGTTCGCATCCCACAACCTGTTGCGCGATCCGCCGTTTTCGCGGCTGGACATGATTTCTTGCCGTAATGTACTGATCTACCTGAACCGCGAGGCGCAGCTGCGCGTGCTGGAAAAATTCCACGCGGCCCTGAATCCCGATGGCTTCCTGTTCCTCGGGTCGTCCGAATCGGCGGATGCGGCGTCGGAATATTTCGTGCCGTTCGACAAGAAGAACCGGATCTATCGCGCTCGCACCCTGTCCCGGTCCGCCCGCTACCTGCCCGCACTGACCAGCCCAGCGCCGCATCGCACGCCAGAGCCGCTGCTGGCCGGCGTGCCGCCGCGTCCCCAGTTTTCCTACGGCGAGGTGCACCAGCGCGCGCTGTCGAAATTCGCGCCGCCAAGCCTGATCGTCGACCGCGATTCGGACATCGTGCACATGTCCGACACCGCCGGCCGCTTCCTGCGCCATATCGGCGGCGAACCGTCGCGCAATGTGATGGCGCTGGTGCTGCCCGAGCTGCGGCTCGAACTGCGCATGGCGCTTTACCAGGCGCTCCAGACGGGCAACAGCGTCGAGGCGCATCGGGTGATGATCAAGCGCGAAAGCGCGACCTTCTTCGTCAACATGATCGTCCGGCCGTTTACCGACGAGGTCGCCAATACCGGTTTCGCCCTGATCCTGTTCGAGGAGATCGAAAGGACGATGAACCCCCAGCCGGGCGAGAACGTCGTCGAGCCGAAGGATCTCGTGCTCCGCCAGCTCGAATCCGAGCTGCAGCGCAGCAAGCAGAAACTGCAAGAGACGATCGAGCATGCCGAGGTCTCCAACGAAGAGCATCGCGCTTCCAATGAGGAACTGCAGGCCATTAACGAAGAGCTGCGCTCGGCCACCGAGGAACTCGAAACCAGCAAGGAAGAGCTGCAGTCGGTGAATGAGGAACTCGTCACCGTCAACTACGAGCTGAAAGTGAAGGTGGAAGAAACCGGCAAGGCGAACGACGACCTGAACAACCTGATCGCGTCCACCGACATTGCCACGATCTTCGTCGACCGGGCGGTGTGCATCAAGCGCTTTACACCGCGGGCGGCGGACATCTTCTCGATCATCGCGACCGATATCGGCCGCTCGCTGCTCGATATCACGCACCGCCTCGAGTACGGCCACCTGGCCGACGACGTGTCCTCCACCTTCGATACCCTGCACCCCGTCGAGCGCGAGCTGCGCAGCAACGACGGGCGCTACTACCTCATGCGCCTGCTGCCCTATCGCACGACCGAAGACAGGATCGAAGGCGCGGTAATGACCTTCATCGACATCAGCCGCCGGCGCGAAGCGGAAGCCAAGGCCCGCATCGGCGAGGAGTGGATGCGCCTGGTGGCCGACAGCACCGACGACTACGCGATCATCACCACCGACCGCCAGGGCCTGGTCACGGCGTGGAACAAGGGGGCGGAGCGCAACTTCGGCTATGCCGAACAGGACATGCTGGGCGCCAGCGTGGATCGCCTGTACCTGCTGGAAGACCGGGTGGCCGGCGTGCCCGACAGCGAGCGCCGCGGCGTGCGCGCCAGCGGCCGCGCCGAGGACGAGCGCTGGTACCTGCGCAAGGACGGCAGCCGCTTCTTCTGCGCCGGCGTCACCACGATCCTGCACAAGGGCGACTTCGAAGGCTATGCCAAGATCATGCGCGACCAGACCTCGCGCGTGCATCACGACGAGCAGCGCGAGGTGGCGCTGTCGCGCGAACAGACCGGCCGCTCGCATGCCGAGTCGGCCAATGCGCTGAAGGACGAGTTCCTGGCCGTGATGTCGCATGAACTCCGGCACCCGCTCAACATCATCTATATCAATGCCGAACTGCTGGGACGCCTGCCGGCGGTGCGCGAGTCGCAGCCGGCGCTGCGCTCGGCTGCGATCATCCGCGAATCGGTGACGGCCCAGGCCAAGATCATCGAAGACCTGATGGACATTTCACGCGTCACGACCGGCAAGCTGACGCTCGCGATCCAGGACATCGACCTGGCCACGATCGCCGGCAAGCTGGTCGACGTTATGCGCACCGATCCGGCGGTCGACAACCTGCGGCTCGAATTCGTCCCCTATACCCGACCCGTGATGGTGGCGGTCGATCCGGTGCGGATCGAACAGGTGATCCTCAACCTGCTGAGCAATGCGGTCAAGTTCACCCCGGCCGGCGGCACGGTGCGCGTGGCCCTGGGCATCGAGAACGACCAGGCGCGCCTGGAAGTGAGCGACACCGGCGCCGGCATTTCCGAAGAAGCCCTGCCGCGCGTGTTCGAGATGTTCGGACAGGGCACGGCGACGGTGGTGCGCAACAAGACGGGCCTGGGAATCGGCCTGGCGCTGGTGCGCCAGATTACCGAACTGCATGGCGGCACGGTCGAGGTCCGTTCGCCCGGCATCGGCCAGGGCAGCACCTTTACCCTGTGCCTGCCGCTGGCGCAGATGGCCCAGGATGGCGGCGGGGGCGATGGCGGCGCCGGCCTGTCGAACCTGGCCGGACGCCGGCTGTTGCTGGTCGACGATTCGGAGGATACCGCCTCGGTGATCCAGATGCTGCTCGAGCTCGAGGGCGCCGAGGTCCAGGTGGCGTCGACCGCCCGGCAGGGCCTGGACCTGCTCGGACAAAGGAAATTTGATGCCGTCATTTCAGACATTTCCATGCCGGATATGGACGGCTACGAGTTCATTGCGGCGATCCGCACGATGCCGGGCCTGGCGCGCTTGCCGGTGATCGCGGCAAGTGGCCTTGGCCAGGAGCAGGGAGGCAAGCGCGCCGTGGAGGCGGGTTTTTCCGCCTGGCTGACCAAGCCGGTATCGGTGGACGTGTTGTGCGAAACCGTGCATGCCTTGTGCGAAGCCGCAAACGCATGATGTGACGCCCGAAGCATGTGTGCGCCTGTGCGCCAGCGCACCGACTGCGGCGTGAAGACGGATCATTGTCGTTAGATGAAAACGCCCCCGATTCCCGCCCGCGATATCGTTGTCATCGGTACTTCCACCGGCGGGCTGGAAGCGCTGCGCCTGCTGGTGGCCGGCCTGCCGTCGGGTTTTACGCCTGCCGTGCTGGTCGTGATGCACATCGGCACGCATGACAGCATCCTGCCCTCGCTGCTCGCGCGCACCTCGGTGCTGCCGGTACGACAGGCCCGCCATGGCGATCTGGTAGAGGCGGGCAGGATCCTGGTGGCGCCCCCCGATTTCCACCTGACCATGGTGCGCTCGGGCGCCCAGTGCAAGGTGGTGCTGGTCAGGACGGCCAAGGAAAACCATACGCGGCCGGCGATCGATCCCCTGTTTCGCGCTGCCGCGGCGGCCTTCGGGGCACGCGCGACCGGCGTGATCCTGACCGGCGCGCTGGACGACGGGACGGCCGGCCTGGCGGCCATCAAGGCCTGTGGCGGCACCGCCGTGGTACAGGATCCGGCCGAGGCGATGGTGCCCGACATGCCTGCCAGCGCCATCGATCACGTCGCCGTCGACCACGTGCTCAAGCTCGAAGAAATCCCTCAGGCCCTGCTGCGGCTGGCCGAGGCGAATGCGCAGGGCGGAGCGGCGCCGGGTGTTGCGCCGGAAGTACCGCAGTGGGTCGAACTGGAAAACAATTTCGGCATGGAGGGAGTTGACATGCACCGTCTGGAAGAGATTGCGCAGCCATCGACCTTTACCTGCCCCGACTGTCATGGCACCCTGTGGGAGCTCAAGGACCAGCAACCGCGGCGCTTCCGCTGCCATACCGGTCATGCCTACACGGAACGCAATCTCGTCGCGCTGCAGGGCGAGACGGTCGAGGATTCGATCTGGAGTGCGATGCGCGCGCTCCAGGAAAAAGAAATGCTGCTGCGTCGGATGTCAGACGACGCCTTGCGGAACAAGCAAATCGCGGCCTCTCTCGACTACAGCGCCCAGGCCAGGCAAGCCCAGCGCAGCGCCGAGGTCCTGCGCAGCCTGATCACCTCGAACACCGACGAAAGCCCCTGACTTCACATGCCTGATTACGACCGCTGACGCCGCGCCGTGCGCGCCGGTGATATGCTGGCGCCATGACTACCGAATCCGATATCGAACTGTCCGGCGCCTTCCAGGCCAAGGATGGGCAAGGCCGTACCCTCGACGTAAAGAACATCACCATCTTCGACGAGGGCTACGGGATTATTGACGTGTACGTGAAGTTCGCGGCCAAGCTCGAACCGGGCGCCTACAAGGACACGGTCCTGGTGCGCCAGCTCGTCGACCGCCTGCGCGCGGTCGGCTACAAGGGACCGGACTTCGGCCACAGCGATCCGGGGCTGCAGGAGAGCCGCCTGATCGTGCTCGAAGCGCCCGAGGAATTCGCGGCCTTCGCCAAGAGCCGCGGCTGGAAGAACCTGGCCGAAGACTTCGACGAATAAGCCACATTGAAAAGGGCCGGGATCGCTCCCGGCCCTTTCTACATCATGCGCCCAGGCGCAGCTCCAGTCCCGTCGCGGTATAGGTCGGCGTCACCGTGTAGCCCTCGACCGTGATGGTCTCGAACTTGCCTTTCAGGCTGCCCGCCGTGATCACCTTCAGCGTCGCGCCGGCCGCCGGCTTGTAGCCGTTCTGGAACACGATGCGCAAGGTGCCGCCGCCGATGGTCACCGCGCCGCTGACGCTCAGGTGGCCGTGGGTCACGGCGCCGACGCGCATTTCCAGCGTGCCGCCCTTCTGCTGGGTGTATTGCTTGGCCAGGGCCAGCGTGCCCGCCGTATTGTTCACCACCGTGGCGCCGCTGGCGACGTACACGTCGCCGGTGCCGAAGGCCGTCATCGACAGGGCTTCGAGCGTGCCGCCGTCGACCTGGGCGCCGCCGGTCCAGCTGCTCTTGCCGCCCAGCCTCAGGTTGCCGCTGCCTTGCTTGACCAGCTTGCCGCTGCCCGAAATGTCGTTGCGCCAGCGGTCGACCGCGTTGAAGCCGCCCTTGCCCGCATCCATGTTCACCACCACGTTGCCGGTGAAGACGGCATAGCCGTCGCCCGCGGCAAATAGATTAAGGCGGCCCCAGCCTTCAGGATCGTCCAGCACCGGATAGCCGGAAGGGATCGCGGTCGTCTTGAGCACCACGCGGCGCTGCGCCTCGCTCAGGTAGGGCAGGCGGGTTTCCAGCATCACTTCGGCGCCTTTCGGCACGACGGCCGGCGCGGTGGTCGAGCCGGTCTGCGGCAGGCCATAGGTCATACGGCGCAGGTAGTTGGCGCGGCTGGCAGCGTAGTCGGCGAAGCGGTCGTTGGCCGGCGTGCCGGAAGCCGCGTAGTTTGCGAAGTTGCCGGCATTGGTATCGGTCAGCTTCATCAGCGTGGCCTGGGCCTGGGCGCGGGCGGCGGCGCGGGTGGTGGCGCCGGCGGCAATCAGGTTGGCGGCGGCGATGGCTTGCGCCTGCACGCGGCCGCTGATCACGTCCAGCGGCGAGTGCATGCCGGCGAAGATGCGGCTCTCGCCCAATTCGAGGCCGCGGCCGACCAGTTCCTGGAAGCGTTCCGGCACCACATAGGCCATGGCGACGGCGTTGCGGGTCGCCTCGGCCGAGTGGCCGCTGGTGAAGCCGCCGTCGGTGCCCGGCGTCGTGCTCTTGGCCGGTTCCAGCTGCGGCACCACCTGCACTGCGCTGCTCCAGCGGTAGGGGCGCGCGTACTTGTAGAAGCGCTTGGCCGGCTCGGTCGAGCCGTTGGCGCCCATCGCGTTGACCAGGTCGATCACCTTGCCGAACTCGGGATTGGCATCGCCGCCCACGCCGTTGTTGTTGCCGCCGTCTTCGTATTTGACGGTCACGGCGTCCTGCGGCATGTCGTTGATGGTGGTGGTCTGGCGCGAGGCGCTGCGCCAGGCTGCGGTCAGCGGACCCATGCCGCTGGCGGTGCTGTAGCCCTTGCCGCGGCGGTCGTCCAGGTAGGCCAGCAAGGTCTGCTCCGGGGTGCGGCTGGCGGTGGCCTTGACCACGTAGTCGATGTTCGCGTTGTGCACCTGCGCGTTGACGATCGTGCCGCCGTTGGTGCCGTCGTTCGGCACGCCGGTCCAGGTCGAGGCGACGATGGCCGGGAAACCGTCCACGGCCGGCGCGGTCACGCCGGCATCGACGATCTCGGCCACCGGCTTGAAGATGTCGAGCATGCCGCCCAGGACGCGCACGCCGGCGTTGGTGGCCAGCGTGGCGTAGCGCGCGTCGCCGCGCTGGTTGGTGGCGACGGTGTCGACGAAGGCCGTGACGCCCGGCACCGGCGCGCTGTCGGCCGCACCCTGGTCGGCCGGCGCCGGGGGGATGACGACGACGACGTCGGCATCGTCATCGTGGTCCGAGCCGCCGCAGGCGGAGAGGGCGAGGACGGCGCCGATGGCGATGGCGAGCGGAAGACGGCGCAGCTGGACGACCTGGTGCATGTGAAATCCTTCAATGAATTGTGAGACACAAAAATTGAAGGGATGATATGAATACGCCATGACATGTTGATGACGGGATCATCAGGAGGAATGAATGCTCGATGCGGTACGCGATCTGATGCAGCCCCCGGCGGGCATGGCCTTCGACTTCAGCCAGCCGGCCGGCGAGGCGGCGCTGGCGCCGCATGACGGCGTCTCGTGGCGCGTGTTCGCCAATCCCATTGGCCTCTTTGTTGGCGGCGTGACGGCGGTGCTGCTCGAACTGGCCGAACCGTCGGTGCGCTCCGGCGTGTGGGACCACAGCAGCTTCCAGCGCGACCCGGGCACGCGCCTGCGCCGCACCGGTTTCGCGGCGATGATGACGGTGTACGGCCCGCGCTCGGCGGCCGAAAAAATGATCGCGCACGTGGTGCGCATGCATGGCCGGGTCAAGGGCACTACGCCCGATGGCGTGGCCTACCAGGCCAACGATCCGCGCCTGCTCGACTGGGTGCAGGCGACCGCCTCGTTCGGGTTCACCGAGGCCTATCACCGCTATGTGCGCGCGCTGTCCGATGCCGAGAAGGACGCCGCCTTCGCCGAGTCGGAACCGGCCGCGCGCCTGTACGGCGCGACCGGCGCGCCGGGTTCATGGAAGGAGTGGGAATCGCTGCTGGCGAAGACCGCCCCCGGACTGGAAGGCTCCGATATCCTCGCGGATTTCATGCGCATCATGGGCGAGGCGCCCATCCTGCCGGCGCCCTTGCGGCCGTTGCAGCGGCTGCTGGTGCGCGCCGCGGTGGAGATCACGCCCGAGCCGGTGCGCTCGCTGCCGCAGCTGCGCGGGCGGGGCTTGCGCTTCGGCGAAGCGGCGCTGGTGCGCGCCCTGGCGCGTGGGTCGGTGCTGGCGCCGCTGGGCGACACGCCGCAGGCCCAGGCCGCGCGGCGCGTCGCGCGCCGGTGATCAGAACGCGGCGATGCCGGTCTGGGCGCGGCCCAGGATCAGGGCGTGGATGTCGTGCGTTCCTTCATAGGTGTTGACCACCTCGAGGTTGACCATGTGGCGGATGATGCCGAATTCGTCCGAGATGCCGTTACCGCCCAGCATGTCGCGCGCGACGCGGGCGATGTCCAGCGACTTGCCGCACGAGTTGCGCTTCATGATCGAGGTGATCTCGACCGCCGCCGTGCCTTCGTCCTTCATGCGGCCCAGGCGCAGGCACCCCTGCAGGCCGAGGGTGATCTCGGTCTGCATGTCGGCCAGCTTCTTCTGCACCAGCTGGTTCGCCGCCAAAGGTTTACCGAACTGGGTGCGGTCCATCGTGTACTGGCGCGCGGTGTGCCAGCAGTCTTCGGCCGCGCCCAGCGCGCCCCAGGCGATGCCGTAGCGCGCCGAGTTCAGGCAGGTGAACGGGCCCTTCAGGCCGCGCACCTCGGGGAAGGCGTTTTCTTCCGGGCAGAACACCTCGTCCATGACGATTTCGCCGGTGACCGAGGCGCGCAGGCCGAACTTGCCGTGGATCGCCGGCGCCGACAGGCCTTTCCAGCCCTTCTCGAGCACGAAGCCGCGGATCGCGCCTTCGTCGTCCTTGGCCCACACCACGAACACGTCGGCGACCGGCGAATTGGTGATCCACATCTTGCTGCCGGTCAGGCTGTAGCCGCCGTCCACCTTGCGGGCGCGGGTGACCATCGAGGCCGGGTCCGAGCCGTGGTTCGGTTCGGTCAGGCCGAAGCAGCCGATCCATTCGCCGGTGGCCAGCTTCGGCAGGTATTTCTGGCGCGTTTCCTCATTGCCGAATTCATAGATCGGCACCATCACCAGCGAGGATTGCACGCTCATCATCGAGCGGTAGCCGGAGTCGACGCGCTCGACTTCGCGCGCGATGAGGCCATAGGCGACGTAGTTCAAGCCAGGTCCGCCGTACTGCTCGGGAATGGTCGGGCCCAGGAGGCCCAGGTCGCCCATTTCGCGAAAGATCGAGACGTCCATGGCCTCGTGGCGGAAGGCCTCGAGGATGCGCGGCTGCAGCTTGTCCTGGCAGTAGGCGGCGGCCGCGTCGCGCACCATGCGCTCGTCGTCGGTCAGCTGGCTGTTCAGCAGCAGCGGGTCATCCCAGTGGAAGGAAGCTTTCTTGGACGAGTCGGTACGGGTCATCGCAAAATCCTGTCTCTAAGTTCTAGTTCGGTAGGTGCCTTGTAAGGCGCGCCTGAACATTATAGAAACGTGCCGCCCACGTATCTTTTGAAACTGCGACAGGAATTTCTATTTTTGACCAGCCGTGCTGCCGAATTTGCCGCCGTGGAAGATCAGGGCCGACTGTGGATGGACCTGGCACTCCTCGACCTCGCCGACGAAGATGACGTGGTCGCCTTCGGGATAGCGGCTGCGGTTGTGGCATTCGAACCACGCCGACACGCCTTTCAGGATCGGCAGGCCGGTGCGCGACAGTTCGTACTCGACACCCTCGAACGGGTTCTCGCTGCGGCGCGAGAAGCGCAGCGCCAGTTCTTCCTGGCCGGCGGACAGCACGTTGATGACGTAGTGCGAGTTGCCGCTGAAGATGGGCAGGCTGTTGGCGCCGGCGCCCAGGCTCCACAAGACCAGCGGCGGGTCGAGCGAGACCGAATTGAAGGAGCTGGCGGTGAGACCCCGGAAGCTACCGTCGGCCAGGCGCGTGGTAATGACGGTCACGCCGGTCGCGAATTGCGACAGGGCGTGGCGGAAATGTGTTGTATCGAAGTCGCGCGTCGTCGCGCGGGCGGAAAGTGTATTCATGCGGTTCCTGAGCGTTGGCGCTCATTATGCCATCGTCGGGGGTGTCCTTGCCGCGAGCGGGCCGTAGCCGTGGTCAGTATCCCCGCAGTTCAATGCAGAACGATGCGCTTTGCGCTACATTAAAGATATCTGATCTTACCAATGCCAAGGTGAACTATGAGTGAGCAAAAAGCAACCGAAGTAGCCATCCTGGGCGGCGGATGCTTCTGGTGCCTGGAAGCGGTGTACCTCGAGGCGCGCGGCATCACCCGCGTGGAATCGGGCTATATGGGGGGCCAGGTCGACTATCCGAGCTACGAGGCGGTGTGCAGCGGCACCACCGGCCACGCCGAAGTGGTGCGTCTCGAATTCGACCCTGCCGTGATCGGCTACCGCGACATCCTGGAGATCTTCTTCACCATTCACGACCCGACCACCCTGAACCGCCAGGGCAATGACGTCGGCACGCAGTATCGCTCGGTGATCTTCACCACCTCGCCCGAACAGGTGGAGATCGCGCACAAGGTGATCGGCGAGATGGGCCTGGTGTGGGACGCGCCGATCGTCACCGAGGTCAAGCCCCAGGAAACCTGGTACAAGGCCGAAGACTATCACCAGAACTACTTCGCCCAGCACCCGCTGCAGGGCTATTGCGCCTTCGTGGTGGCGCCGAAGGTGGCCAAGTTCCGCAAGACCTTTACGGATCGTTTAAAGGCATAAGCACCATACGAGCAGCCACCGTCGTTCCCGCGCAGGCGGGAACCCAAGTAAGCATGAGCCGCCTCTGCAATAATTTTCCGTGGCAGTGCTGAGGACTTGGGTCCCCGCCTTCGCGGGGACGACGTGCTCAAGCCGCGTGACAAATACGATGCGCCTGATCGATCGACATCGGCATCAGGCATACATATACCTCCTCGACCAGGGCAACTGCGCCACGTCGCTCCCCGCCTTGCCGCACACGATCTGGTACAGGCTGATCCGGTCGTGGGCGAAGGCGTAGGCGCAGCCGGCAAGGTAGACGTGCCAGATGCGGAAGCGCTTCGGGTCGGTCAGGGTGCGGATGTGGGCGGCATTGCTCTCGAAATTGTCGGTCCAGAGCGCGCAGGTGTGCGCATAGTGGCGGCGCAGGTTTTCCACGTCGCGCACTTCCAGGCCGCCTTCCTGCATCGCCCGCACCACGGTTGCCAGGTGCGCCAATTCTCCCTGCGGGAACACGTATTCGTCGATGAACTGGCCGCCGCCATAGGGCGTGGCGCCATTGTCGGCGTCGGTGGTGGTGATCCCGTGGTTCATCACGACGCCGCCTGGCGCCAGCAGGCGCGCCACCTGCGCGAAATAATCCTTCAGGTGCTGCACGCCGACGTGCTCGAACATGCCGACGCTGGTGATGCGCTCGAAATGGCCGTCGACGTCGCGGTAATCCTGGATCCGGATCTCGACACGGTCCTGCAGCCCGGCCTTGACGACCCGTTCGCGCGCCAATGCGGCCTGGTTCTCGGACAGCGTGATGCCCACGCAGCGCGCGCCGAACTGTTCGGCCGCGCGCAGCACCAGCGCGCCCCAGCCGCAGCCGATGTCGAGCAGGGTCTGGCCGGGACGCAGGTCGATCTTGCGCAGGATGTGGTCGATCTTCTTGGTCTGCGCGGTGGCCAGGTCTTCGTCGCCGCCCTCGAAGTAGGCGCAGGAATACACCATGCCGGGATCGAGCCAGGCGGCGTAGAACTCGTTGGAGACGTCGTAGTGGTAGCGGATCGCGTCGCGGTCGGATTCGCGCGTGTGGTTTCGCCGGAAGCCCAGCGCGTCGGCCAGGCGGCTGCGCCCGTTGTCGGCGCCGGACGCCGCCAGCGCATTGCCGACCGCGATGATGTCGGCCGCGCGGCCCATCACCTCGATCGCGCCCTCGACGTAGGCGCGGCCCAGGCTGTACAGGGAAGGGGAGCGCAGGTAGCGCAGTGCGGCCGGGCCGGGGATGCGGATGGTGACCCGCGGTGGATCGGGCGACAGGTCGATGCGTTCACCGTTCCACAGCTCCACGCGCAGTGGCAGTGACAGTTGCGGCAATGTGCCGCGCAGGCCCGATTGCCAGGCCGACAGCTTGATCTGATCGAACACGGTCCACCCCTTTTATCAAAGGCGTAGCCGGCCGCGGCTCCTGGCCGGTTACGGTTGCAAACGCTGGCGCGTCCAGCTGCCGTCTTCCTGACGCTCGTAGACGATGCGGTCATGGAAGCGCGAACGCCGGCCTTGCCAGAATTCGATACGGTCGGGGATCAGGCGGAAGCCGCCCCAGTTGTCGGGACGCGCCGGATCCTCGCCAGCCCCCTGCGCCACGACGTCGTAGTTCTGTTCGAGTTGCGCACGGCTGTCGATCGGCGCGCTCTGGCGCGAGGCGATCGCCGACAACCGGCTCTTGAGGGGACGGCTGCGGAAATAGCGGTCGCTTTCGTCCGGCGCAGTACGCTCCACACGTCCTTCGATACGTACCTGACGTTCGAGTTCGCTCCAGAAGAACAGCAATGCTGCGTAGCTGTTGTCGCGCAAATCCGCGCCCTTCTTGCTGTCGTAATTCGTGTACCACGAGAAGCCGCGCGCATCGAATTGCTTGACCAGCACGATGCGCGAGCTTGGCCTGCCGTTGGCGGCCACGGTGGACAGCGACATCGCATTCGGTTCGTTCACTTCGGCTTTCAGGGCCTGCTCGAACCAGGCCGTGAATTGCGCGATCGGATCGTCGAGGACGTCGGCCTCGTCCAGGCTGGCCTGGCCGTAGTCCTTGCGCAGGTCGGCCACGGCCTGGCCCACGGCCGGCGACGGCGCGGCCGCCGGCACAGCAATGCCGCGGCGCAGCTGCATGGCCTGGCCCAGTTGCGCCATCTGCTGCGGCGAGAACAGGCGTATCGCCATCGGCGCCATGGTGCTTTCTTCGCGCTCCATATGGGAGGTATAGCTGGCCACGAAGCGTCGCACCTGGCTATCCGACAGCACCGTGCCCGTGCCTTCGGCAATGGCGGTCAGCTGCTCGTGCAGGTCTTGCCACAGCGCATCCATGTCCTTGTGGTCTTGCAGGATGGTCGGCGCCAGCGCCTGCAGGATGGCGGCGTCGTCGCCCTGGGCGGTGGCGCGCAGCATCGGGATCAGGTCCTGCTCCTCGTCGTCGTGGTGCAGGTGGGCCGCCTTGTCGAAGTAGCGCAGCACCGCGCTCGCCGCCTGGCGCGCCTGCTCGTCGGCGCCGTGCAACGGCAGGTGTTCCAGCAGTTTTTCCAGGGTCGCGAGCTGTTTGCGGATGCGTCCGTGGCAGTGCTTGAGCACGGCGATCGGCTGGGTGAAATCGGGGGCGGCGTCGTGCAGGAGGGAGCTCATGGCGTTCCAGTAGCATTTTGGTGACACGCAAAAAATTTGCTCATCACTATTTGGTTATCTAAGAGGTATTTTAGTGCAGATGCGAAAGGCGTGTCCGCTACAATATTGGGATGAACCAGATCAACACTCAGCTCTTTTCGGCAACGTTGGACGACGAAGTCGACTTCGCGCGACGCTTTGGCGGCATCGCCCGCCTCTACGGTGAGCGCGCGCTCGAACGTTTTCGTTCAGCACACGTTTGCGTGATCGGCGTCGGCGGCGTCGGCTCGTGGGTGGTCGAGGCGCTGGCGCGCAGCGCGGTCGGCCGCCTGACCCTGATCGACCTCGACAATGTGGCAGAGTCGAACATCAACCGTCAGATCCAGGCGCTGTCGTCGACCGTCGGGATGGCCAAGATCGAGGCGCTCAAGCAGCGCATCGCCCAGATCAATCCGTTCTGCCAGGTCACGCTGGTCGAGGATTTTATCGATCCCGAGAACATCGCGGCAATGATCGGCGATAAGGATTTCGATTATGTGGTCGATGCCATCGACAGCGTGAAGCCGAAGGCGGCCCTGATCGCCTGGTGCAGCGCCAACAAGATGCCGCTGGTGGTGGTGGGCGGTGCGGGCGGCCAGATCGATCCGACCAAGGTCGAGATCCGCGACCTGGCCCGTACCGAACAAGAGCCCTTGCTCAAGAAAGTGCGCAAAATCTTGCGTGCACAATATGGTTTCTCGCGCGGCGAGAAACAGAAATACCATATCGACGCCGTGTTCTCGATGGAACCGCTGCGTTATCCCGACGCTGGCGATGCCTGCGATGTCGAGCCGAACAGCATCACGGGCCTGAACTGCGCCGGCTTCGGTTCGAGCATGGTGGTCACCGCCACCTTCGGCATGGTGACGGCGGGCCAGGTGCTGCGCCGCCTGGCTGAGGCCGCCAATGCCGAGGCCGAGGCTGCGCTGGAGGCCCAGGCTGCCCCGGTCGGGCAAACTGTGCAAGCCGAAGCGGCCTTGTTATCATAAGATTGTTGCAACCGTCCGGTTGCCTATTCTTGGAAGAGCACACATGATTCGTCGATCCGCATTCATTGCACTGCTGCTGGCCGCCGCGAGCGTCCAGGCGCAGGAAGGCGCGCAGGACGCCAGCAAACCGACCACCCAGCCGCCGCCGGACGTGCAGCAGTCGAGCACGCCGCCGGTCGCGCCGCCGGAGAATCAGGTCCCGGCGCCGGTGGCCGAGGCGCCCGCACCCCAGGTCGAGATCGTCGATCGCGTGGTCGGCACCGGCAAGGAAGCGTCGCTGGGCAGCAATGTCGTGGTCAACTACACCGGCTGGTTCCACAAGCCGCTGGCCCGCCAGCAGCGCGGACGCAAATTCGATTCGTCGCTCGATGGCGGCCGCGATCCGCTCGAGTTCCAGCTCGGCGCGGGCCGTGTGATCAAGGGTTGGGAGCAGGGCGTGGCCGGCATGAAGGTCGGCGGCAAGCGCACCCTGATCATCCCGAGCGCGCTGGCCTATGGCAAGCGCGGCGCGGGCGGCGGCATGATCCCGCCGGATTCCGACCTGATCTTCGACGTGGAACTGCTGGACGTCAAATAACGTCAATATTTGTTCGACAACGGAGGCGGCATGAAAATCGCGAACGATGTCACTGAACTGATAGGCAATACCCCGCTGGTGCGCATCCGCAAGCTGGCGATGGGCAGCGGAGCCGACCTGGTCGGCAAGCTGGAATTCCACAATCCCGCGCACAGCGTCAAGGACCGCATCGGCCTGGCCATGATCGAGGCCGCCGAGGCGGCCGGCCTCATCGACTCCGACACCACGGTCGTCGAACCCACCAGCGGCAATACCGGCATCGCGCTGGCGATGGTGTGCGCGGCGCGCGGCTACCGCTGCAAGCTGGTGATGCCCGAGACCATGAGCAGCGAGCGGCGCATGCTGCTGCGCGCCTATGGCGCCGAGCTGGTGCTCACTCCCGGCAGCGAAGGCATGCTGGGCGCCATCCGGCGCGCCGAAGAGATCGTGGCAAGCGACCCGCGCGCCTTCATGCCGCAGCAATTCAACAACCCCGCCAACCCCGAGGTGCACCGCCGCACCACGGCCGAGGAAATCTGGCGCGACACAGACGGCAAGATCGACATCCTGGTGGCGGGCGTGGGCACCGGCGGCACCATCACCGGCGTGGCCGACGTCATCAAGCCGCGCCGCCCCGGCTTCCAGGCCATCGCCGTGGAGCCCGAGGCGTCGCCGATGCTGTCGAAGGGCACCAAGGGCCCGCACCCGATCCAGGGCATCGGCGCCGGTTTCGTGCCGCAGGTATTGGATACCGCGTCCTACGACGAAGTGATCTCCGTGAAGAACGAAGATGCCTTCGAGACGGCGCGCGCCGCCGCGCGCGAGGAAGGACTGCTGGTCGGCATCTCGTCGGGCGCGGCGCTGTGGGCCGCGATCGAGGTGGCGCGCCGGCCGGAGAACGCGGGCAAGCTGATCGTCGTCATCATTCCCTCGTTCGGCGAGCGTTATCTCAGCACGGCGCTGTATGCGAATCTGGCGGGATAAACGCTAACCCTGCGCATCATGCTTGGGTTCCCGCCTGCGCGGGAAGTCGTTATCTCCAGTGGAGATAACGACGTGAACGAGGTGCGGGCTAAAGAGTTTGCATCCCGATTCCTCCACCCCAAACAACGTCGTACCCGCGCAGGCGGGTACCCAAGTCCTTCGCACACCCGCAGCTAGTGCGCGTGCACCTGCAAGGTGCAGTGGTGATGAATCGTCCCCTGTTCCACCTGCAGCGTGCAATGGTGGATCGCATGCTTCTCGCGCAGCGTGTGCTCGATGGCGTCGAGCACCGCGTCGCCCGGATAGCCGCCCGGGATCACCAGGTGGGCGGTAAGCGCGGTCTCGGTCGTGCTCATGGCCCAGATATGCAGGTCATGCACCTCGGTCACGCCCGGCTGGCCGGCCAGGAAGGCCTGCACCTTGCCTGCGTCGACGTTCGGGGGCACGGCCGCCATCGACAGCTGCACCGATTCGCGCAGCAGCGACCAGGTGCCGATCACGATCACCACCACGATCACCAGGCTCACGATCGGATCGATCCAGGTCCAGCCCGAATACATGATCGCCAGGCCAGAAATCACCACGCCCAGCGACAGCGCGGCGTCGGCCGCCATGTGCAGGTAGGCGCCGCGGATGTTCAGGTCGCCCTTGCTGCCAGCCAGGAATAGCCAAGCCGAGAAGCCATTGATGACGACGCCGATGGCGGCCACGATCGACACCGTCGCGCCGGCCACGGGCGCCGGCTCGGCGATGCGCTGCACCGCTTCCCAGGCGATCGCGCCGCAGGCCACCATCAGGAGCAGGCCGTTGCCCAGCGCCGCCAGGATCGACGAACCGCGCAAGCCGTAGGTGTAGCGGCCCTTGGGCGCGCTCTTGGCCAGCAGGGCGGCGCCCCAGGCCAGCATCAGGCCCAGCACGTCGGACAGGTTGTGGCCGGCGTCGGCCATCAGCGCGGTGGAATGGGCGATGAAACCATAGGTGAACTCGACGATGACGAAGGCCAGGTTCAGGCCGATCGCCAATGCGAAGGCGCGGCCGTGGCCGTCGGGCGAGGGCATGTGGTGGTGGTGGTGGTGGTGGCCGAAGCCATGGGAATGGCCGTGATCGTGGCCGTGGTCATGGTGATGCTTGTGCTGATGGTCGTGTGCGTGGCTCATGCGTCCATTCCGTTGGCGGGTTCGGCGATGTGCTCGAACATGGTGGAGAGCAGGCTGCTGATGTGGGCGTCGGCAGCCGAATAGAAGACTTGTTTGCCCTGGCGCTCGGCCTTGACGATGCGGGCCGCGCGCAGCAGGCGCAGGTGGTGGCTGACCAGGGAACTGGACAGCGCCAGGCCGGCCGCGATATCGCCCACCGCCGTCGGCTGGGCCAGGCAGGCCAGCACGATGCGCAGCCGGGTCGGGTCGCCCAGCAGGTGGAACAGGTCAGCCAGCTGGCCGATCGCCTCATCTGGCGGTGGGGCGATGGGCTGGGCGGGCGGATGTGCGATGGTCAAGTGTGGCTCTAACATATGAATAGGTGTTCATATGTTAGGCGAAACAACCGCGCCGGGCAAGCGCGGTGTCGTTCAGCGTTGTGTCTTATCCATCGTCTGTCCGTCGTCGTCGCGCATCTCGGGCTGTCCCAGTCCAAGTTTCTGCAGCTGCGGCAGGATCTTGCGCCGCTCGCCGACCGCCACCACGATCATCCGGTCCGGATCGAGATACGCCCGCGCGACTCTCTGCACGTCTTCCACGCCGACCTGCGCCAGCTCCCGCGCCAGACGGTCGTAGTAATCCGGCGCCAGGCCATAGACGAACAACTCGGTCAGGCTGGCGCCGATGTCGGCATTGGTCTCGAACTGGCCCGGCAGCGACAGCAACTGGGCGTTGCGCGCCGCATCGAGTTCGGCCTGCGACAAGGGCTGCTCGCGCATGGCCGCGATCTCGCGCAGGATCTCGCGCACCGATGCGCCGGTGGCGTCCTGCTGCACGCTGGCCTCGACCGAGAATGGCGCGGGGGTGCGGTCATAGTCGAAGTGCGAGTAGATGCCGTAGGTATAGCCCTTGGTCTCGCGCAGATTGTTATTCAGGCGGCTCGAGAACATGCCGCCCAGCGCGCCGTTCATCACTTGCAGGGCAGGGAAGTCGGGCGTGTCGCGCGCCGGGCCCATAGAGGCCACCTGCAGTGCCGTCTGACCGGCGTCCGGCTGGTCGACCAGGATCAGGCGCGCCGGCGTGGGGCGGGTCTCGGCGGGCTTGACCTCGGGCGCGTCGGCCGCCGGCCAGGCGCCGAACTGCGCCTCGGCCAGCGCTTCCAGTTCGGCGCGCGTGATGTCGCCGGTCACCACCAGCGCCGTATTGGACGGCACGTAGTGGCGCTTCCAGAAGCCGGCGATGTCCTCACGCGTGGTGGCGCGGATCGCCGGCTCCAGGCCCAGTTGGCCATACGCCTTTGGATGCGCGCTGCCGAATAGCGCGCCGGCCGCCGCCAGCGCCGCCACCGTTTCCGGATCGTCGCGCTGCTGCGTCAGGGCGCCGAGGCGGTCCTGCCGCTGGCGCTCGATCTCGGCCGCCGGGAAGGACGGGTGCTGGACGATGTCGGCCATCACTTCGAGTGCGCGCGCAAAGGTCGCGCGCAGCGCCAGCAGCGACACGGTCGAGACGTCGTCGCTGCTGCCGGTGTCCATGAAGGCGCCTAATTGCGCGATCTCGTCGGCGATCTGCGGGGCGCTGCGGGTGGCCGTGCCTTCTTCCAGCATCTGGGCCGTGAAGCCGGCCAGGCCCGGCAAATTGTCCGGGTTCGCCGCGCCACCGCTCTTGACCACCAGCTGGCTCGACACCAGCGGCAGCGCCGGATTGTGGTGGTGGATCACCGTCAAGCCGTTGGCGAGCTTGAAGGTCTCGCCACGCGGCAGCGTGACCTTCGGCGTCGGGCCGGCCATGGGCGGCGTCGCGCGCCACGGTTCGGCCTCATTGAGTGCGGCCTGTGGGTCTGGCGCGGCCGGCGTCTTGGCGGGCTTGGGCGCGCGCGGATCGTCGACCTTCGGCTTGCCGGGCACGCCGGTCACCACGGCGCGCGCCTCCGGCTTGAGCCAGGTCTGCACGGCGCGCTGCACGGCGGCGGCGTCGATGCGGCGCAGGCGCGCCAGGTCCTTGGCGAGGTAGCCCGGGTCGCCCGTGTACAGGTTGTAGTGGTTGAGTTGCTCGGCCAGGCCGTCGCCGCCGAGTTTTTCGAGCGACGCCAAGAGGGCCGTCTCCAGGCTGTTGCGCGCGCGTTCGACTTCGCGCTCGCTCGGGCCGTCCTTGCGCAGCCGTTCCAGCTCGGCGTCGATCGCCGCTTCGAGTTCCTGCGGCGTGTGGCCGGCGCGCGCGGTGACGTCGACCACGAAGGTTGAACTCAAGGCCAGCGAGGTCTGGGTGCTCGATACGTCCTGCGCGATCTGGCGCTCGTACACCAGCGCCTTGTACAGGCGGCTCGACTTGCCGCCGCCGAGGATGGTGGCGGCCACCGCCAGTTCGGCGTCGCCCGGCTGGTAGGCGGCCGGCGTCAGCCAGCCCATGAACACGCGCGGCAGCTCGACCCGGTCGCGCACCACGACCCGGCGCTCGGCCGCGATCGGCGGCGTGACCACCTTGGGACGCACGACGTCCGGGCCGCGGCGCAGGCCGCCGAAGTAGCGCATCACCAGTTCGCGCGTCTTGCCCTTGTCGATGTCGCCGGCGATCACCAGGCTGGCGTTGTTGGGGCCATAGTAGTTGGTGAAGAATTCGCGCACGTCTTCCAGTCGCGCGCCCTGGATGTCGGCGTGCGAGCCGATGATCGAGGCCGCATACGGATGGCCCTTGGGGAACAGCGTCTGCAGCAGCGCTTCCTCGACCAGGCCATATGGCTCGCCCTCGACGGTCTGGCGGCGCTCGTTGCGCACCACGTCCTGCTGGTTGGTCAAGGCCGGCTGGTCGAGCACGTCCAGCAAAAAGCCCATGCGGTCGGCATGCACCCACAGCGCCAGTTCGAGCTGGTTGCTCGGCACCGTGTCGTAGTAGCTGGTGCTGTCGAAGCCGGTGCCGCCATTGCTGTCGGTCGCGCCGGCGCCTTCGAGCAGGCGGTCGGCCTCGCCGCGCGGAATGTGGCCGGTGGCGGCGAACATCATGTGCTCGAACAGGTGGGCGAAGCCGGTCAGGCCGGGCGCCTCGTTGGCCGGGCCCACGTGGTACCACAGGTTGACGGCCACGATCGGCAGGCGCTTGTCCTCGACCAGGATCAGCTGCAGGCCGTTGGGCAGCACCGTTTTTTCAAAGGCGATCGACGGGATCGGCGCCGAGGCCGGCGCAGGAGGCCGGTCCTGGGCCTGGCCGGCCGCCGGCGCGGTGGCCGGAACGGCAGCAAGCATCAGCGGGACCATCAGGGTGGGGATGTTCAAATACTCTCCGTAATTCAATGACAATGCCCTTGCCGCGATCGAGCGGCGCACGCCTTGCCATTATCCCGGATACGGAGAAATTTGTGGCAAGGCGCCGCTTACTCGATAAAGCGCAGGATGCCGCGCAGCGCGTGGGCGATGGACTGCTCGCGCACGGCCTGGCGGTCGCCCTGGAACACCAGGCGTTCTGTATGGACATGATCGCCGCGCGCCCAGCCGAAGCACACGGTGCCGATCGGCTTGCCGGGCACGGCGCCGGTCGGGCCGGCGATGCCGGTGGTCGAGACGGCGATGTCGGCGTTGCTGTTGGCCACGGCGCCCGCGGCCATGGCGGCGGCCACTTCTTCGCTGACCGCGCCGAACTGCGCGATCACGGCGTCGGGCACGTCCAGCATCTCGTTCTTGGCGGTGTTCGAATAGGTCACGAAGCCGCAGTCGAACCAGTCGCCCGAGCCGGGGATGGCGGTGAGCGTGTAGGCGATGCCGCCGCCGGTGCAGGATTCGGCGGCGGCCAGCATCAGTTTTTTGGGGCCGAGGGCGTCGCTGACTTTCTGGGCAAGGTCGATGAGTTCGTTCGTCACGTGGGTCTCCTTTGGAAGCCGCCGGCCGGGCGAATGCCACGTCGGGAAACCGGTCGGACTCCCTTCATTCTAGCGCGCTGCGCGGGCGCGCGGTAAGCGAACGGCAGGTCAAAGTTTCAAAAATTGCTACCCAAACAGCAGGCGAACGTTTACAGTGCCAGCCGCATTCTCATCCTGCCCCGGCTTGATAAATGTTTCGTGCGACACACAGCACGGGCGTGCTGCTATGCTGGGATGACCGATTTCTCGTCTTTGTTAGAAATTTTACATGCCGCGCATGCTGTTCCATGAGCGGTCCGTGGAGGAAGCATGAGCCGCCAGCGCTCTATCCGCAAGAAGCTGGTGGCGGTGGTGATGACGACCACGTTCGTCGCGTTGCTGGTCTCGATCGCCATCGTGATCGCCTATGACCTGCGCAGTTACCACCGCGCCCTGGTGAACGACCTCTCGACCCAGGCCGAACTGGTCGGCCACATGACGTCCGCAGCCCTGAGCTTTGACGATCCGCGCCTGGCCAATGAGAACCTGGCGCTGCTGCGCACCAGTCCCCTGGTGCGGGCTGCCGCCATCTACGATGCCAAAGGCGCGCTGTTCGCCTCCTACGCCGCCGCCGGCGAACCCCGTAATATTCCCCAGCGCCTGGACGCGGCCGTGCAGTCCGAGGGCGCCAACGACGACCTGGTGGTGCGCCAGCCCATCGTCGAGAATGGCGACACCGTGGGCACGGTCGTGCTGCGCGCCGAGAACCGCCTGCTGGCGCGCACCATCGATTATCTTGCGATCGCGGCCGGGGTGACCTTGCTGGCGATGGCGATCGCCTATCTGCTGATGTGGCGCCTGGGGCGCGTGATCACGGCGCCGATCGTGGCCGTCACCGAGATCGCGCGCGAGGTGGTGGCCACGCGCGACTATTCGCGCCGCGCGCCGCGCATCGGCGACGACGAGGCGGCCGAGCTGGCCGACTCCTTCAACGCCATGCTGACCGAGATCGAGGGCCGCACCCGCGAGCTCGAGGATTCGCACAGCACCACCCTGCGCGAGGCCCGGCAGCGCACGCGCGCGCAGCAGGAAGTGATGCGCCTGAACGAGCAGCTCGAGCAGCGCGTCGACGAGCGCACCCTGCAACTGGCGCTGGCCAACGCCGAACTGGCCAACGCCAACGAGGAAGCGAAAAGCGCCAACCAGGCCAAGTCGGCCTTCCTGTCCTCGATGAGCCACGAGCTGCGCACGCCGCTCAACGCGATCCTCGGCTTCGCCCAGATTCTGACGTCCGACACGCTGCCCTCGACCCTGGAGCAGAAGAAGGAATTCGCGAACCACATCCTCAAGTCGGGCCGCCACCTGCTCACCCTGATCAACGAGATCCTCGACCTGGCCAAGGTCGAATCGGGCACCATCACCCTGTCGATGGAACCGGTGGCCCTGACCGACATCCTGCTCGAAGTGCGCACCATGATCGAGCCGATCGCCGCCACCCGCAAGGTGCGGGCCCTGTTCCCGGATGCGTCGGAGGCGGTGGTGATGGCTGACCGCACGCGCCTGAAACAGGTGCTGCTCAACCTGTTGTCGAACGCCGTCAAGTACAACCGCGAAGAGGGCGCGGTGGTGGTCAGCTGCGAGCATCCGACGCCCGATCGCCTGCGCCTGTCGGTGCAGGACACCGGCAACGGCCTGAACCCGGAGCAGCTGGCCAACCTGTTCCAGCCGTTTAACCGCCTGGGCCAGGAAGCGGGGGCGCAGGAGGGCACCGGCATCGGCCTGGTGGTGACCAAGCGCCTGGTGGAACTGATGGGCGGCGAGATCGGCGTCACCAGCAGCCCGGGCGTGGGCAGCGTGTTCTGGATCGAGCTGGCCAGCACCACGCCGCTGGCGTCGGCGCTGCCCGAGCGCAGCCCCGAGGCCGCGAGCGCGCCGAGCGACTTGCCCGACGAGGGGGAGCCGCACCTGGTGCTGTACGTCGAGGACAACCCGGCCAACCTGCGGCTGGTGGAAGAAATCGTCGCCTTCCGGCGCGACCTGCGCCTGCTGTCGGCCCCCGACGGCCACCTTGGCCTGGAGCTGGCCAGGGCGCACCTCCCGGAAGCGATCCTGATGGACCTGAACCTGCCGGGAATGAGCGGCTACGAGGTGCTGCGCCAGTTGCGCGCCGATCCCGAGACCACCTGGATTCCGGTCATCGCGCTGACCGCCAACGCCATGCCGCGCGATATCGAGCGCGGCATGGCGGCGGGCTTCCACCGCTATCTGACCAAGCCGATCGACATCGATAAATTCACTGAAGCGATCAATAGTACGCTGGCAGAGCAGCCCAGGACGGGCCCGCCAGGCGAAAGGAAGGCTAGATGATTTCCCTGTCCGACATCCGGCGCGCGCGCATCCTCGTCGTCGACGACGAGCCGGTGAACGTGCAACTGCTCGAATACCTCCTCAAGACCACCGGCTACGAGAACGTCAGTTCCACCCACGATCCGCGCCAGGTGGTGGCGCTGCACCTCAAGCACCGCTTCGACCTGATCATCCTCGACCTGCACATGCCGGGCATGGACGGCTTCGAGGTGATGGAAGCCCTGAAGCCGCTGGAGAGCGATTCCTGGCTGCCGGTGCTGGTGGTGACGGCCGAGCCGGATAAAAAACTGGCGGCGCTCGAGGCGGGCGCACGCGACTTCATCGGCAAGCCGATCGACACGGTCGAGGTGATGACCCGCATCCGCAATCTGCTCGAGGTGCGCCTGCTGCACCGCGAGTCGCTCGACTACGGCAGCCAGCTGGAGCGCCAGGTGCGCGAGCGCACCGCCGAACTGGCGCGCTTTCGCGGCGCGATGGACGCCACCCAGGACGCCCTGTTCCTGATCGACACCGCCAGCATGGCGATGGTCGACGTGTCGGAAGGCGCCTGCCGCATGCTGGGTTTTTCGCGCGACGCGCTGCTGCGCATCGACCCGGTGGCGCTGGGCCTGGCCACGCGCACCCAGCTCGAGCGCCTGCTGGGCGGCGGCGCCGCGCACGATGGCGAGTCCGAGGCCGACATCGTCGAGACCGACCTGCTGCGCGCCGGCGGCGAAGGCTCGGTGGCGGTCGAGATCAGCTGGAAGCTGCAGGAACAGGACGTCGAGCACGCCGCGCAGCGCATGCTGATCGCGGTGGCGCGCGACATCAGCGAGCGCCTGCAGGCCCAGGAAAACCTGCGCCACGCGGCCAGCTACGACGCCCTGACCGGCCTGCCGAACCGCACCCTGTTCTTCGAAAACCTGCGCGACACCATCGAGCTGGCCCAGGACAAGAACTGGCGCGTGGCGGTCCTGTGCATCACGCTCGACCGCTTCAAGGTGATCAACGACACGCTCGGCACGCGCGGCGGCGACGAGCTGCTGCGCCAGTTCAGCACGCGCCTGGTGCGCTGCGCGAAAGTGCGCGATTCGGTGGGGCGCCTTGGCGGCGACGAGTTCGCGCTGATCCTCACCATGCCGCGCGAGCAGCAGGACGCGGTGAACATGGCCAACGACGTGCGCGAGTCCCTGCGCATGCCGTTCGACCTGCACGGCCAGCAGGCCGCGCTGACGGCCAGCATCGGCATCGCCATGTACCCGGACGACACGGTCGAGCCGGGCGCGCTGGTCAAGTACGCTGACACCGCCATGGTGCGCGCCAAGGAGGCCGGCCGCGACGGCTACCGCTTCTTCACCGCCGGCATGAACGTGCAGGTGCTGGCGCGCCTGGATCTCGAACTGGCCCTGCGCGGCGCGCTCGAAGACGCGCAATTCGTGCTGCACTACCAGCCCAAGCTGGAGCTGAACACCGGCCGCATCGCCGGCACCGAGGCGCTGCTGCGCTGGCACCGTCCCGGCTACGGCCTGGTGTATCCGGCCGAATTCGTGCCGATCATGGAAGAGACGGGCCTGGTGGTGCGGGTCGGCGACTGGATCATCGACGAGGCCTGCCGCCAGATCGCGGCCTGGAACGCTGACGGGGTGCGCGACGTGCGGGTGGCGGTGAACGTGTCGAGCCGCCAGTTCGTCGAAGGCGACCTCGAAGGCGTGATCAAGGGCGCCTTGGCCCGCCACGACGTCGAACCGGGGCTGCTGGAACTGGAGCTCACCGAAAGCGCGCTGATGCAGAACGCCCAGCGCACCACCGAGGTGCTCACGCGCCTGAAGGCGCTCGGGATCCGGATCGCGATCGACGATTTCGGCACCGGCTACTCGAGCCTGGCCTACCTGAAGCGCTTCCCGATCGACAAGCTCAAGATCGACATCGCCTTCGTGCGCGATATCGTCAACAACCCGGACGACGCCGCCATCGCGCTGGCCATCATCAGCATGGCGCACAGCCTGCACATGCAGGTGATCGCCGAGGGCGTCGAGACGCGCGCCCAGATGGCCTACCTGCGGCGCAACCGCTGCGACCAGATCCAGGGCTTCTATTTCTCGCGCGCGCTGCCGGCCGACCAGATGGCCGAGATGGTGGTGTCCAATCGCGCCAAGCCCGACGAGAAACAGACTGCCGACGACAAGGTGCAGACCCTGCTCATCGTCGACGACGACCCGAACGTCTTGAGCGCGCTGCACCGCCTGTTCCGGCGCGACGGCTACCGCGTGCTGACCGCGTCCTCGCCGGCCGAGGGCTTCGAATTGCTGGCGCTGTACCGGGTGCACGTGATCCTGTGCGACCAGCGCATGCCGGTGATGAGCGGGACCGAATTTCTCAGCAAGGTCAAGGAGATGTACCCCGAGACCATCCGCATCATCCTGTCCGGCTATACCGGGGTGGACTCGGTGCTCGACTCGATCAACCGCGGTGCGATCTACCGCTTCTACACCAAGCCATGGGACGACCAGCAACTGCGCGACAATGTCCGCCTCGCGTTCCGGCATTACTGGATGACGTACGGACCCTACGACGACCGCAAGACGCCGCGCGAGGAAGACCAGCAGGGCGAGGCGGCCTAGGAGGCGACTGCATTTCGGCGCCGGCTCAATCCGGCACGATCTCGCGATACGCCACCGGCACATGGCTGGGCGCCAGCACCAGCCCGGCGAAGCGCTCGCCGATGAGCCGGTGGCCGGCGCCGTCCGGATGCAACGCGTCGCGCAGGACCAGTCGCGCGCTGTCGGCGAGGCCGTACAGCCGCCTGCCGTCCAGGTAATGCAGGTCGGGATCGACCGCCGCCCGCTCGCGCACGATCGCCTCCAGCTCTTGCCGGATGACCCCCAGCGTCAGCTTGCCCTGCGCGATCTCGTGCACGTCGCCAGCGGCCCGGTACAGCACCCGGCCCGCGGCCAGGGCTTCGGTCTCGAACTGCGTCGGCCCCGGCACGTCTTCGTGGATCGGAGAGCACAGCGGCGAAACGACGAACAGCGGCGTCGTGGGATGGCCGTCCCGGATCGTGTCGAGAAAGCCATGCACCGCCGGGCCGAAGGCGCGCAGGCGCATCAGGTCGGTGTGCACCAGGTCGATGCCGATCTTGAGGCTGATCAGGTCGGCATCCAGTTCGCGGATGGTCCGCGCCAGGAAGGGATCGAGCAGGGCGTTTCCGCTCAATCCCAGGTTGAGCAGGTCCACGCCGGCGCGCAGCGCGGCGACGGCGGGCCAGGTGCCGGTGGGATGGGCGGCGTTCGCGCCCTGGCTGATGGCGCCGCCGTGGTGCAGCCATCTGCGTTTGCGCAGCGCGGGCAATGCGGCCACCGGCGCCGGCGAGCGCAGCGCCACGACCTCGGTCACCTGGTCGTGGGGCAGCCAGATCTCGACCGTCTTGCGACCGCCCGGCAGCTCGTCGAAGCGCACGGTCTGCATCGCGGCGCCGACCGGCGTGGTCGCGCCGGACCTGACGTCGATCTTCAGCGAGCGCGCCCCGCGCGCGCTGGCGCGGCGCGCCATGCGGCCGTCGACCAGCAGGTCGTAGACGCCGTCCGGACCACTCGCGGGCCGGGTCGCGCGCACCACGAGTTCCAGCCAGCGCGATGCGGTCTGGAACGCCAGCCGCACGCCCGCGCCCTGCGCCGCGGCCTGCGCCAGCTGTGGATCGCGCGAGCGGGCCCTGGCCCAGGCGGGCAGCCGGTGCGGCAGGAAGCCGGCCGGCGTCTGCTCGATCTCGACCGCGCCATGGATGAAGCGCGGGCCGAGCGGCGTGACCAGCGGATGAAAAGCCAGCGCCATGCGCTAGCCGGCCCTGAGGCGCCGCGGGCGGAACTGCAGCAGCAACGCCGACACCAGGAAGTAGAAGGCGCCGAAGCCCGCGTAGCCGGCCACCGTGGCGACCGTGGGTTCGGCCGGCATGCGCGCCTGCCCGATGAATACGGCGCCGGCCAGCGCCGACTGCGCGCCGCTCAGGGCCATCGCCCACTGGGCGCCATACGTTTTCCAGCGGCGCAGCGCGGTGCCGAGCTGCAGCAGGCCGGACAGGATGGCCCAGGCGCCGAACACCGCCAGCACGCGGTGCATGTCGGGCAGCGAGATGGCCAGCGCCAGCGCGACGGCCAGGCTCACGACGACGTTCAGGAGCTGGGTGCGGTTGGCCGCCAGTCCGCCGCTGCGGCGGCCGTCGGCCATATTGGCCAGCGCGTCCCAGGCGGGATAGGCGACCAGCAGCACGGCGCTGGCGACCGCCGACTGGCTGGCGAGCGCTAGCACCGCGATCACCCAGCAGATCGAAAACGCCGCGCGCACGAAATAATAACGTTTGAGCCAACCTTCATCGGCTGCGTGGTGGAAAGGTAGTTTGTTCATGGTGTCCTCCATCGGTTGAAGTTAAATTCCGGCATACCATTCGTAGCCGCGGTCTTCCCAGTAGCCGCCGTTGCCGCCCCACAGGCCGGCGAAGCTGTCCACCAGCTCGATCCGCATCAGGTACTTGGCCTGCTTGTAGCCCAGTTGGCGCTCGACGCGCAGCCGCAGCGGCGCGCCATGGCCGACGCCCAGGTCGGCGCCGTTCATGCCGTAGGCGAGAATCGTCTGCGGGTGGAAGGCGTCGACCAGGTCGATGCTCTCGTAATAGCGGCCGCTGCCGTCGAGCGTCGCTTCCAGTTCGTCGGCGCAGTGGAACACCACGTAGCGCGCGGACGGCATGACGCCGACCGCGCCGAGCAGGAAGCCCAGCGGCACGCCGGTCCACTTGCCGATCGCGCTCCATCCTTCCACGCAGTCGTGGCGCGTGATCTGAGTGCGCGAAGGCAGCAGCTTGAGCTGGGCCAGTGAAAACGACTGCGGGCGCGCGACCAGCCCGCCGACCTGCAGGCGCCAGTCGGCAAAGCCGTTCTCCAGCAGCGCGGCATAGGTGTCGCTGTCGGGCATGCTGGTGCCGTTGACGCGAAAGCGCGGCGAGATGTCGGCCTCGGTGTATTCGCGCGCCAGCGCCGTGCGGTCCAGCAGCCGGCGCTGCGCGCCCATTGTCAGGCTTTCGGCAAGGCGCAGGACGTCGCCGGCTCCGGCGGACGGCCCGCCCAGGTCGCAGCCGGCCAGGGCCAGGGCGCCGGCGCCGGCCAGGAAGCGGCGCCGGCCGGCAAGGAAATCAGTCATGGGAGTCTCCCTCCTGGATTGCATAACGTCCCGACAGCATCGAGCGCAGGTTGTTCCATGGACCCGACAGCAGCACCATGGCCAGGTGCACGACGAGGAACAGCACCAGCAGCGCGGCGCTGATGAAATGGAGGGTGCGCGCCGACTGGCGCCCGCCGAACAGGTCGAGCAGCCAGGGTACGGCGGCGTTCATTCCCGGCGACATCGTCAGGCCGGTCAGCACCATCAGCGGCAGCAGCAGGCCAATGACGGCGAGGTAGCTGAGCTTTTGCAGCGCGTTGTAGTCGCGCGCGCGTTCGTCGTGCGCAAAGCGCAGGCGGGCATGGTCGGCCACTTCGCGCCACAGGTGGCGCGCGGCGAGTTCGCGCCGGCGCGGCAGCAGGTGGCGCCGGAAGTGGTCGCTCAGCAGGCCGTACGCAAGGTAGGCCGCGCCGTTGAAGACGAAGCACCAGGCGAAGAACAGGTGCCAGCGCCGCCCGGCGGCCAGGTCTTGCGCCGCGGGCAAGGTGAGCCAGGCGGGGAAGGGGCCGAGCGTGAGCAAGGCCTGCGCGCTGTCGGCCCCGGCCTGGCCCCAGTACAGCTGCGGCCATGCATTGAAGATCTGCATGCCGCTGGCCGCCAGTACGCAAAAGAAGACGGCGTTGAGCCAGTGGGTGAGCCGCGTGACGACGGCGTGGCGCTCGATCATGACGACGCGCGGCGCCGCCCTTTCCTGGATTGCCTGGTGGATGTGCATGGGAACCTCGGTGGCGATTACATCGGCGGCACGATGCCGTTGTTGCCCACCACGATCTGCTGCGTGACCAGCTTGCCCTTCGCGTCCTTCTGCGCCGGAATGAAGACGACCGCTTCAGGCTTCAGGTCGGCGCCCGTGGCCGGTCCGAGCGTCACGATCGGGGTGCCTTCGGGGATGGCGATCTTCTTTTCCTTGCCGTGGTAGGTCACGGTGACGGTATGGCCGTCGACGCCCTGCACCGCATTGGCCACGGTCGCATTGGTCATATTGCTCTTCGGCTTGAGGTCCCAGGCGTAGCTGCCTTCGCCGGTGCCCTTCATCGCCGGCGGGAACACCAGCACTTCGAGCGCGCCGTCGCCGCCTTCGGCCTTCGGCAGCGAGGCGATGCCGACGAAGCTGCCCGGCTTGATGTCGGCCATGGTGGCGCGCGCCACGCCGGCCACCTTGTAGCCTTCGGCCAGGGCCACGGTCACGGTCTTGCCTTCGCGGCTCTTCACCTGCAGGGTGTTGGCGGACACACTGACGATCTTGCCGCGCACATTGACGCGGTCCTGGGCGGCGCCGGCCGCCAGCGCCGGGGTGGGGGAGATGGCGCCCGCGACGAGCGTGGAAGCGACGGCCAGCATGGGAATGAAACGGCTGAAAGTAATATTGTTCATGAGCATACCTACTAGTTGGTAGAGTTGTGGCGCAAAAAAATGCCGGTCCCGCACGGCGCGCCCAATGTCGCGGGACCGGGTCGGCTCCGGGCATCCTCGGCGAGGCTGCCCGGCTTGATTCGTCATGCCGGCACGGCGAGACGCTCCAGCTGGGTCGTCGTGATGGCTCCGAACACCTTCGCATCGCCATAGGCGCGCGCCGACAGCATGGCGCCGTGCACCGTGGCCATGAAGACTTCGGCTTCGACCTCGGGCGACTGCGTCAGCCGGATCGTGCCCTGTTGTACACCCTGCCCGAGGAGCGAGGCCATCCAGCCCGACAGGAAGCGAAAGTAACTGCGCACCTCGACCGCCACCTCGGCCGGCAGGATCGGCAGTTCGCCGGCCAGCAGCGCGCACACGCAGAACGGCGCGCTCAGGTCGGCGATGCACTTTTCCCAGTAGTCGATATAGGCGCGCAGCATTCCCAGCGGATCGGGAATCGCCTGCTGCAGGCGCTCGATCCCCTCGGCAGTGGCCTGGCGGTGCTGCACCACGATGGTCTTGACCAGGTCGAGCTTGTTCGGGAAGTGGTGGTGGATGCTGGCCTTGCGGATGCCGACCACATCGGCGATGTCCGCATAGCTGAAGCCGTTGTAGCCACCGGCCACGATCAGGGCGCGCGCGCAGGTCAGGATGTCTTCCGAGGTGTTGGACAGTTTCTTCATGCAGTCATCCTACCTTTTGGTAGGTAGGATCGTCAAGCACTTGTTTTCCTGGCGCGCCGGACCGGATCAGCCGTCGGTCGAACGGGTGACCGCCTCCCAGGCATCGATCTCGGCCAGCCGCCCGGCAAGCGCGGCGCGCACCAGCGCCAGCGCATCGCTGCCGAGCAGCAGGTGTGCTGGCGGCCGTTCGCTCTCGACCAGGCGCAGGATCGCCTGGGCCGCCCTGGCGGGATCGCCCGGCTGCTTGCCGCTCTTTTCCATGCGCGCCCGCCGCACCGGTTCGAAACTGGCGTCGTAATCGCCGATCGCGCGCGGGCTGCGCACCATCGAACGCCCGGCCCAGTCGGTACGGAATGATCCCGGCGCGACGGCGGTGACCGCGATGCCGAAGGGCGCCAGCTCCTTGCTCAAGGTATCCGAAATGCCTTCCAGCGCAAACTTGCTGCCGCAGTAATAGGCGATGCCGGGCATCGTGATGGCGCCGCCCATCGAGGTGATGTTGACGATGTGGCCCTGGCGGCGTCGGCGCATTCCCGGCAGCACGGCCTTGATCACGGCCACCGCGCCGAACACGTTGACGTCGAACTGGCGGCGCATTTCGTCCAGCGGCGATTCTTCCAGCACGCCTTCGTGGCCGTAGCCCGCGTTATTGACGAGCACGTCGATCGGGCCAAGCGTGCGTTCGACCCGGGCCACGACGGCCTCGATGGCGGCGTTGTCGGTCACGTCCAGCAACTGCGGATGCGCGCGCGCCGGATCGAGGGCCGCGAAGGCGGTCGCCTGTTCGCTGCCGCGCACCGTGCCGGCCACGCGGTGGCCTGCCGCCATCGCGGCCTGCGCCAGTGCCCGTCCGAATCCGCTGCTGACGCCGGTAATGAAGAATAGCTTGCCCATAAGTCCTCCTTGATGTCGAGAACTGGCATGATATTCTTCAGCATTGCGTTACCGCCGCCGAGAAACCTCGATTTCTAGCCTGATCCTATGAGTGCACGCCAACAGACCGTCGCCCTGCTGCGCTCCCTGTCGCCACTGGAAGGCTATAACCTGACGCCGCTGCCGGACGTCCGGCTGCTGCGCTCCGACCGCCCGCTGGCGCGCACGCCGGTGCTGTACGACCCCGGCATCGTGATCGTGTGCCAGGGCAGCAAGCAGGGCTATTTCGGTGGCGAGGTCTATCGCTACGACGCGCAGCATTACCTGGCGGTGGCGGTGCCGGTGCCGTTCACCATGGAGACCCAGGCCAGCGCGGCCGAGCCGCTGCTGGCCATCTACCTGCACCTGGATCTCGAACTGGCGGCCGACGTGCTGCTGCAGGTCCAGCAGCATGGCGGCCTGGCCGAGGCGGGCGCGAAGAGCATGGTGTCGACGCCGGTCGACGCGCCCTTCGCGGCGACCGTGCTACGCCTGGTGCAGGCGCTGGCCGACCCGCTGGAGGCGGCGGTGCTGGGACGCGGATTGCTGCGCGAGCTGTATTACCGCGTACTGACCGGGGAGCAGGGCGGCGCCATGCGCGCGGCGCTGGCCCGGCAGGGGAAGTTCGGCCAGGTCTTCAAGACCCTGCGGCGCATCCACGCGGCCTACCGCGAGCCGCTGACGGTGGAACAGCTGGCGCTGGACGCCGCCATGAGCGTGCCGACTTTCCACCAGCACTTCAAGACGGTCACCGGCACCACGCCGATCCAGTACCTGAAATCGATCCGGCTGCACCAGGCGCGGCTGCTCATGGTGCGCAACGACCGCAGCGCGGCGGTCGCGGCAGCGGAGGTGGGTTACGAAAGCGCCTCGCAATTCGGGCGCGAGTTCAAGCGCCTGTTCGGCCTGAGTCCGGCGCAGGAAGCCAGGCGCATGCGCTCCAGCTTTGCCCTGCCGCCGCAGGCCAATCCGGCGTTCGTGTCATCGCATTGAGACATTCAGCTGCCGCTGAAGTGATCCCAGCCCGTCAAGCCCAGGTCGAGCGGCGCGCCGTGCGCGTCGACCAGGCGCAGGCCGGGCGCGGTCTCGATCGTGCCCACCCGGGTGACCGGCGTGGCGGCCTGCGCCGCGGCTTCCAGCACCGCCGCGCGTTGTGATACCGGCGCCGTGAAGCACAATTCGTAATCGTCGCCGCCGGCCGCCGTGAAGCGGCGCCGCAGCGCGAGGTCTTGCCGCGCCAGCACCGGGCCGGCCGGCAGCGCATCGACGTCGAGCGTGGCGCCGACGCCGGATGCCGCCAGGATGTGTCCGAGGTCGCCGACCAGGCCATCCGAGATGTCGAGCGCGGCGTGTGCAATCGGCGCACCTGGCACCGTCGCCAGCGCCAGGCCCAGGGCCACGCGCGGCATCGGCATGTGCAGCCTCGGCGCGGCCTGCGCATGCGCCTCCGGAGTGAGTTCGACCTCTTTCCAACAGCCTGCCAGCGCCAGGCGTGCATCGCCCAGCGTGCCCGAGATCCAGATGTCGTCACCCGGTTTGGCTGCAGCGCGCCGCAGCGCATGGCCGGGGGCGACTTCTCCGAACACGGTGATGCAGATATTCAGCGGCCCCCTGGTGGTGTCGCCGCCGATCAGTTCGCAGCCATGCTCGTCGGCCAACGCGAACAGGCCGCGCGAGAAACCGTCGAGCCACGCCTCGTCGGCCCGCGGCAGCGCCAGCGCCAGGGTAAAGGCGACGGGGCGGGCCCCCATCGCGGCCAGGTCCGACAGGTTCACGGCCAGGGCCTTGTGGCCCAGCATGAAGGGATCGGCGCCGGCGAAGAAGTGGCGGTCCTCGACCAGCATATCGGACGAGATCGCGATCTGGCGGCCAGGCGTCGGGACGAGCAGGGCGCAGTCGTCGCCGATGCCCAGCGCGACGTCATGGCGGCCAGGGCGCTGGCGGTGAAAAAAGCGCTTGATGAGGTCGAATTCGGAAAGCATGGCGGCGATTGTACCGTTCCGCGATGGCCTACCAGGAATTGCTGCAACCGCACATAAGTGTGGTGAAAATACGTAGCCATTGACAACATCCTGTCTGATAAAATCAAAGACCCCGATTTGCTTCAGGAAGGCTGCCCAGCATGGATTCGTCATCTGACAAAAAAGAAGAATTACGTCAGCAACTGCGTCAAGCAGCGCTCGAGTATCACCAGTTTCCCCGTCCCGGCAAGATCAGCGTGGCGCCCACCAAGGGCCTGCTGAACCAGCGCGACCTGGCCCTGGCGTATTCCCCGGGCGTGGCCGCGCCTTGCGAGGAAATCGTCAAGGATCCCGCCAACGCCTACAAATACACCGCGCGCGGCAACCTGGTCGCCGTGATCTCCAACGGCACCGCCGTGCTGGGCCTGGGCAATATCGGTCCGCTGGCGTCGAAGCCGGTCATGGAAGGCAAGGGCGTGCTGTTCAAGAAGTTCGCCGCGATCGACGTGTTCGACATCGAGATCAACGAGACCGATCCCGATAAACTGGTCGACATCATCGCCTCGCTCGAGCCGACGTTTGGCGGTGTGAACCTGGAAGACATCAAGGCGCCCGAGTGCTTCTACATCGAGCGCAAGCTGCGCGAGCGCATGAAGATCCCGGTCTTCCACGACGACCAGCACGGCACCGCGATCATCGTCGGCGCCGCCATCCTGAACGGCCTGAAGGTCGTCAACAAGAACATCAAGGAATGCAAGCTGGTGGTCTCGGGCGCCGGCGCGGCCGCGCTGGCCTGCCTCGACCTGATCGTCGATCTCGGCTTCCCGATCGAGAACATCTTCGTCACCGACCTGGCCGGCGTGGTCTATAAAGGTCGCGTCGAACTGATGGACCCGGACAAGGAACGCTTCGCGCAAGACACGCCGCACCGTTCGCTGCTTGATGTCATCCCCGGCGCCGACATCTTCCTGGGCCTGTCCGCTGGCGGCGTGCTCAAACAGGACATGGTCGCGAAAATGGCCCCGAGCCCGCTGATCCTGGCGCTGGCCAACCCGAATCCGGAAATCCTGCCGGAAGACGCGAAGGCGGTGCGCGGCGACGCCATCATCGCCACCGGCCGTTCGGACTACCCGAACCAGGTCAACAACGTCCTGTGCTTCCCCTATATGTTCCGCGGCGCCCTGGACTGCGGCGCGACCACCATCACGCGCGAAATGGAAATCGCGGTGGTGCACGCGATCGCCGACCTGGCCCATGCCGAGCAGTCGGACATCGTGGCCTCGGCCTACGGCATCTCGAACCTGTCCTTCGGTCCGGAATACCTGATCCCGATGCCGTTCGATCCGCGCCTCTTGACCCATATCGCGCCGGCCGTGGCCAAGGCCGCGATGGACGGCGGCGTCGCCACCCGTCCGATCGAGGACCTGGAAGCCTACGCCGAAACGCTGCAGCAGTTCGTGTACCGCAGCGGCACCTTCATGAAGCCGCTGTTCACGGTCGCCAAGAGCGCGCCGCCTGAGCTCAAGCGCATCGTCTACGCCGAGGGCGAGGACGAGCGCGTGCTGCGCGCGGTGCAGGTGGTGGTCGACGAGAAGCTGGCGCGCCCGATCCTGGTCGGCCGTCCGGCGGTGCTGGAGCAGCGCATCGAGAAATTCGGCCTGCGCCTCAAGCTGGGCGTGCACTTCGACGTCATCAACCCCGATTTCGACGAGCGCTACCGCGACTACTGGCAGAGCTACCACCAGATGGTGATGCGCAAGGGCGTAACGCAAGACCTGGCCAAGCTGGCCATGCGCCGCCGCCATACCCTGATCGGCGCCATGATGATCCACAAGGGCGAAGCCGACGGAATGATCTGCGGCACCTATGGCACGACCCAGATGCACCTGGAATTCATCGACCAGGTGCTGGGCAAGCGCGCCGGCGCCAACGTCTATGCGGCGATGAACTTCATCATCACGCCGGAACGCCAGCTGGCCATGGTCGACACCCACGTCAACGAGAATCCGAACGCCGAGCAGCTGGCCGAGATCACGATCATGGCGGCCGAAGAGATGGAACGCTTCGGCATCTGCCCGCGCGCGGCCCTGCTGTCGCACTCGAACTTCGGCAGCGCCAATACGGAATCGGCGCAAAAGATGCGCGCCGCCCTGGCCCTGGTACAGCAGAAGAAGCCGGAACTGGAAGTCGACGGCGAGATGCACGGCGACGCCGCGCTCGACGCCAAGAACCGCGCCAAGATCATGCCGGAATCGACCCTGAAGGGCGACGCCAACCTGCTGGTGCTGCCGAACATCGATGCCGCCAATATCTCGTACAACCTGCTCAAGACGGCGGCCGGCAACGGCATTGCGATCGGCCCGGTCCTGCTCGGCTGCGCGCGTCCGGTCCACATCCTGACCCCGTCAGCGACGGTGCGCCGGATCGTCAATATGACGGCGCTGGCCGTGGTGGATGCTGTTTCCCAGCGGTAACTATTCGCCGGTTTGTACCAGACGCCTGCCTCGCGCGCCTTGCGCCGGGGCAGGCGTTTTGTTTGGAACCTGTCTCCAGCTGTCGCTGTTTGTCGTTCTGCAAAGACACTGGTAACAAACCGTAAGCGACCGTCGCTGCTCGTCATTTTCGGGTCATAATGTTCAGATAAGTGTTGATTTAATTGCACTCATTTCTGATGTGCAATTAGGCAAAACGACCTCCTCTGTTACAATCCTGGCTTCGCCGGGCTCGTCAAGTAATACGTGGCGCCCGCAAGACCACTTCATATCCATCCAAGAACATGCAAAACAAACGAGCCCTCATCACCGGTATCACCGGCCAGGATGGCGCCTATTTGGCCCAGTTGCTCCTGGAAAAAGGCTATCACGTCACCGGCACCTACCGTCGTTCGAGCTCGGTCAATTTCTGGCGCATCGATGAACTCGGCATCACCTCGCATCCGAACCTGTCGCTGGTCGAATACGACCTGACCGACCTGGCTTCGAGCCTGCGCCTGATCGAAACCGCGCAGCCGAGCGAAGTGTACAACCTGGCGGCGCAGAGCTTCGTCGGCGTGTCCTTCGACCAGCCGCTGACCACCGCCTCGATTACCGGCCTGGGGGCCGTCAACCTGCTGGAAGCCATCCGCATCGTCAATCCGAAGATCCGCTTCTACCAGGCGTCGACCTCGGAAATGTTCGGCAAGGTGCAGGCCATCCCGCAAAAAGAAGATACGCCGTTCTACCCGCGTAGCCCGTATGGCGTGGCCAAGCTGTACGCGCACTGGATGACCATCAATTACCGCGAGTCCTACGACATCTTCGGTTCCTCGGGCATCCTGTTCAACCACGAGTCGCCGCTGCGCGGCCGCGAGTTCGTGACCCGCAAGATCACCGATTCGGTGGCCAAGATCGTGCAGGGCAAGCTGGAACTGCTGGAGCTGGGCAATATGGACGCCAAGCGCGACTGGGGCTTCGCCAAGGAATATGTCGAAGGCATGTGGCGCATGCTGCAGGCCGACAAGCCCGATACCTACGTGCTGGCGACCAACCGCACCGAGACCGTGCGCGACTTCGTCACCATGGCCTTCAAGGCTGCCAACATCACGCTGGACTGGAGCGGTTCGGGTGAGCAAGAAGTGGCCCACTGCAGCCAGAGCGGCAAGCAGCTGGTGGGCGTCTCGTCCAAGTTCTACCGTCCGGCCGAAGTCGAGCTGCTGATCGGCGACCCAGAGAAAGCCAGGCGCGAGCTGGGCTGGGAGCCGAAGACCACGCTCGAAGAGCTGTGCCAGATGATGGTCGACGCCGACCTGCGTCGCAACGAACAGGGCTTCTCGTTCTGATATGACGCGCCTGGCCACGGATGACGTTTCCGCTCTCGCGCAGCGCGCGACAGAGCGCGAAGGGGAGGGCCGCCGCGCCCTGATCACGGGCCTGCGCGGCTTCACCGGCCATTACCTGGCGCAAGAACTGACGGCCGCGGGCTACCGTGTGTTCGGCACCGTGATGCCGGGCGAGGAAACCGGGCCCGATCTGTTTGCGGTCGACCTGTGCGACCGCGATGCGGTGGCCGCCATGGTCGCCGAGGCCAAGCCCGACGTCGTGGCCCACCTGGCCGGCATCGCCTTCGTGGGCCATGCCAACGTCGAGGCGATCTACCGCGTCAATGTGGTGGGCACGCGCAACCTGCTCGAAGCGCTGGCGGCCGGCGAGCATCGCCCCACCAGCGTGCTGCTGGCCTCGTCGGCGAATATCTACGGCAATGCCAATGTGCCGGTGATCGACGAAAGCGTGCCGCCGGCGCCGGCCAACGACTATGCGGTCAGCAAGCTGGCGATGGAATACATGGCGCGCCTGTGGATGGATAAATTGCCGATCACGATCGTGCGTCCATTCAATTACACCGGCGTGGGCCAGGCCGAGAATTTCCTGTTGCCCAAGATCGTCAACCACTTCCGCCGCAACGAAGCCCGCATCGAACTGGGCAATCTCGCCATCGCGCGCGATTTCTCCGACGTGCGCATGGTGGCGCGCAGCTATCGCCGCCTGCTGGCGGCGGCGCCCGCCGGCGAAGCCTTCAACGTCTGCTCGGGCACGCCGCACTCGCTCTCGAATGTCATCGAGACCATGGGCGAGATCGCCGGCTATCGTATCGACGTGCAGGTCAATCCCGCCTTCGTGCGCGCCAACGACGTGCTTCAACTGACTGGCAGCAATCGCAAGCTGGCCGCCGTGATCGGCGACCTGGCGCCGACCCCGCTGCACGAGACGCTGGACTGGATGTACAGGGCGTGAAACCGGCAGTCATCAAGGTCGGTCTGGGCACGACCATGGTCGAGCCCGGTTTGACCGGTGGCCGGCTGGACGGCATCGGCGTGTACACCCGGGCCCTGATGCAGCACCTGCCCGCAACGCTCTGCGAGGTGGCGCCGTTTTCCTGGCCCCGCCTGCGCCAGGGCGATGCGGGTATCTCCATCGGCCAGGCATTCCCTCAATCTTTTGAGTCAGCGACCTTGATTGACCTGGTGACGCCGGGCGCGCACCGTGTCCACATGCCGGCCGATATCTTCCACGTGACCGACTACCGCGTCGTGCGCATGGATTGCCCGGTGGTGGCCAGCCTGCACGATGCGCTGCCGATCAAGCACCCGGAATGGTGCAACCCGCGCCTGCGCAAGCTCAAGAACTGGCTGCAAGCCAGGGCGGCGCGCAAGGCCGACCACGTGATCGCGCTGTCGCACTTCGCCATCGACGAACTGGTCGAATGCTTCGGCGTCGACGAGCGGCGCATCTCGGTGGTGCCCTGCGGCGTCGACGAGGAATGGCTCGCCGCCCCCGCACCGCAGGCGGTCAAGGCGACCCTGGACGCCTATGGCCTGCAGCCTGGCTATTTCTTCTTTGTTGGAACCCTGCAACCGCGCAAGAACGTCGAGCGCCTGCTGGAAGCGTATCTGGCGTTGTCCGCGCCCTTGCGCGCCGAACGTGGCCTGGTGATCGTCGGCGCGCCCGGCGCGCGCAGCGAAGCCCTGGTGGCCTCGATCAAGGCGGCGCAGGCGGCGGGCGAGAACGTGGTCTGGCTGGATCGCCTGACCGACTATGGGCAATTGCGCCACCTGTATGCCGGCGCCGGCGTGTTCGTCTTTCCCTCCTTGTACGAGGGCTATGGCATTCCGGTACTGGAAGCCTTTGCCTCGAACGTGCCGGTGGTGGCCTCGAACACGACCTCGCTGCCGGAAGTGGCGGGCGACGCGGCGCTGCTGGTCGACCCGCTGTCGAGCGGCGCCATCGCCGACGCCATGCGCATCCTGGCCACGGACGGTGTTGCGCGCGCGCGCTGTATCGCCGCCGGACGCGCCCGCGCCGAACAACTGACATGGCAAAACACCGCACGCCTGACGGCGGAAGTGTACCGTGCCGTCCTTTCGCAGTAAGCTGAGCTGATTATGCGTGTCCTTCATTTCTACAAGACCTACCACCCGGATTCCGTGGGCGGGGTCGAACAGGTGATCCGCCAGATGTGCGTGGGCACCGGCCGCCTCGGCGTGAGCAATACCGTGCTGTCGCTGTCGCGACACGACAACCTGGTCCCGTTCGAATTCGAAGGCCATATGGTGCACCGCGTGCCGCTCAATGCCGAGATCGCGTCCAACGCCATCTCGGTGCAGTCGATCGGCGCGCTGGCGCGCCTGGCGAAGCAGGCCGACGTGGTGCACTACCACTTCCCCTGGCCCTTCATGGACCTGGCCCATTTCATGGCCCGGGTCGACAAGCCGACGGTGGTCACCTACCACTCCGACATCGTGCGCCAGCGCCACCTGCTGCGCCTGTACCAGCCGCTCAAGCACCGCTTCCTCAAGAGTGTCGATGCGATCGTCGCCACCTCGCCCAACTACCTCGGTTCGTCGACCGTGCTGGCGCGTTACAAGCAAAAAACCTCGGTCATTCCCTTCGGCCTGGACCGCGGCACCTATCCGCAGCCCGAGCCCGACCGCCTGGCGCACTGGCGCGAGCGCGTGGGTCCCAAGTTCTTCCTGTTCGTGGGCGTGCTGCGCTACTACAAGGGCCTGCACATCCTGCTCGAGGCGGCGCAAGGGCTCGACTATCCGATCGTGATCGTCGGCGCCGGGCCGATCGAGCAGGAGCTCAAGGAACAGGCCGCACGCCTGGGCCTGTCCAACGTGATGTTCGTCGGCGCGATCGACGAACCGGACAAGGCGGCGCTGCTGACGCTGTGCTATGCGGTGTCTTTCCCCTCGCACCTGCGGTCGGAAGCCTTCGGCATCTCGCTGCTCGAAGGGGCGATGTACGGCAAGCCGATGATCTCGAGCGAGATCGGCACCGGCACCACCTATATCAACATCGACGGCGACACCGGCCTGGTGGTGCCGCCGTCCGACGCGCAGGCGCTGCGCGCGGCGATGCGCACCCTGTGGGACAACCCGGACATGGCGCGCGCCATGGGCCACCGCGCCGAGGCGCGTTTCGAAGAATTGTTCACGTCAGAGAAGATGGCGGCCAACTACACGGCGCTGTACCACGAACTGGTCGCAAGGCGTTCGCCAAGGGAAGTCGATACGGCGGTTGAACAGCCTAAGTCGCAGTTCATTCGATAACACCCGTCCGTCGTTCCCGCGGAGGCGGGAACCCAAGTCTCGTCGTACAGTGGCGGCGGCAAACGTAGTCGCGAGGCACGCAACCTTGGGTTCCCGCCTTCGCGGGAACGACGGGCGGGGGCTAACTGGATCGATTGCTGCCGCTACGCCGTCTCGGCCCAGCGCAACCTGATCTCGCGGATCGCCGGCATCTGGTCGGCGAACAGGTCCACCAGCAGCGGGTCGAAGTGGCGGCCCTTCTGCTCGCGGAGAAAAATCACCGCCTCTTCCTCGGTCCAGGCCTTCTTGTACGGCCGCACCGAGGTCAATGCGTCGAACACGTCGGCGATCGCCACGATCCTGCCCACCAGGGGAATGTCTTCTCCGGCCAGGCCGTTCGGATAGCCGCTGCCATCGTATTTCTCGTGGTGGGTCAGCGCGATCTGGCGCGCCAGCGACAGCATGCCGCCATCGTGCTCGCCGATGATCTCGGCGCCGATCGTCACGTGGCCCTGCATGATCTTCCACTCATCGGCGTCGAGCGGACCGGGTTTCTGCAGGATGCGGTCGGGGATGCCGATCTTGCCCACGTCGTGCATCGGCGCCGCGTGCAGAAGGTCGTCGGCTTCGATCTCCGTCATGCCGGCGGCGATGCCGAGGATGCGCGAGAAGTGGCTCATGCGGATCACGTGCAGGCCGGTCTCGTTGTCCTTGTACTCGGCCGCCAGGCCCAGGCGCTGCACGATCTCGAGGCGGCTGGCGCGCAGTTCTTCCATCCGCACCAGCGACAGGTGGGTGCGCACGCGCGCCCGCACCACCGGTGGGCTGACCGGCTTGGTGATGTAGTCGACCGCGCCGGCCTCGAAGCCTTCGACCTCGTCGGCGGTCTCGGTCAGGGCGGTCACGAAGATCACCGGCACCGAGGCGGTGGCGGGATGCGCCTTGAGGGCGGCGCACACCTCGTAGCCCGACATCCCGGGCATCATCACGTCCAGCAGCACCAGGTCGGGCTGCTCCTGGCGCGCCAGTTCGAGCGCGCGCGCGCCGTCCTTGGCGAACAGCAGGCGATAGTGGTCCTGCAGGATCTGGCGCAGCAGCTGCAGGTTGCTGGCTTCGTCGTCGACCGCGAGGATCAGCGGGCGGGTATTCGGTTGGCTCATGCTGGGGATTCGTCGGAAATTTCGTCAAGTGCCCCATCACCCAAGAGGCCGATGACGGTCTCCAGGTGCCCGAGGGCGAGGTCGAAGTCGAAGTCGGCGATCGCGGACTGGACCTGGGCGACGCGGGTGGCGGCCGGATGCGCCGCCAGCGCCGCGGCCAGGCTGGCCATGGCGCCGTCGTTCAGGGCGCCGCGGCGCAGCGCCTCGAGCAGCACGCCGCCGGCGCGCCGCGCGCGCGCCAGGTCGACCGTGCTGCCTTGCGCCACGGGCGCCGGCGCCGTCGCCACGGCGCGCAGCGCCTCGAGGGCGGCGTCCAGCGCATTGGTCGCCACCACCACGGTGTTGGCGACCCGGCGCGCATCGGTCGGCACCGCATCGGTGGCCTGCTCCAGCGCGGCCAGGGCGTCGGCCAGCAGCTCGAGGCCGACGTTGGCGGCCGCGCCGCGCACCTTGTGCGCCAGCATGCGCAGCTGCTGGTGCTCGCCGCCGGCCGCGTGCAGGCGCAGCGCCTGGCCCAGGCTGGCGTACTGGCGGGAGAAGTGCTCGAGCGCCTCGGCATAGGCGTCCTCGCGGTTGCTCCAGCGGTGCAGGCCGGCGCGCCGGTTCAGTACTTCGCGCGGCGCATTGGCCGCACCAGGCGCGTCCGGCGCGCTGCTCGAAAGGCCGAGCACGCGCGCGATCTCGTGCGACAGCGCGAACCAGTCCACCGGCTTGCTGGCAAAACCGTCCATGCCGGCATCGACGCTGGCAGTGCGGTGTTCCTGCAGCACGCTGGCGGTCATCGCGATCACCGGCAAACGCGGGCGGCCCTCTCGTGCTTCACTGGCCCGAATCGCGCGGGTGGCGGCCAGGCCGTCCATGGTCGGCATCTGGAAGTCCATCAGCACCAGGTCGAACCCGCCGCCGACGGCCAGTTCGACCACGGCGGCGCCGTCGCGCACGGCGGTCATGGTGTGGCCGCGGCGGCTCATCAGGAGCTGCATCAGTTCAAGGTTCTGCGGCACGTCGTCGGCCACCAGCACGCGCAGCGGCGGCAGCACGGCGGCGCTGCGCACGCGCGGCGCCTGTTGCGCAAAGCGCGCCAGCACCAGCGGCACCCGCACGTGGAAGGTGGTGCCGCATCCGAGCGCGCTCTCGGCCCAGATCCGGCCGCCCATCAGCTCGACCAGCTGCTTGCTGATCGTGGTGCCCAGGCCCGTGCCGCCGAAGCGGCGCGTCATCGAGGCGTCGGCCTGGGTAAACGGGTCGAAGATGGCGGTCAGGCGCTCGGGCGCGATGCCGATCCCGGTGTCGATCACGGCGATGCACAACTGGTCGCCTTCGGCGCCGACCTTGAGCGTGACGCTGCCCTTGGCGGTGAACTTGATCGCATTGTCGAGCAGGTTGGTCAGCACCTGGCGCATGCGCAGCTCGTCGCCGCGCAGGCCGGTGGGCAGCGCCGGATCGTACTGGATGTCCAGGTGCAGGCCCTTGGCGCGCGCGTTCGCGGCCAGGGTCGAGGACAGTTCGTCGATCAGCGACAGCAGGTTATAGTCGTTCTGCTCCAGCTCCACCGCGCCTTTTTCGAGCTTGGCGGTGTCGAGGATCTCGTTGAGCAGGCGCAGCAGGGCGCGGCCGGCGCTGCGGATGGTGTCCAGGTGGCGCCGCTGCTCCACGTCCAGGTCGCCGTCCAGAAGCACGTCGGTGAAGCCCAGGATCGAATTCATCGGGGTGCGGATCTCGTGGCTCATATTGGCCACGAAGGTCGCGCGCGCGGCGGCGGCCTGCTCGGCGGTTTCCTTCGCGGCGCGTAGCGCTTCTTCCATCTGGCGGCGTTCGGTGATGTCGAGGATGACGCCGTCCAGCCACTGGACGTCGCCGGCCTCGTTGCGCACGCCGGTGCCGTTTTCCCACAGCCAGCGCACGCCGCCATCGGCATGCAGCAGGCGGTATTCCACCAGATAGGGCCGGCCTTCGCGCAGCGCGGCGCCGGTCGCCTTCGCCACCCGGACGCGGTCTTCGGCATGGATCATGGCGCCGAACACGCGCCGCGGCGGCTCGCCCAGGAAGTCGGCGGCCGGATAGCCGGTGACGCGCTCGACTGCTTCGCTGACGAAGACCATCGGCCAGTCGCCATCGAGCTTGCTGCGGTAGGAGATGCCGGGAATATTGCCGATCAGGGAACGGAACTGCTGTTCGCTGTCGCGCAGCGCCCCTTCCATGGCGCGCCGCTCGCTGATGTCGGTGACGAAGCAGACGAACAGGTCTTGTCCATCCAGCAGCGCGTGGCCGAGCGCCCCACGCACCGGCACCAGGCTGCCGTCCTTGCGCAGCCCGAAGGTCTCGGTGCTGGTGTTGAGGCCTTCCAGGCTGCCCTTGCGCAGCACGTGCAGCAGGCCGCGTTCGGCGGTGCGGTCACGCTCATTGAGCAGCAGGGCGATATTGCGCCCGACGATCTCGTCGCGCCGCCAGCCGAAGATGCGCTCGGCCGAGGCGTTGAATTCGGCGATGGTGCCGTCGCGCCCGACCGTGATCACGCCGTCGACGGTGGTGGTGAGCAGCGCGCGCATCCAGGCTTCGCTGCGCTCCAGGCCGAGATACATCTCGCGATAGCGCAGCAGGCCGTTGACGGCCACCACGCCCAGCGACAGCGCCACCGTGATGACGGTGATCGACAGCGCCAGGAAGTCGCTGTTCGAACCGTCCAGGCCCATCGGATCGACTTCGCCGGCGAAGCGTGCGGCCGCCATCCCGGTGTAGTGCATGCCGGCGATGGCGCAGCCCATCACCACCGCTGCAACCAGCAGGCGGCGCGCTTCCGTCATCGATTTCCAGCGCGACAGGCCATGGCGCACGCCCAGCGCCAGCGTGGCCAGCACTACCGCGACCACGATCGACAGCGCGAACATGGCCGGATCGTAGTAGAGGTCGAGGCGCATCCGCATGCCGGCCATGCCGGCATAGTGCATGGCGCCGATGCCGGCGCCGACCAGCACCCCGCCCACCAGCAGGTGCGTCAGGCGCAGCTGGGGACGCGAGATCAGGTTCAGCGCGATCCAGGATGCGCCGATGCTGGGCAGGGCCGACAGCAGCGTGATGCCACGGTCGTAATGGACCGGCGTGCACAAGTTGAAGGCGAGCATGCCGATGAAGTGCATCGACCACACGCCGGCGCCCAGCGCCAGGCTGCCGGTTCCGAGAACGATGGCGCGGTGGGCGGAGTTAGCGCTGGCGCGGCCCGTTATCTGCAGGCCCATCCAGGAAGAAAAGATCGCCACCAGCAGCGAGAGCACGACCAGGCGTGGCTCATAGACCCCATAGGTCAGCATGGATGGATCGGCGGGTGCGTTAAATAGTTGCAACATGAATTCGCGGGTAGTCAGGATAGGGAAACTCTATCCATAGGGCATGACCGCGAAGTATGGCATCTTCCCGCGTGGAAATGTAGTGATTGCTGGATTTACTGGATTTTTAGCGATGTAATGTAGCTTCCGAGCGACCATTTTGGTACGGGCCGTGGTTGAGCGACCACGCCCGCTTGCAGACTGGACTGGGCTACGGCGATCGGGGTGTGGCGTCGGAGGGGGATGGCGGCAGCGTTGCCTCGAAGCTTTCTGGCGGCAGTCCCTGGCACCAGCGGCGCCAGATCAGGCGCAGCGCGTGCTCGATGCCGTCGGCGACCCGGGTCCTGGAGTCCGACGTGGGCAGCGCATAGCGTTCGCGCAGCGTGGCGCGCACCGCCGCCAGCGCAGGCAGGTCGGCGCAGATGGCCAGGCCCTTGGCGACGAAATCGTCGACGCCGTGCGCGACGAAATGGTGCAACCCCCAATGCTCGAGGATGCAGGCGGTTTGCCGTCCGCTCACGGTGCCTGCATCCAGGGTCAGGGTCGGCACGCCCATCCAGCCGGCGTGCATGGTCGTGGTGCCGCCCGTGTAGGGGAAGGTGTCGAGGCACAGGTCGACCTGCCCGTGCAGCGCCAGGTAGTCGTGCATCGCGATGCGGCCATGGAAATCGACGCGGTGCGCGGCGATGCCTTCCTGGTCCAGCCAGGCGCGCAGCTGTGCAAGGTCGTCCTGCTCGGGCATCCCGGCCACCAGCAGCCGCGCATCGGGCAGGGCGCGCAGCAGCGTCCCCCAAGCCTGGATCACTTCGCGGTTGAACTTGCTGAGACGGTTGAAGCTGCCGAACGTGACATGGCCGTTGGCCAGGGCGGGCAGCGGGCCGACGTCGGGCGCGCTGGTGACCGGGTGGAAGGGTATCGACATTGGCAACTGCAGCAGTTTCTCCGAGAACAGGTGGTCATACTGTCCGTGCGGCAGGAATTTGCGGTCGGCCAGGTAGTAATCCATGGCCGCCAGGCCGGTGGTGCCGGGATAACCCAGCCAGGATGCCTGCACCGGCGCCAGCCGGCGCGCGAAGGCGGGCAGCCGGTTGAAGGAAGTGTGGCCGGACAGATCGATCAGGATGTCGATGCCGTCGGCGCGCACCAGCCGCGCCAGCGCATCGTCGTCGAGTTCGGTAATGTCGCGCCAATGGGGCAGGTGGCCGCGCAGGCGTGCGGTGACCGCGTCATTCAGGGTGTGGTTGTAGTAGGCATGCAGCGCCAGTCCGGGACGCTGCCCGAGGCGCTCGAATACCGGCTCGATGAAGGCGGCGACCGCATGGTTGCGCAGGTCGCCCGACACGAAGCCGATGCGCAGGCGCCGCTCCGGCTCGGGCGTGTTGTCCCAGTGGAGCGACGGCGCGGTGTTCCGTTCGACCAGCTCGCCATAGTGCAGGTGCTCGCGGAACAGTGCGTCCGGCGTGAGCCCGGGCATTTCGTTCATGCAAAACAACATATTGCTGCGGGCGCCGATATTCTCCGGGCGCCGCTTCAGCAATGTGCGATAGACAGCCACCGCTTCGGCCGCCCGGCCCTGGGCCTGCAAGATCAGCGCAAGTGTGATGGTGGCATTCTCATGCTGCGGATCGAGCGCCAGCGCCGCGTTGACGATGGCATACCCCTCGGACAGGTTTCCCTGCTCGGACAGGGTGATGGCCAGCTGGTTAAGGGCGTCCGCATTCCCGGGCTGCCGCGCGATCACGCGCCGCAGCACGTTCTCGGCCTCGTCCAGCCGGTTGGCGCGCATCAGCAGCGTACCCAGGTTGTTGAGCGTTTCGAGATCGTCGTCGTCGAACCTGGCGGACATCGCCATCGCATGCAGGGCCGCCTGCGCCTCGCCCTGCCGGTGATAAATGCCGCCCAATAATTTCCAGCCGAACGGGTGCTGGGGGAAGCGCTCGACCAGGGCGCGCGCGACCTCGTACGCTTCTTCGCTGCGTCCCTCGGCGAACAGCGCTGCGGCGGCGTCGATCTCGGCGCTGTCGGGCGCGCCCGAGCTTGCCAACTGCCGTTCGATGTCGTCGATGACCGGACCTTGCAAGCCGTGGGTGCGGCCGAGCTGGAGCAGTTGCGTGGCGGCGGCGAACTGGCGCGCTGAGATCAGGGCGTCGAGATAGGCCAGCCAGTGGGCCTCCTGGTCGGGGTCGGCTTCCAGGGCGGCGGCGAAATGGGGCATCGCCACCTCGGCATCCCCGGCGCGGATGGCCAGCACGGCCACGGCGTGGTGCGCACCGGCGTGGCCGGGTTGGAGATCGAGCACCGCCCCGTACAGGGCGAGCGCCTGGTCGACGTTGCCCGCCTCGGTTTCGTGGTGTGCGGCCTGCATGGCCTGGTCGACGATCTGGCGGACGTCAGCGCTGGGTGGGAGCGTGCTCATGCCGCTACATTAGGGTATGACGTGGGCGAGGGTCAAGGAGAGGCCATGGGTGGCGGCATGCCGCGCCACTGGCTGGGCTGGATAACAAAAAACCCGCTGGTCCGATAAAGGATGCGGGTTTTATGCTGTACCGAGGAAATTGCTGGGTTTGGTGCCTCCGGCCGGAATCGAACCGGCACGCCTTACGGCGCTTGATTTTGAGTCAAGTGCGTCTACCAATTCCGCCACAGAGGCCCAATAGCAGGCGCGCATCTTAGCACATGGCGCACACAACTGACCAGTGTGCGCAAGAAATTGGCACAACCCGGCATGCGGCTACCCTCAAGCACGCCGCCAACCCGGGCCCAGCGCGGTGGCTCAGCGCGCGATCCGGTGCTGCAACAACCGCAAACTCCCCACCGGCCCGACGATCTCCAGCACGTGCTCGCGCACCGCGACATTGATCGCGCCTTCCTGCCCGCGCAGCCAGGGGCGCGGGCGGAAGTAGCGGATGCTGGTGCTGTCCGCCGCGGTGCGCCGGTAGCCCAGCGTGCCGAGTGCTTCGTCGAGCGTGGTGATCATGTAGTGGGCATCGAAGCGGGTGCGCATCTCGAAGCGCCCAGGCCCGAGCATATATACCGGCAGCAAGCCGCCCACGATGGTCGGCAGCACCAAGTAGGGCAGGGGCGTGTCGGGGTCGATCAGGTTCAGCGCCAGCACCAGCAGAGGCAGGCCGCCCAGCAAGGTCAGCGCCCAAGGCAGGGACTGGCGCCAGGTGTCGATGCGCCGCAGGAATCCGGGCCGCTCCCGGACACGGACGATTTCTGAAAACGTCACACTCTTCATGGTGATCTCTCCCTCACTCGTTTCGTGCAACGGTTTGTTTTGCTACCAATGTAGCTAGCGCAACAACCATTCAGCCCGGGCATTAATTATTATCGACTCGATTGTGACGAGCGGTCCGGGCTAGTGTTTGACTCCGCGCAAACACGCATCCTTTGCAAATAGGTTCTCATATTGGCAACACTTGCCGCGCACAGGTGAATATCGTTGCTCGCAAGCCTCATAAAGGAACAAGCCGCACAGTGTGCGGCTTGTCGAAGTGCATCTTATTGACTGCGGCGGAACAGCCTGAAGCGCTCGTCGCGGTCGGAGGCGCGCCGGCCTTCCCACAGCGGGATTGTGTTGCGCACGCCCCATTTGCGCAGCAGCGCGCGGTCGTTGCGGTTGCGCAGGCTGTCCTGCAGCAGCACATAGTCGCACTTGTCGCCGGCCAGGGTCACGAAGGGCAGGCGTCCGTAATAGGCCAGCGAAGCGCGCTGGGCCGGGCCGACATTGGTCTCGATGCAGTCGGTATCGGCCGGCAGGCGCGCCGCGATCTGCTGGGCCACGCCGGCGTAGCTCTTGCCGTAGTTCAGGTCAGGCAGGAACAGGGTCATCAGGAGCACCCACAGCAGGATCAGGCCGCCGGACGACAGCACCACCGCGCGCCACAGCACCGACGGCTGGCGCGACAGGCGCCAGTGCACGAGCACGACCCAGCCCACGCTGGCGGCAGCCGCCACGGTGAAGGTGACGATGCCGATTTCCGGCGTGAAGCCAGGCACCAGCTTGAGCGCGTTCTTGGCCAGCTGGGCCGGCCAGCCGGTCAGCTTGGCGATCCAGAACAGCCAGATGGTGGCGCCCAGCATGGTCAGCACCATCACCGAGAACCAGTCGATGGCGTTGATCGCGCCGCGCTTCATGGTCGGCAGGCCGAAGGCGGCCATCAGGGCCAGCGGCGGCAGCATCTTGAGGAAGTCGCTGTTCTCGGGCACCGGGTCGCACAGCAGCTGCAGCACCAGGGCCAGGAAGAAGAACACCGGCAGCACGATGTGCAGCATCTGCTGCTGGCGGCGCCAGGCCCAGACCGCCCAGAGCGCGAATGGCCAGGCCGGCCAGAAGAACCAGACACCTGTGCGGAAGAAGGTCTTGACCGCAACCCAGCCGGGCAGGCCGAACTGCTCTGCGTTCCAGGCCAGCCAGTCGGCCACCGGCGGCAGGCCATACGGCTGCACGACGACGGCGGGCAGGATCCACACCATGGTCAGGCCGACGCCGACGCCGGCCGCCACAAGCAGGTGGCGCAGCGCCTGGCCCGCGGGCATGTCGAGATAGCGGGTGCAGGCGAACAGGGCCACGATCAGCACCAGCGGCGGCAGGAAGCCCTGGGTCAGCGTCAGGGCGCCCAGGGCGAGGCCGACCAGCACCGCGTTGCGGGTGCTGGTGTGCTCGACGTAGCGCACGGCGCGGTACAGGAAATAGGCCAGCAGCGCGCCCTGCAGGGTGGCGGCCAGGGTCAAGTGGCTTTGCAGCAGCAGGCCCAGGCTGCCGAGATAGATCAGGACGGCGGTGTCGCCCAGCGTGCGGCCGTAATCGTCGGGCTCGGGCTGGCCGCCGAAGGCCAGGCGCAGCGGCTGCGCCTCGGCGCGCCGTCCAAGATGAAAGGCGGTGTACCACAGCGACATCGTGCCCAGCACGAAGATGGCGATGGTCGAGACGCGCGCGGCCAGCACGTCGCCCAGGATCCAGCCGAACAGCTTGATGCAGATGGCGCCCAGCCAGAAGGCCAGCGGACCCTCGTCGACGCTGGCCAGGCCGGCGATGTTCGGGTACAGCCAGTCATCCAGGCCGCCATGCGCCATGGTCCACATGATGCCGAAGCTGCCGGCGTCTTCCTTCCACAAATCGCGGCCGATGATGCCGGGCAGGATGTACAGCATGCCCAGCGCAAGCAGGGCCCAGCGGGGCAGCGCCAGGGTGGCGGCGGCGGGAAGACGGACTGGTTTCATCGGCAAATCGGATGGATGGAATAACTGCGTAGTATAGCTGCGAAAAAAAAGAAGCCGCTGAGGCGGCTTCTTTGGCGAAGCCCGGAGGCTTCGAAGATTCTACTGCGGCAATTAGCCGTTGGCGACCGAGGTCTTCGAGCCGACTGCGCCGAACTTCTGGCGGAATTTTTCGACGCGACCAGCGGTGTCGACGATCTTGTGCTTGCCGGTGAAGAACGGGTGCGACTCAGCCGACACCTCGATCTTGACCAGTGGGTAGTCTTTACCTTCGTGGTTGATCGTTTCGCGGGTGTTGATGGTCGAACGGGTGATGAATTTGAAGTCGCACGACAGGTCGTGGAAGACGACTTCGCGGTAATCTGGATGGATATCGGTCTTCATGGTATTGCTTTCTATTGAGTTGGTAGCCAAACAGCACTTCGGCGGTCGTCTTGCTTCTTGACCCGATTGCCGATCACTTGCCAGGGGTTGGACTGAACCGGAGATTATAAATTGGTTTTGCGTGGCAGGCAAACATTCGCATTCCATTGTTATCCTATATACGTCGCTCCCGCGCAGGCGGGAACCCAAGTGCGCATGCGCAGTGGTGGTGTTTATAGCAGACGGCGGCGCAAAAGCCTTGGGTTCCCGCCTGCGCGGGAACGACGGTCTTAAGGACATTGGTGGAAAGTATTTATCGGCAGTGCAAACAAAAAAGGCAGCCCGAAGGCTGCCTCTGCACGCGGTGCACCGGGGCGGATCAGCCGCCGCGGCGCATCATGTCGAAGAACTCGACATTGTTCTTGGTCGCGCGCATCTTGTCGAGGATGAACTCCATCGCCTCGATCTCGTCCATCGAGTACAGCAGCTTGCGCAGGATCCAGATTTTCTGCAGCTGGTCGGGCTTGATCAGCAGTTCTTCGCGGCGGGTGCCCGATTTGTTCAGGTTGATCGCCGGATAAACACGCTTCTCGGCCAGGCGGCGCTCCAGGTGCACCTCCATATTGCCGGTGCCCTTGAATTCTTCGTAGATCACGTCGTCCATGCGCGAGCCGGTCTCGATCAGCGCGGTCGCGACGATGGTCAGCGAGCCGCCTTCCTCGACGTTACGGGCGGCGCCGAAGAAGCGCTTCGGACGCTGCAGCGCGTTGGCGTCGACACCACCGGTCAGCACCTTGCCCGAGGCCGGGATCACGGTGTTGTAGGCGCGTGCCAGGCGGGTGATCGAGTCCAGCAGGATGACCACGTCCTTCTTCATTTCGACCAGGCGCTTGGCTTTCTCTAGCACCATCTCGGCGACCTGCACGTGGCGGGTGGCCGGCTCGTCGAAGGTCGAGGCGACGACTTCGCCGCGCACCGAACGCTGCATCTCGGTCACTTCTTCCGGACGTTCGTCGATCAGCAGCACGATCAGGGTCACGTCGGGGTGGTTCGCGGTGATCGCATGTGCGATGTGCTGCAGCATGACCGATTTGCCGGACTTCGGTGACGCCACCAGCAGGCCGCGCTGGCCCTTGCCGATCGGCGAGATCAGGTCGACGATGCGGCCGGTGATGTTCTCGGCGCCGTTCATGTCGCGCTCCAGGCGCAGCGGCTCGTTCGGGTGCAGCGGGGTCAGGTTCTCGAACAGGATGCGGTGCTTCGACGCTTCCGGCGATTCGCCATTGACCTTGTCGACCTTGACCAGTGCAAAGTAACGCTCGCCGTCCTTCGGCGTACGCACTTCACCTTCGATCGAGTCACCCGTATGCAAGTTGAAACGACGGATCTGCGACGGCGAGATATAGATGTCGTCGGTCGAAGCCATATAGCTCGCGTCCGGCGAGCGCAGGAAACCGAAACCGTCCGGCAGCACCTCGAGGGCGCCGTCGCCGAAGATCTGCTCGCCCTGCTTGGCGCGCTTCTTCAGGATCGCGAACATCAGTTCCTGTTTGCGCAGGCGGGCTGCGTTGTCGATGTCGAGGCCGATTGCCATTTCCAGCAGCGCGGAAACGTGCATCGCCTTCAGTTCAGATAAATGCATGTGTGTGGGTGACCCGTGACGGGTGAATTAGGTAGGGGAGGGGACTGCGTGGGTTAATCGAGGCGGGAGGGTGACTCCCGGCCAGTATTGTGACTGCGTGGCGACTGCGCGGGCGCGCCGTCGCCGCTATATTACTTGTATCAGATGTTGCTGTCGATGAAAGCGGTCAGCGGACCCTTGGCGACTGCGCCGACTTTCTGGGCTGCGACCTGGCCATTCTTGAACAGGATCAGGGTCGGGATGCCACGGATGCCGAACTGGGCCGGCACGGCCTGGTTCGCGTCGACGTCCATCTTGGCGATCGTGATCTTGCCTGCGTATTCCTTGGCTACTTCTTCCAGGATTGGGGCAATCATCTTGCAAGGACCGCACCACTCGGCCCAGAAATCGACCAGCACCGGCTGCTCGGACTTGAGCACGTCGGCTTCGAAGGATGCATCGCTGATGTGTTTGATGTTTTCGCTCATGGTTTCCTCAATGTGAGGTAAGAATCGTTATTAACGCCTTGAGACTCGTCATGCGGAATGTCTCGACCGGCTACCGTGTGTACTGCCTTGCCAAATATTGCTGCTACACAATGGTGGAGGCACTGTGTGCGAATTTCAATATTGGAAGAACGGCTAGAGGGTGTCAGGCGGGGAATGAGGCGAATAATACCCCATTTTTTTAAAAAGTGTTCGGGGCTTTGTACAAAATCTCAACATGCCAGCGCATGGCGCAATTGCTCGGGCGTGAGCGGCTTGCGGAACGAGCCAACCACCCGCAGGCCGAGGGCGCGCGCCAGTTCGGCGGCCGCCTCGCGCACCTCGTCTTCGAGGGCCGACAGCAGGATCACCTTGCCGGCATAGCCCAGGCTGGCCGCGACCTGCAGGAATTCGATGCCGTCCATCTCGGGCAGCACCAGGTCGCAGATCAGGACGTCGGGCATGGCTTCGTCGAGCCGGGCCAGGGCCTGGCGTGCATCGAGTTCGAGGACGATCTCGCACGGCCCGCAAGCCGCCAGCATCTCGCGCATCACCTCCAATAGCAGATGGTCGTCGTCGAGCACCAGCACGCGCAGTAGCGCGGAAGGCGAGTCGGCGTCGTCGGGAGGCATGTTCGTCATTATCTGGAATGGGTAGATCGACGGCCATTATCGCGAAAAACTGGCAAGCCGGGTTGTCCGCAACCACATTTAACGGTATTTATTTATCAAACGCTGCCCGTGAAGCGCGCCAGATGCCCCGGATGCCACATGGTGGCCACCGACGCCACCCGGCCGGCCGAGGTGGTGCGCCGGTGCAGCACCAGGCACGGGGCGCCGGCCTTGACCGCCAGCAGGCGCGCCTCTTCCTCTGGCGCCGGCTGGGCCTCTATCGTATAGGTGGCCCCCTGCAGCGGTGCGGTGGCCATCAGGTGCTCGTTGGGCGTGATGCGGGAAAAATCCTGCTCCAGGTAGGCCGGGGCGCAGACCGGGTTCACCCAGCGGTCTTCGAGCTGGACCGGCGCCTCGTTCTCGAAGTGGACGATCAGCGAGTGGAACAGGGTGGCGTCCGGCTCCAGGTCGAACTCGGCGGCCAGCGTGTCGTCGGCGCTTCTTGCCTCCAGCGCCAGCACGCGGCTGGTGTGCAGCTTGCCGCGCGCGCGGATCTCGTCGGCGATATTACGGATCTCGACCAGCGTGCCCTGATACTTCTGGGGGGCGACGTAGGTGCCCGAGCCCTGGCGCCGCACCAGCACCTGCTCGGCCGTGAGTTCACGCACGGCGCGGTTGACGGTCATGCGCGAGACACCGAACTGGCGCACCAGCGCCTGCTCCGAGGGCACCAGCTCGCCTTCCTTCCAACGTCCAGAGGCGATTTCGCCAACCAGGTAATCCTTGATCTGCTGGAAAATGGGCGACTTTTCCTGCATGCTGTCTTGCGCGGGCTGTGCTTCCAAACTCAATCTCCGAATGCCTGGCCTCTGGGACCCAAGCCCGATTCTAGCATCGCGATTCGAAAGCAAGACCCGGAGTGCGGCCTGGCGGCGGCGGCGTCAGGATGGCGCTATTGCTGAAGGAGGACACCATCATGACGACAACGGATAGGGACGACATCGACACTATCGGCGACGATGCGCGCTGGGACGCCGTGCAGCGGCGCGATGCCGGCGCCGACGGCAGTTTCTATTATTCGGTGCGCACCACCGGGGTTTATTGCCGGCCCTCGTGCCCGTCGCGTGCTGCCCGCCGCGCCAACGTCGCCTTCCATGCCAGCAGCCAGGCGGCCGAGGCGGCGGGCTTCCGGCCCTGCCTGCGCTGCGCGCCGCACCTGCCGCCGCTGGCCGAGCGCCAGCGCGAGGCGGTGGCGCGCGCCTGCCGCCTGATCGAGGAATCGGAGGAGGAGCCCGATCTGGATACCCTGGCCAAGGCCGCCGGCATGAGCCACTTCCACTTCCACCGCGTGTTCAAGGCCCAGACCGGGATCACGCCCAAGGCCTATGCGGCAGCGAGGCGCGGCGCCCGGGTGCGCCAGGAACTGGAGGGGGGCGCCTCGGTCACCGACGCCCTGTACGGCGCCGGCTATGGCTCCAGCGGACGCTTCTATGCGGCGTCGAACGAGGTGCTGGGCATGCAGCCGTCGAACTACCGCGCCGGCGGGCAGGGCGAGACGATCCGCTTTGCCGTAGCCGAATGCTCGCTGGGCGCGATCCTGGTCGCGGCCACCGGGCGCGGCATCTGCGCGATCCTGATCGGCGACCAACCGGAACCGCTGGTGGAAGACCTGCAGGCGCGCTTTCCCAGGGCCGAGCTGCGCGGCGCCGAAGAAGGCTTCGAGCGCACCGTGGCGCTGGTGATCGGCCTGGTCGAGCAACCGCGCATCGGTCTGGAGCTGCCGCTCGATGTGCGCGGCACCGCCTTCCAGCAGCGCGTGTGGCAGGCGCTGCGCGCGATTCCCTCGGGCCAGACGGTGACCTATGCCGAACTGGCCGAACGGGTCGGCCTGCCAGAGGGCGCGCGCGCCGTGGCCGGCGCCTGCGCCGCCAATCCGGTGGCGGTGGCGATTCCCTGCCATCGCGTGGTGCGTACCGGCGGCGCGCTGTCCGGCTACCGCTGGGGGATCGAGCGCAAGCGCGCACTGCTCGAGCGCGAGGCACAGCAGTGACCGTCATCGATTGGGATGACGTCGGCGTCCGGCTCGACGACGCCGGCTGCGCCGTGATTCCGGGCCTGCTCGATGCGCGCCACTGCGCGCGCTTTATTAGCGCCTACGACGAGCCGCAGCGCTTTCGCAGCCGCGTCGTGATGGAGCGCCACGGCTTCGGCCGCGGCGAATACCAGTATTTCGGGTATCCGCTGCCGGAGCCGCTGGCCGCGCTGCGCGCCAGCCTGTATCCGCCGCTGGCGCGCATCGCCAACCGCTGGCAGGCGGCGCTCGGGCTGGACGTGCGCTTCCCAAGCGACCACGCCGATTTCCTGGCGACCTGCCACGCGGCCGGCCAGCTGCGTCCAACGCCGCTGCTGCTGCGCTACCGCGCCGGCGACTACAACTGCCTGCATCAGGACCTGTATGGCGAACAGGTGTTTCCGCTGCAGGTGGCGGTGCTGCTGTCGCGGCCTGGCGAAGACTTCGATGGCGGCGAGTTCGTGTTGACCGAGCAGCGGCCGCGCATGCAGTCGCGCGCCGAAGTGGTGAATCTGACGCAGGGCGATGCGGTCGTGTTCGCGGTCAACCAGCGGCCGGTGCAGGGCACGCGCGGCGTCTACCGGGTGGCGATGCGGCATGGCGTCAGCCGCGTGCGGCAGGGCCTGCGCCATACGCTGGGGATCATCTTCCACGACGCCACCTGAAGGGCCGCCGCCCTCATGCAGTACACTCTCCACACCGTGCCCACGAAGCGCGGAAACATACTTATCGGAGAGAAGAAAAAGCATGCGCGCGCGCCAGATATCCCTGCAGTGTTCCTTACTCGTCCTGGCTGCCCTCGGCAGCCTGTCGGCACATGCCGTCACCCTGATCGACAACGCCAACGGCTATACGCTGAACGTAAAAGGTGAGCTGGTCCAGTTTACGTCGATCGCCTTCGACGACAAGGGCCGCATCATCGCCGTCGGCAGCGGCGCCGACGTCGCCGCGAAAGCGCCGAACGCGAAGCGCGTCGACATGGGAGGCCGCACCCTGCTGCCGGGCCTGATCGACGCCCACGGCCACGTGTTCGGCCTGGGCCAGCAACTGACCCAGCTCGACCTGTTCCACAGCACCTCGCTGGACGGCGCCCTGAAGTCGATCGGCGACTACGCGCGGGCGAACGCTGGCCACGAATGGATCCGCGGCCGCGGCTGGAACCAGGAAAACTGGAAGCTGGGCCGCTTCCCGACCGCGCAGGAACTCGACGGCGTTATCAAGGATCGCCCGGTATGGCTGGAGCGCGTCGACGGCCACGCCGGCTGGACCAATAGCCGCGGGCTGGCGCTGGCCGGCATCACGAAATCGACGCCAGACCCGGTCGGCGGCAAGATCGTGCGCGACGCCAATGGCGACGCAACCGGCGTGCTGGTCGACACCGCGCAAGAATTGTTGACCCGCGTGCTGCCGCAGCAGACCGAGGCCGAGGGACGCCTGATGCTCGACCGCGCGCTGGCCGAACTGGCGCGCGTGGGACTGACCAGCGTGCACGACGCCGGCGTCGACGTGGCCCAGGACCGCCTGTACCGCGCCTATGCCGATGGGGGCAAGCTGACCACCCGCGTGTACGGCATGATCGCCGGCACCGACAAGGACTTCGACCAGCTGGCCGCCAAGGGCCCGCTGAAGGACTACGGCAACGGCATGTATGCGCTGCGTTCCGTCAAACTGTATTCGGACGGCGCGCTGGGCAGCCGCGGCGCGGCCCTGATCAAGCCCTACAGCGACGAATCGCATTCGCACGGCCTGCTGTTCTACAAGACCGCGCAGATGGACGCCATGATGGCCAAGGCCATGCGCCGCGGCTACCAGGTCAACGTGCACGCGATCGGCGACGCCGGCAACAAGCAGATCCTCGACATCTACCAGAAGGAACTGAAGGCGACGGGCAGCGCAGCCCAGCGCCACCGTATCGAGCACGCCCAGGTCGTGACCCCGGCCGACATCCCGCGCTTCAAGACGCTGGACATCATCCCGTCGATGCAGCCGACCCACGCGACCTCGGACAAGAATATGGCCGAGACCCGCATCGGGCCGGACCGCATCAAGGGCGCCTACGCCTGGCGCAGCTTCCTGCACCAGGGCTCGCGCATCGCCTGCGGTTCGGACTTCCCGGTCGAGTCGCCGAACCCGTTCTTTGGCATCCACGCCGCCGTCACGCGCCAGGACGCGCAGGGGCAGCCTGTGGCCGGCTGGTATCCGAACCAGGCGATGTCGCTCAAGGAAGCCTTCCGCTGCTTCACCCTGGACGCCGCTTACGCCGGGCACCAGGAAAAAGACCTGGGTTCGCTGGAGCCGGGCAAGCAGGCCGACTTCATCGTGATCGACCAGGACCTGTTCCGCATGCCGACCTACGACATCCACAAGACCGGCGTGCTGGAAACCTGGGTGGCAGGGCGCCAGGTATTCAAGAAATGATTTGACGAGGTTGTATAGACAACCTAGACTTCAGAGCAGCTTTACGGCGCGCGCCGCTGGCGTGCGCCGTGTCACCGACCGAAGGAGCCGCCATGTCCCAAGATACCCGTCCTCTCGACGACCCGCGTTTCGACCCTACCCGCGTCATCCAAGCCCCGCGCGGCAGTCAGCTCAGCTGCAAGAGCTGGCTGACCGAAGCCGCCTACCGCATGATCCAGAACAACCTCGACGCCGAGGTCGCGGAAAACCCGCAACGCCTGGTGGTCTATGGCGGCATCGGCCGCGCCGCCCGCAACTGGGAGTGCTATGACCAGATCCTGGCCTCGCTGCGCACACTCGAGGATGACCAGACCCTCCTGATCCAGTCCGGCAAGCCGGTCGGCGTGTTCCAGACCCACCCGGATGCGCCGCGCGTGCTGCTGGCGAACTCGAACCTGGTGCCGAAATGGGCCGACTGGGAACACTTCAACGAACTCGATCGCAAGGGCCTGTTCATGTACGGCCAGATGACGGCCGGCAGCTGGATCTATATCGGCACCCAGGGCATCGTGCAGGGCACGTATGAAACCTTCGCCGAGGCGGGCCGCCAGCACTTTGGCGGCGATATGGCGGGACGCTGGGTGTTGACGGCGGGCCTGGGCGGCATGGGCGGCGCCCAGCCGCTGGCCGCGACCTTCGCCGGCGCCGTCTCGCTCACCGTCGAATGCCAGCAGAGCAGCATCGACTTCCGCCTGCGCACCCGCTACCTGGACAAGCAGGCGCACGACATCGACGAAGCGCTGGCCATGATCCGCCAGCACAAGGACGCGCGCGACGCCATCTCGATCGGCCTCCTCGGCAATGCCGCCGAAGTGCTGCCGGAACTGGTGCGCCGCGCGAAAGAGGGCGGCCTGGTGCCGGACCTGGTCACCGACCAGACCTCGGCCCATGACCTGATCAACGGCTACCTGCCGATCGGCTGGAGCGTCGATCAGTGGAAGGCGGCGCAGCAAGACCCTGCGCAACACCCACGCCTGAAGGCGGAAGCGGCGGCATCGTGCGCGATCCACGTGCGCGCCATCCTCGACTTCAAGGCGCTCGGCGCCCATGCCGTCGACTACGGCAACAATATCCGCCAGGTGGCCAAGGACGAAGGCGTGCAGGATGCCTTCGACTTCCCCGGCTTCGTGCCGGCGTATATCCGGCCGCAGTTCTGCGAAGGCCGCGGCCCGTTCCGCTGGGTGGCGCTGTCGGGCGACCCGGAAGACATTTACAAGACCGACGCCAAGATCAAGCAGCTGTTCCCGCACGACGCCCGAGTGCACCGCTGGCTCGACATGGCAAACGAACGGATCGCCTTCCAGGGCCTGCCGGCGCGCATCTGCTGGCTGGGCCTGGGCGAGCGCCACCTGGCCGGCCTGGCTTTCAACGAGATGGTGCGCACGGGCGAGCTGAAGGCGCCGATCGTGATCGGCCGCGACCACCTGGACACCGGTTCGGTGGCCAGCCCGAACCGCGAGACCGAGGCCATGCGCGACGGCACCGATGCGGTGTCCGACTGGCCGCTGCTGAACGCCTTGCTGAACACGGCCGGCGGCGCCACCTGGGTCTCGCTGCACCATGGCGGCGGCGTGGGCATGGGTTACTCGCAGCATTCCGGCGTGGTGATCGTGGCCGACGGCACCGACGCCGCCGCCAAGCGCCTGGCGCGGGTGCTGGTGAACGACAGCGCCTCGGGCGTGATGCGGCACGCCGACGCCGGCTATGACAGCGCCATCGACTGCGCCAAGCGCAATGGCCTGAACCTCCCAATGATCAAGTAACGCGAGCACAAGCTGATGAACGACACCAACAACTTCACCCTGCAACCAGGCCAGATGGCGCTGAGCGACCTGCGCGCCGTGTGGGCCGGGCGCCAGACTTTGAGCCTCGCGGCCGACGCCTGGGACGCCATCGCGGCATCGGCCGCCACGGTCGAGGCCATCGTCGCCAAGGGCGACCCGGCCTATGGCATCAACACCGGCTTCGGCATCCTGGCCAAGGCCCACATCCCGCACGACCAGCTGGCCACCTTGCAGCGCAACCTGATCCTGTCGCATGCGGTCGGCACCGGCGAACTGCTGTCGGACACCATCGTGCGCCTGATCCTCTTGACCAAGATCGGCAGCCTGGCGCGCGGCTATTCGGGCGTGCGCCCGGTGATCGTCGAGACCCTGATCGCCCTGTACAACGCCAACATCATGCCGGCCATTCCCTGCCAGGGATCGGTCGGCGCCTCGGGCGACCTGGCGCCGCTGGCGCATATGACCTTGGCGATGCTGGGCGTGGGCCAGGTGCGCCACAATGGCGTGCTGGTGGAGGCGGGCGATGCGCTGCGCGCGGCAGGCATCGAAACGGTGACGCTGGCGGCGAAAGAGGGCCTGGCCCTGATCAACGGCACGCAAGTGTCGACCGCGCTGGCGCTGCACGGCCTGTTCATGGCCGAACGCCTGCTGGAAGCGGCGATGGTCACCGGCTCGCTGTCGGTCGACGCCGCGCGCGGCAGCGATGCGCCGTTCGATCCGCGCATCCACGCGGTGCGCGGCCAGCCGGGCCAGATCGCGGCGGCGAAGATCTACCGAGAACTGGTGGCCGGCAGCGCCATCCGCGCCTCGCACCTGGTGGGCGACGAGCGGGTGCAGGACCCGTACAGCCTGCGCTGCCAGCCGCAGGTGATGGGCGCCGTGATGGACCTGATCGCCAATGCCGGCCGCACCCTGCTGATCGAGGCGAATGCGGTGACCGACAATCCCCTGCTGTTCGAGGGCGGAGAAATCATCTCTGGCGGCAACTTCCACGCCGAGCCGGTGGCCTTCGCCGCCGACACGCTGGCGCTGGCGATCGCCGAGATCGGCGCGCTGGCCGAGCGCCGCATCGCGCTGCTGATCGACGCTAACCTGTCCGGCCTGCCGGCCTTCCTGGTGCGCGAGCCAGGCCTCAATTCAGGCTTCATGATCGCCCACGTGACCGCCGCCGCGCTGGCCTCGGAGAACAAGTCGCTGGCCCATCCTGCCAGCGTCGACAGCCTGCCGACGTCGGCCAACCAGGAAGACCACGTGAGCATGGCGACCTTCGCTGCGCGCCGTCTCGACCAGATGGCGCACAATACGGCGGTCATCGTCGGGATCGAGCTGCTGGCGGCAAGCCAGGGGATCGAATTCCACCGCCCTTTGAAGAGCTCCGGGACGCTGGAGTCGGTGCATGCCCAGCTGCGCCAGCACGTCGCCCCCTACGATGCCGACCGCTTCTTCGCGCCCGATATCGAGGCCGCGCGCAAGCTGGTGGTCGACGGCGCGCTGTCGGCGTCGTGCAAGGAGTTGTTCACCGTGCTGCACCCATAAACCTGTAACGGAGAGGAGTCGTGATGGAGTTCCGGTTCAAGGCAGGCAGGCTTCCCATGCTGGTATCGATGCCGCATGCGGGCACCGACATTCCCGACGAGGTAGTGCAATCGCTGGCGCCCTGCGCCGCGGCGCGCGCCGACACCGACTGGCACTTGCCGGAACTGTACGGCTTCCTCGAAGAGATGGGCGTCTCGACCATCTCGGCGCGCTGGTCGCGCTACCTGATCGACCTGAACCGCCCACCGGAGAACACCAATCTGTATCCGGGCCTGGACACGACCGGCCTGTGCCCGCTCGACACCTTCGGCCGCGAGCGTCTCTACAAAGAGGGCATGGAGCCCGATGCGGCGGAGGTGCAGCGCCGCCTGGAACGCTATTGGCGGCCGTATCACGAGCAGCTACGCGCCGAACTCGATCGCCTGAAGGCCGAGCACGGCCGCGTAGTGCTGTGGGAAGCGCATTCCATTGCATCCATCGTGCCGCGCTTTTTCGAGGGCAAGCTGCCGGACCTGAACTTCGGCACCGCGGAAGGCAAATCCTGCGACCCGGGACTCGAGGAGGCCATCCTCGGCGTGGCGCGCGCCCAGGAGCGTTACACGGTCGCCCTGAACGGCCGCTTCAAGGGCGGCCACATCACGCGCCACTACGGCCAGCCGGCCAGCGGCGTGCACGCGATCCAGCTCGAGAAATGCCAGTGCCTGTACATGAACGAGGCGCCGCCGTTCGACTACCGTCCTGACGTCGCGGGCCAACTGCAACCGCTGCTGCGCGATATGGTCAATGCCGCGGTGAACTGGGTGCGTTCATGACGACCGCCCTGTTCGCGCGCCATGCGCTGCTGCCGCAGGGCTGGCGGCGCGACGTGCTCCTCGAATGGGATGCGCACGGCGACCTGACCCGGGTGTCGCCTGGCGCCACGGCGTCCCCCGGCACACGGCAGGCGCAATACGTCCTGCCCGGCATGGTCAACCTGCATTCGCACGCCTTCCAGCGCGCGCTGGGCGGCCTGACCGAAGTCGCCGGCGACGGGCCGGACAGCTTCTGGACCTGGCGCGACCTGATGTACCGCTTCGCGTCCCGCATTACGCCGGACCAGATCGAGGCCATCGCGGCCCAGCTGTTCGTCGAGTGCCTGCGCCACGGCTACACCTCGCTATGCGAGTTCCATTACCTGCAGCGCGACGTCGATGGCGCCGCCTATGCGCGGCCGGCCGAGACGGCCGAGCGTGTGGCCGCGGCGGGGCAGGCGACCGGCATGGGACTGACCCTGCTGCCGGTGCTGTACAGCCACGCCGGTTTCGGTGAGAAACCGCTGGCGCCGGCGCAGGCGCGCTTTCGCACGGACGTCGACGAGGTGCTCGGCATCGTCGAGGCGTTGGCGCCGCTGCGCAGCGGACAGCTGGAGGTCGGCGCCGCGCCGCATTCGCTGCGCGCGGCCACCATCGGCCAGATCCGCGAACTGGCGGCCGGCCTGCCGGGACGTCCGCTGCACATCCACATCGCCGAGCAGCAGGGCGAGGTGGAACAGTGCCTGGCGCATGCGGGACGGCGCCCGGTCGAGTACCTGATGGACCACGTCGCGCTCGATGCGCGCTGGTGCCTGGTGCATGCGACCCATTTGAACGAGACGGAAATCGCGGCGCTGGCGAAAAGCGGCGCGGTCGCCGGCCTGTGCCCGACCACCGAGGCCAACCTGGGCGATGGCCTGTTCCCGTTGGCGCCCTTCATCGAAGCGGGCGGACGTTTCGGCATCGGCAGCGACAGCCACGTGTCGCAAAGCCCGGTGGAAGAGTTGCGCTGGCTCGAGTACGGCCAACGCTTGCTGCACCAGAAGCGCAATGTGGCGCACACGCCCGCCCAGCGCGACGTGGGCGGCTTCCTGTGGCAGGCTGCTTTGGAAGGCGGCGCGGCCGCGGCGGGGCGGCGCGTCGGGCGGCTCGAGGCCGGGAGCCGCGCCGACCTGCTGGTGTTGGACGACAATCATCCTAACCTCGATGGGATCATTGAGGCCGAAGTGCTCGGACGTGTTGTATTCTGTGGCAACGATAACCTGGTGCGCGACGTGCTGTGCGGCGGCCGCTGGGTGGTCGAGAACGGGCGCCACATGGCGCAGGAGGCGATCGCCGGGCGTTACCGGCAAGCGCTGAATCAGTTGCGCGCAGTGTCCCAGGAGGTGGCGAAATGACTGTCTTGATTCCATTTGCAGGCTTGTCCCCGGTGCCGTGGAAGAACGGCGGCGGCAGCACGATCGAGATCGCGATCGGCCCGACTGACGCCGGCTTCGACGATTTCGACTGGCGCGTCAGCCTGGCGACCATTTCCGAGGACGGCGCGTTCTCGCAGTTCCCCGGCGTGGACCGCACCCTGGCGCTGGTCGACGGCCATGGCCTGACCTTGCAGATCGACGGCGAGCCGACCCTGATCAGCGACGCCGAGCCCGTGATCGCGTTCGACGGCGCCTCGGAAGTGCAGGCCCGGCTCAATCGCGGGCCGACCCTCGATTTCAACGTGATGTCGCGCAGCGAGCGTTGCTGGCACCAGTTCGGGCGGCGGCGCCTGAGCGGCGACTCCACCTTCGTGGCGCGCGCCGAGGTGACGGTGCTGTTCCTGGCCGAGGGCGACAGCCTGCAGCTGGCCAGCGACGACGAGCGCATCGGCCTGGTGCGCTACGACGCCGTGATCCTCGACCAGGGCACGGTGTGGTCGCTGGAGGCGGGGCAGGCCACGATCTTCATCGTCGACGTCCATTACTATTCGGAGGACGACGACGAGGCGATGTATGACTGAAGGTCAGCCTGACTGCGTGTTCACCAACGTCCACCTGGCGACGATGGAAGACGGCTACGGCGAGATAAGAGATGCCGCGCTGGCGGTGAAGGATGGCCGCATCGCCTGGGTCGGCAAGCGCGCCGACGCCCCGCAGGCAAGCCGGGTACACGATTGCGGGGGCGCCTGGATGACGCCGGGCATGGTCGACTGCCATACCCACGTGGTCCACGCCGGCAACCGCAGCAATGAATGGGAAGCGCGCCTGAACGGCGCCACCTATGAAGACATCGCGCGCCAGGGCGGCGGCATCATGTCGACCGTGCGCGCCACGCGCGAGGCCAGTGTCGACGACCTGGTCGCGGCCAGCCTGCCGCGCGTGCGCGCCCTGCTGGCCGAGGGCGTGACCACGCTCGAGATCAAGTCCGGCTACGGCCTCGAACAGGGCGCCGAAGAACGCATGCTGCGCGCCGCGCGCCGCATCGGCGAGCTGCTGCCGGTGCGGGTGGCGACCACCTTCCTCGGCGCGCACGCGCTGCCGCCGGAATTCGCCGGCCGCCAGGACGATTACGTGACTGAAGTGTGCGAACGCATGCTGCCGGCGCTGGCGGAGCAAGGCCTGGTCGACGCGGTCGACGCCTTTTGCGAACGGATCGGTTTTACCAGCGCCCAGACCGAGCGCGTATTCGACGCCGCGCGCAAGCTCGACCTGCCGCTCAAGCTGCACGCCGAGCAGTTGTCGGACCAGGGCGGGGCGGAGCTGGTGGCGCGTTACGAAGGCCTGTCGGCCGACCACCTGGAACACCTGAGCCCGCAAGGCATCGCGGCGATGGCGCGCGCCGGCACCGTGGCGGTGCTGCTGCCAGGGGCTTATTACTTTCTGCGTGAGACCGTGATGCCACCGATCGAGGCGCTGCGCGAAGCCGGCGTGCCGATGGCGGTTGCCACCGACTGCAATCCCGGCACCTCGCCGATGACCTCGCTGCTGCTGGCGATGAATATGGCCTGCACCTTGTGGCGCCTGACGCCGCAGGAAGCGCTGCTGGGCGCGACCGCCTATGGCGCGCTGGCCCTGGGCCTGCAGGCCGACATCGGCACCCTGACGGTCGGCAAGCGCGCCGACCTGGCCTTGTGGAAGATCGCCCGTCCCGCCGACCTGGCGTATGCGATCGGCTTCAATCCCTGCCAGGCCGTCGTGAATGGCGGCGTGCTGCGCGCGCCTCATCTGGCTGTCTAGTTCGGCAACACCTGTCCCCTTGCCGCAACACAGGCAGCCACAGTGGGTAGGTGCTTGATCACCCTCAAGCCTGGGTTTCGCGCCTGGTTGATGATGGATTCAAGACGCAATAAAGACTGATAGTTACAGCGGCGGTTACAGCGGTAAGCAAATGTAAGCCTTAATGGATCATTAAGAATGGCCGACTATAGTCATTCATGTGATTCCCATCTCCCCTCCCCATTTGCCAAAATGGGTTTGCCCACGGTGCTACGGCCCGTGGGTTTTTCTTTGTGCGCCGGTTTATTCAATTCCTTAGCTGCGCTGCGAAAGTGCTATCAGGCTGTCGCCGGTAACGCGGCAGATACGCCAATCCGGCATGACGTCCGCCCCCATGGCTTTATAAAACTGGATGGCCGGCTCGTTCCAGTCCAGCACCGACCATTCGAAACGGCCGCAGCCGCGTTCGACCGTCAGTTGCGCCAGGCGTTGGAGCATCTGCGTGCCATAGCCCTTGCCGCGGTGCGCCTGCTTCACATACAGGTCTTCCAGGTACAGGCCCTTCTTGGTGAGGAAGGTCGAGAAATTGTGGAAGAACAGGGCGAAGGTGACGACTTCACCGTTTTCTTCGCCGACGATCGCTTCGCACGATGGATGCGCGCCGAACAGGCCTTCGTGCAGCAGGGCTTCGGTGGCCACTACCATGTGTTCGAGTTTTTCAAAGACGGCCAGCTCCACGATCATGGCGTGGATGTGGGCGACGTCTTGCGGCTGGGCGGGGCGGATGGAGAAATTAACAGTCATGGCGATTCGATGGCATTGTTCAGGTTAGCGGATTGCACGCTCCTGGCGGCAGGCGCGCGCACGGCCCAGGCGACGCTGGCCAGGCACAGCACCATGCCCAGGAATTCGAGGAGGCCCGGGCGATAGTCTTCGAGCTGGACCGACAGCAGCACCGACAGCACGGGCGTGACGACGCCGATGTAGACGGCCTTGTTGGCGCCGATGCGGCCGATCAGGGTGAAATAGGCGAAGAAGGCGATCACCGAGCCGAAGATCGACAGGTAGACCAGGCCCGCCCAATAGGTGGCGCTGTCGGGCAGGGTGAAGGTATTGCCATTGGCCAGCGACCAGACCGCCACCATCGACGCGCCCCACAGCATCGACCAGGCCATCGTCAGTGGAAGGTTGGAACATTGTTCCTTGACCTTGTTGACCACGATGCTGCCGGCCGAGCTGGCCAGGGTGGCGGCCAGCGCCAGCACCACGCCGGCCAGGAAATGGCCGTCGCCGCCTGTTTTCAATTCTTGCCAGGCATCGCTGATCGAGTGCCAGAACAGCAGGGCCACGCCGACGGTGGCGATGGCGCCGCAGGCCCAGGTGCGGCGGCTGATGGCAGTGCCGAAGAAGATGCGGCTCCAGATCGGCGTCCAGAACACCATCAGCGCGAACATCACCGCTACCAAACCGGACACGATGTGCTGCTCCGATTCATAGGTGCAAATATACGAGATGCCGAAGGTCAGGCCGCCCTGCAGCGCCATCCAGCGATGGGTGCGCCAGGGCAACCGCAGGCTGTCGCGGCGCACCAGGCAGATGGCGAACAGGGCAGCAGCGGCCAGGAAGAAACGGTAGGCCACCGACACGGCGGGAGCGACGTGTCCCAGCTGTAAAGTGATGGCCCAGAAGGTCGAGCCCCAGATCAGCGAGGCGACGATGAAGAGGACGGGAGAAGACATTCGCGGGAGTATAGTCCTCCCGCTTTGTTCCTGCCGGCATCTTTTAAGACGACGGGGCGGTGTGCTGTATCAAAACCGCAACATCGTCGTCCGGGTGGTCAATAGGCCAGCCGCATCCGCCGATACAGGAAGCTCAGCACGAACAATGGCCCGATCAGCAAGAAGCGCAGGTCGTCGAAGAACGACGGTTTCTTGCCCTCGATATGGTGGCCGATGAATTGCCCGATCCAGGCCAGCACGAACACCCCGATCGAGGTCACCAGCACGGTGCCCTCCGGCAGCATGTTCAGCAGACCCAGCATCACGGCGGCCATCGCCGCCATCCCGAGCGCGAACGGCCTGGACAGCCTGGCGTAATAGACCAGCGCGGCGGCCACGACCGCCAGGGCCACGATCGGGTGAATTGCCCACAGGATGCCCAGCAGGCTGAACACGATGGCGGGGATGCAGACGAAGTGGATCAGTTCGTTGACGGGATTGCGGTGGCTCTCGGCATAGCGGGCCAGCAAGACGTCGATATCGCGCGGCGTAGAGGAAAATTCCATGACGGCGTCTCCGGTTGTTATGCCGACGATTCTACGCCGGCTTCAGCCGCCTTGTCCCGCCTGCCGCGCGCTTGAAGGCAGGGCCGGCACGGGCGCCGCGGTGTCGGCCGGCTGCAGGCGCAGGTTCGGATGATTCGCGAACAGTTCCGAGATCCATTCGACGAACACCCGCACCTTGGCCGACAGGTGGCGGTTGTGCGGATAGACGATGTGCACCGGCAGCGGATCGCAGCGCCATTCGGGCAGCAGGCGCACCATCTTGCCGGTGGCCAGGTATTCGTTGAGCAGGTAGTCCGTCATATTGATCACGCCCAGGCCGGACAATCCCGCCTGGACATAGGCGCTGGAATCGTTCAGGGCGATCACGCCGGGCAGGGTCATCTCGATGCGCTCGCCATCGTGGTTGTAATCCCAATTCAGGATCTTGCCATTCCTTGCCGAGAAATAATTGACGCAGCGGTGGCGCTCCAGGTCGCGCGGGTGCATGGGCATGCCATAGCGTTCCACATAGGCGGGCGAGGCGGCGGTCACGAAGTTGATCACTCCGACACGGCGTGCGATCAGGTTGGTGTCCAGCAACTCCCCGCCTCGGACCGCGCAATCGACGCCTTCCTCGATCAGGTCGACCGGACGGTCGGTCGTGCCGAGCTCGAGCGTGATGTCCGGATAGCGCTCGAAGAAGTCGGGTAGGGCGGGAATGAGGATCTCGGACGTCAACCCGGTCGGCGTATCGACCCGCAGGCGCCCGCTGGGGCTGAAGCGGTGGCGCGACAGCGATTCCTCGGCATCGCGCACGTCCGACAGGATGCGCACGCAACGCTCATAATAGGCAGCGCCGTCCGACGTCACCGACACATGGCGCGTGGTGCGGTGCAAGAGCTTGGAAGCGAGCGATGATTCGAGCGACTGGATCAGCGTCGACACGGTCGCCTTGGGCAATTGCAGGGTCTCGGCAGCGCGCGTGAAGCTGCCGGCGTCGACCACCTGCACGAAGACTTCCATGGCCTGGAGTTTGTTCATATCCTGTTCTCTGGATCAAGGGGTAGAGAAAAATGCGCGGATTGTTCAGTAATCCGAACAATCAATTCGGTATTGCCATCTTTATCTGATTGTAGATGAAGACTATTATGTGTGCATCGCAACAATGTATTGACCAGGAAGACGGAGCAGGCCATGAGCCATCGGAACATTCAGAACGGAATCTTTACCACGGTAGCAGTCGCCCTGAGCGGCGTGGCACTGGCGGCACTGCTCTGCACCGATGCCTACTCGCGCGCCGCCGGCGCCGAGGCACGTGGTTTCCACGCGCTGTCCCTCGAAATGCAGATGAGCTGCGTGGGCGATTGCGCCGGCGTCGACGCTCGCATCGTCGAGCTCCAGAAACAGGGTGGCGCCCGATGAGCGCCGTGCTGGAAGCCGTCGACCGCACCCTGAAGGTGCGCGAGCTCGAGGTCGGTGGCGCCACCGGCCCGCTGGCCGCACGGTTGTATGCCGCCGGCCCGGCGGTCAAGCGCGACTTGCTGGTGGTGCACTTCCACGGCGGCGGCTTCGATCGCGGCGACCTGGACGAGTGTGACGATTTCCTGCGCACCATGGCCGAATGCGACCACCTGCCGCTGGTGCTGGCCTCCACCTATACGCTGGCGACCGTGAGCCCGTTCCCGGCCGCGGTGGAGGATGCCCATGCGGTGCTGCAATGGGCCAAGAAGAACAAGACCAAGCTGGGCTGGAATGGCAAGCTCCTGGTGACGTCCGGCATCGAAGCCGGCGCCAACCTGGCGGCGGTGTGCGCGCTGATGTCGCGCGACCGCGGCGGCCCGGCCCTGGCTGGCCAGATCCTGGTCATGCCGATGCTCGACCCGGCCCTCTCTACCGGTTCGATGCGCCAAATGACCTATTGTGCCGATCGCGAAAAAGCGGCTACCGTATGTGCGGCCGCCTACCGCGGCTATCTGCCGCATGCGGCCGACCGCTCGCATCCGTATGCGGCGCCGCTGCACTCGAGCCGCCTCAAGAACCTGGCCCCGGCCCTGATCTTGTCGGCCGAAGACGACCCATTGCGCGACGAGGCCGAACAATACGGCGCAAAACTGATCAATGCCGGCATCTGCACCACCGTGCGCCGCATGGCCGCACCAGACCTGCAGGATCCGAACGGGCGCAACGAGTGCGCCTGCAAGGTGCAGGCAATGCTTGAAATCTCCAGCTTCCTCGCGCGGCTGGAGGGGCGCGGGGGCGCCTGACGGTTCAGCACCAGTCCACCTGACGCCTGGCCGAGCCGGGCACACAATCGTATCGCAAGACACCGTGCCAAGTGCATTGGTGGGGGAATCGCTGTAACTGCGTCTTTCGCAGTTTATGCGGGTAAGTAAGAGTAAATCTACAAAGGAGGGTCGCCATGAATCACAACGAGCAGGCACGGGGCCGGCGGTTGCAAGCAGCGCGCGACTGTCCACGGGCCTGAGCCCGGCGCTGCCGGCATGAACTGACCGGCCGCGCTCCATCCAGATACTGAACTTTTTTCCGCGCTGCGGCGCGGAAGGGGATTCTTTTCGCCAGCGTTTCGCTCGACTCGACAAGTCGACGACGCCGGACGGGGTTTTATTGTCTTTTCAATCGTGTTTAATAAGAAGGGTTAATCATGAATAACCAACCAGAACTGGGCAAAACAAAGGGTCTGTTGCAGGGCAACCTGCGCGTGATCGTCGCTGCGCTGGCGCTCGCCGGCGTGGTCGGCGCCGGTGTGACCGGCTGCGCCGACGCCAACAGCAACGATGCGCCGGCCGCGCCCCCGGCGCCGCCGGTGTCCGCCGCCGTGGTGCTGCAAAAACCCGTCCTCGAGACCCAGGAATTCTCGGGCCGCCTCGAAGCGATCGACGTGGTCGAGATCCGTTCACGCGTCTCGGGCTACATCACCGCCGTCAATTTCAAGCCGGGCGCCGAAGTCAAGAAGGGCGACGTGCTGTTCGTGATCGACCCGCGTCCTTACCAGGCCGAGTCCGACCGCACCCAGGCCGCGGCGGCTGCCGCCCGCGCCCGCGCCGACCTGGCGCGCCTGGAGCTGCAGCGTGCCGAGCGCCTGCTGGGCGACAAAGCCATCGCCCAGCGTGAGTTCGACGAACGCGACGCCGGCCAGAAGGAACTCGACGCCACCGCCCGCGCCGCCGCCGCCGAACACGAAGCCGCGCGCCTGAACCTGGCCTATACCCGCGTCACTGCCCCGATCGACGGCCGCGTCTCGAAAGCCGAAATCACCCTCGGCAACCTGGTCGACGCCAGCGCGGTGCTGACCTCGGTCGTGTCGCTGGACCGCATCTACGCCAGCTTCGACGGCGACGAAAGCACCTATCTGCGCGTAAGCCGCCGCACCCACGCCGGCCAGCCGGTCGACGTGAAGGTCGGCCTGGCCGGCGAAGAAGGCTTCCCGCACAGCGGCAAGCTCGAATTCGTCGACAACCAGCTCGATAGCCGCAGCGGCAGCGTGCGCATGCGCGCCACCCTGGCCAACGCCGACCGCCAGCTGGCGCCAGGCCTGTTCGCCCGCGTCCAGATCGCCGGCGGCGCGCCGAGCCAGCAGATCCTGATCCAGGACCGCGCCATCAACACCGACCAGGACCGCAAGTTCGTCTACGTGGTCGATAAAGACGGCAAGGCCGAATACCGCGCCGTCAAGCTCGGACCGCTGGACGATGGCTTGCGCGTGGTGCGCGAAGGCCTGAAACCGGGCGAGAAGATCGTCGTCAACGGCCTGCAGCGCGTGCGTCCCGGCGCGCCGATCGCCGCCCAAACCGTGCCGATGGTGGCCCCCGCGGCCGCAGCCCCGGCGGCCAAGGACGCCAAAGTGGCGCTGGCCGACGTCAAGGAGTAATCGAACATGAACTTTTCCAGATTCTTTGTCGACAAGCCGATCTTCGCGGCGGTGCTGTCGGTGATCATCTTCGTCGGCGGCCTGATTTCGATCTTCCAGCTGCCGATCTCGGAGTATCCGGAAGTGGTGCCGCCATCGGTGGTGGTGCGCGCCCAGTATCCGGGCGCGAACCCGAAGGTGATCGCCGAAACCGTGGCCACGCCGCTTGAAGAACAGATCAACGGCGTCGAGGACATGCTGTACATGTCCTCGCAAAACACCTCGGATGGCGCGCTGATGCTGACCGTCACCTTCAAGATCGGCACCAACGTCGAGCAGGCCGAGACCGCGGTGCAGAACCGGGTCCAGCGCGCCTTGCCGCGCCTGCCGGAAGAGGTGCGCCAGATCGGTGTGACCACGGTGAAATCGTCGCCCAACATCACCATGGTGGTGCACCTGAATTCGCCCAATGGCCAATACGATGACCTGTACCTGCGCAACTACGCGGTGCTGAACGTCAAGGACCAGCTGGCCCGCATCAATGGCATGGGCGAGGTGCAGCTGTTCGGTTCCGGCGAATACGCGATGCGGGTCTGGCTCGATCCGCAGAAGGTGGCAGCGCGCAACCTGACCGCGGGCGATGTGGTCGAGGCGATCCGCGAACAGAACGTGCAGGTCGCGGCCGGCGTGATCGGCCAGGGTCCGGCCAAGGACGCCGACTTCCAGCTGACCGTCAACACGGTGGGCCGCCTGCAGAGCGTCGAGGAATTCGGCGACATCGTCTTGAAGACCAATGCCGACGGCGGCACCACGCTGCTCAAGGACGTGGCGCGCCTGGAACTCGGTTCCAGCTCGTATGCACTGCGCTCGCTGCTGAACAACAAGTCGGCGGTGGCGATTCCGATCTTCGCCGCCCCTGGCGCCAACGACCTGCAATTATCAAGCGACGTGCGCGCCACGATGGATACGCTGGCGCAGGACTTCCCGCAGGGCGTCGAGTACTCGATCGTGTATGACCCGACCCAGTTCGTGCGCGAATCGATCGACTCGGTGATCAAGACCCTGCTCGAAGCCGTGGTGCTGGTGGCACTGGTCGTGATCATCTTCCTGCAAACCTGGCGCGCCTCGATCATCCCGCTGCTGGCGGTGCCGGTCTCGGTGGTCGGTACCTTCGCCGTGATGCTGGCCTTCGGCTTCTCGATCAACACCTTGTCGCTGTTCGGCCTGGTGCTGGCGATCGGTATCGTGGTCGACGATGCGATCGTGGTGGTGGAAAACGTCGAACGGAATATCGCCAATGGCTTGACGCCGCACGATGCGACGATCCAGGCAATGAAGGAAGTCTCCGGTCCGATCATCGCCATCGCGCTGGTGCTGTGCGCCGTGTTCGTGCCGATCGCCTTCGTGGCCGGCCTGACCGGCCAGTTCTACCGCCAGTTCGCCCTGACCATCGCGATTTCGACCGTGATCTCGGCCTTCGTATCGCTGACCCTGGCCCCGGCCCTGTCGGCCTCGATCCTGCAGCCGCATCATGCGCCGAAGGACCGGTTGACGCGCATGATCGACGCCGTGTTCGGCCGCTTCTTCGCCGTGTTCAACCGCTTCTTCGCCCGTTCGTCCGAGAAGTACGAAGTCGGTGTGAAAGGTGTCCTGCGCCGCAAGACCGCCGCCATCGGCGTCTACCTGGCGCTGGCCGTGGCCGCCGTGTTCATGTTCAAGGCAGTGCCGCCGGGCTTCGTGCCGCAGCAGGATAAAGCCTACCTGATCGGCTTCGCCCAGCTGCCGGACGCCGCGTCGCTCGACCGTACCGAAGCCGTGATCCGCCAGATGTCGTCCATCGCCAAGGAAATCCCTGGCGTGGAATCGTCGATCGCCTTCCCGGGCCTGTCGATCAACGGCTTTACCAATGCGCCGAACGCCGGCATCGTGTTCACCAGCCTGAAGCCGTTCAAGGACCGCAAGGGCAAGGACATGAGCGCGGACGCCATCGCGGCCGAGATCAACAAGCGCATGGGCGCCGTCGAAGACGCCTTCGTGCTGGTGCTGTCGCCACCGCCTGTGAACGGCCTGGGCACCACCGGCGGCTTCAAGATGATGATCGAAGACCGCGGCAACGTCGGCTACGACGAGTTGAACAACGCGGTGCAGGCGCTGCAGGGACGCGCCTGGCAGACCCCTGAGCTGGCCGGCGTGTTCTCTGGCTTCCAGATCAACGTGCCGCAGCTGTTCGCCGACATCGACCGCGTGAAAGCCAAGCAGCTGGGCGTGCCGCTGTCCGCGATCAACCAGACCTTGCAGGTCAACCTGGGTTCGGTGTACGTGAACGACTTCAACCAGTTCGGCCGTACCTACCAGGTGCGCGTGCAGGCTGACGCCGAGTTCCGTTCGCACCGCGAGCAGATCGAGCAGCTGAAGGTGCGCAGCAATACCGGCGAGATGATTCCGCTGTCGTCGGTGATGCGCGTGAAGGACACCTATGGTCCGGACCGCGTGACGCGCTACAACGGCTATGTGTCGGCCGAGATGAATGGCGGCGCCGCTCCGGGCGTGTCGTCGGGCCAGGCGCAGGCCATCATGGAACAGCTCGCGAAAGAGACGCTGCCGAAGGGCGTGTCGTACGAGTGGACCGAGCTGACCTACCAGGACATCCTGTCGGGTAACACCATGATCTATGTGTTCCCGCTGTGCGTGCTGCTGGTGTTCCTGGTGCTGGCCGCCCAGTACGAAAGCTGGACCCTGCCGCTGTCGGTGATCCTGATCGTGCCGATGTCGATCCTGTGCGCGCTGGCCGGCGTCAAGCTGTCGGGTGGCGACAACAATGTGTTTACCCAGATCGCCTTGTTCGTGCTGGTGGGGCTGGCCTCGAAGAACGCGATCCTGATCGTGGAATTCGCCCGCGAACTCGAAGACCATGGCCGCAGCGTGATCGACGCCGCCCTGGAAGCTTCCCGCCTGCGCCTGCGTCCGATCCTGATGACGTCGATCGCCTTCATCGCCGGCGTGGTGCCGCTGGTGTTCTCGAGCGGCGCCGGCGCCGAGATGCGCCACGCGATCGGCATTGCCGTGTTCTGGGGCATGCTGGGCGTGACCTTCTTCGGCCTGTTCCTGACGCCGCTGTTCTACGTGCTGCTGCGCATGCTGGCCAAGCGCTTTGAAAAACCTGCGAAGGCGCCTGCCGTGGCGCACAACGCGGAAGGAGTACATTGAGATGAATAATCCATTCATTCGTCGCGGCGTCGCGCCGCTGCTGGCAGCCTTGCTGCTCACCGCCTGCGCCACGCCGGACTTCGTCCAGCCGCACGTCGCCACCCCGACCGCCTTCCGCGAGTCGCAGGCGCCGGCCGCGGCCGACGTCGAAGTAGCGGGCATCGACGGCGCGCGCTGGAAGCCGGCGCAGCCGGCCGAAGCACAGGCGCGCGGCCAGTGGTGGCTGGCCTTCAACGACCCGGCGCTCACCGCGCTGATCGAGGAAGCCGCCGCCAACAACGCCAACCTGTCGGTCGCGGCCAGCCGCGTCAAGCAGGCGCGGGCCATCGCCGGCATCGCCGAAGCCGACCGCATCCCGCAAGTGGGCATCGGCATCGGCGCCCAGCGCGCACGCCTGTCGCCGCTGGAATCGAACCTGCCGCAGGGCGCCGACACCGAAGCGCGCAACAGCTATACGGCGCGCCTCTCGGCCAGCTACGAGGTCGACCTGTTCGGCCGCGTGGCGGCCGGCGTGTCGGCGGCGCGCGGCGACGCGGCGACGTCCGAGGCGAACTTCCGCTCGGTGCTGCTGGCGCTGCAGGCCGACGTGGCCCAGACCTATTTCAGGCTGCGCGCGCTGGACGCCGAACTCGTGACGGTGGACCAGACCGTGCGCCTGCGTGAAGAGAGCGTGGGCGTGACCCAGCGCCGCTTCGACCTGGGCGACATCGGCGAATTCGACCTGTCGCGCGCCCGCACCGAGCTGGCCACGGCGCGCGCCGAAGCGATCGGCGTGCAGCGCCAGCGCGCCACCACCGAGCACGCGCTTGCCGTCTTGCTGGGCAAACCGGCGGCCGACTACGTGGCCGGCCCGAGCCCGCTGCTCGATGCGAGCCTGATGCCAGCGATTCCCGCCGGCCTGCCGTCGTCGCTGCTGGAGCGTCGTCCCGACATCGTCGCCGCCCAGCGTGCGATGGAAGCGTCCAACGCCCGCATCGGCGTGGCGCGCGGCGCCATGTTCCCGGCGCTGACCATCAGCGCCGATGGTGGCGGCGTGGGCGGCGTGTTCTCGGAAGTGTTCAAGTGGAGCAGCCGCTCGTGGGTGGTCGGCGCGCTGGCCTCCATGCCGCTGATCGACGGTGGCCGCAACCGCAACAACGTGCTGCGCAGCGAAGCGGCCCTCGAGGAATCGGTCGGCACCTATCGCCAGAGCGTGCTGGTGGCGTTCGCCGAAGTCGAGGACAATCTGGCCGGCCTGCGCATCCTGGCCGGCCAGTCGGCCCAGATCGACGCCGCCGTGGTCTCGGCGCGCCGTTCGGCCGACCTGGCGCAGAAGCTGTACGACGCGGGCCGTTCGAGCTACCTGGAACTGCTCGACGCGCAGCGCAACCTGGCGGCGGTGGAACGCAGCGCGGTGCAGCTGCGCGGCGACCGCGCGCTGACCACTGTGGCGCTGATCCGGTCGCTGGGTGGCGGCTGGGATGCGGCGCCGGCGGGAACGACGACCCTGGCACAGCGTTGAACTGATTTACCCCTGGCGTTTGTTTGCCCTTTGCGGCGGTGCGTGCGAGCGTACCGCCGCTTTTTTAATGCGATTGCGACATCGTGTTGTGGGCTATCCGTAGAAGCCAACCTCGCGCTGGTGTCGGATGGCGAGAATCAGGATAGCATCCTGTTCTGCTTCATAGCTATAGAGAGCGATATATCCAGTCTTCGCCTGAGAAATAATGAGCTCGCGCAAACCATGTTCTGCTAAGCGACCGATGAGTGGATGCCGGACGAGCACGTCCACTGCCTCGTCAATCAAATCGAGTGCTTCAAGCTGTGCGATCACGCCTTCCGGCGCAAGAAAATCGCTGATCCGTTCAAGGTCGGCCAGCGCGCGACTGGAATAGCTTAGTCTCGCCATGACTTCTTGGCAGGCCTGCCAACCTGGCCATCCTCGAGACGACGGCGCAGATAGGTCCGCACGTCCTCGGCCGTATGACCTTCGCCGTTTTCCAGCATCTCCGTTCTTGCTTGGCGCGCCTGGGCAACGAAGGTCGCGCGTTGCTCGACAGCGTGGGCGGCCTGGCGGATTGCATCCACCATGAACGCATGGGGACTGATGCCGAGTTCTTGCGCCGCGTTGACTGCGCGTTGCTTGAGCTCATCGGGAAGCTTGAGTGATGTTGTCGACATGGTATGCGTCATCTTAAGTGGTGCTACTAAGGTAGCACCTTCGCGACAGAGTTTCAAGGCGTCATACGGGGCGGCCGCTACAATGCAGCCATGCAGAATGCAATTGTTACCACTCTCACCGGCCTGGCGCCGGTTCTCGACACGAGCGTGCGCATCCTCGTCCTGGGCAGCTTTCCCGGCGCCGCCTCGCTGGCCGCGGGGCAGTATTACGCCCATCCGCGCAACCAGTTCTGGCGCCTGATTTCCAGCGTGGTGGACGAGGACCTGGCGGCGCTGCCTTACGTCGAACGCCTGCCGCGCCTGCTGGCGCATGGCATCGGCCTGTGGGACGTGCTGGGCGAGTGCGAGCGGGTTGGCAGTCTGGATTCGGCGATCCGCAAGCCGGCTGCCAATGACTTCGACCGACTGCGCGAGCTGTGCCCCTTGCTCGAGACGGTCGGCTTCAATGGCCAGGCGTCGGGCAAGTTCGCGTCGCAATTCGCAGCAGCTGCTTATCGTACCGTCGTGTTGCCATCCAGTTCGCCAGCGCATATGGCGATGTCGTTCGAACAGAAGCTGGATGTGTGGTCGAGACTCCGGCACGACAAGCAGCGGGGCTAGCGAAGGCGAGTCCCCGTCGTCGCCACCTTCCGCAAATGCGCCAACTTGGCCGAATACACCTCCCGCATATCCCCGCGCGTACTGTGATCGACCGCCAGCGCGATATGCTCGCGCGCATCGCCCAGATGCCCGAGCTTGAGGTGCGCGATCCCCAACCAGAACCTGAACTCATCGTTGTACGGCGCCCGCTTCACCTCGCGTGCGAAAAGCGCCACGGCCCCATCGAAGTTACCGGCCTTGAGCGCCACCATGCCCTGGTCGAAATAGTGATACGGCGGCGTCGGCTCGATCGAGGCGATCCGTTTGGCCAGCGCCTGCGCTTCCAGCGGTCGGCCCAGCGTCAGCAGCAGCGGCTCCAGGTTGCGCAGCACCGACAGGTTCTCGGGCTCGCGCGCCAGCGCGGCCTGATAGGCGCGCTCGGCCAGCGCCAGCTCGCCGTGGCGGTGGTAGATCACGGCCAGCGTATTGAGCGTGGTCGCCGTGCCGGGACGCGCCGCCACCGCCGCGCGCGCCCACCAGTAGGCATCGATGATGCGGCCCTGTATCAGCGCTTCGGCGGCGCGGTTGTTCAGGTAGAGGGCGACGACGTCTTCTTCTTCCAGCTCGCGGGTGCGCAGGCTCGCGGCTTCGTCGCGCGGGATGAAATCGACCACCAGCACCCGCTCCGGGTCGTAGCCGCGCAGGACGTCGGACGCATGCTGGCCCAGGCTGATGTTGATGTGGGCGCTCGACAGGTAGATGCCGTCGGTGCGGCTCCAGCTGTCCGCCACTTCCACGCTCTGGAAGCGCACCGGCATCCCGAGTTCCTTCGCGAAGGCGGCCGTCATGACGACCAGCGACAGGCAGTTGCCCATGCGCGCCTCATACGTTTCGCTGGCGGTGCGCGTGATGCGCGATTCGTATTCCAGTTTCAGGTCGGTCTTGCTGTACAGCGCATCCACCAGGCCATGGCGCATGCCCTTGGCGCGCAGGCGCTGGGTGAAGGTGGCGCTGCGCAGGTAGTCGCGCATCGCGGGACTGAGCGTGAACAGGTCTTGCGCGCCGACCGCTTCGGACGGCGGCGCGAAGCGCTCGTCAGCGAACAGCGCGGGTGGCGGGGAGGTGGGGGCGGTGCTGGCGCAGCCGCCCAGCAGCAGGGACAGCGACAGCAGTCCGGTCACGAGGCGCTTCATGTCTCCTCCCTGTACGCGCGGGTATTTACATCCCAGTATCCGCTTGCGTCAGGCAGAAGTCAAAAGGCTTCAGTCTTCGTGGAACGCTTCCAGCAATTCGTCCAGGATCTCGGCGGTTTCTTCGTCCGACAAACCGAGATAGGCGCAGGCCGCGGCGCCGCCCTTGTTCCACTCGTTCGACTCGGCGTGACCCTGGTAGCGGCAGATCGCATTCTCGGCCAGCAGCGACAACGCGACCAGCGAACGCACCGGCGATGCCGTCGACGTGTCGTCGATCACGGCGTAGTCGTGGTGGTGCAGGATGGCCCACGACACGTGGTCCGACAGTCCCCAATTACGCGCCAGCAGGCAGCCGACGGCGGCGTGGCTGGTGTCGTGGCGTTCGACTTCGAGCGCGGTGAAGGGACGGACGGCTTCGAGCGAGGCCGCGCCATAGGTGACGTTGTAATCCTTGAAACGCTCCATCAGCAGCGGCACGCCGGTATCGCAGAACAGGCCGAAGGTGTGGGCCACGTCCGCTTCGCCCATGCGCAGGCGGCGCGACAGGAACACCATCGCCTGCGCGCGGCGGGTGGAGATGTCCCAGAAGCTGGCCAGGGCCGCGCTGTTGGCGGGAATCGCCTGGCGCGCCAGCAGGCCGGTCATCATGGCCGCAACCTGGTTAATACCGAGGAACAGGATGGCCTGCTCGATCGACTTGGCCTTGCGCCGGCCGCCATAGATGGCCGAGTTGGCAAGTTTCAGGAGGGCGCCGGACATGCCGACGTCGCTCGCCACGATCTTGCCGATGGCGTCCAGCGACGGATCTTCCGCCGCCAGTTCGCGCTGCAGGTCGGCGAGCAGGCTGGGCCGAGGCGGGATGCGGATCGATTTGATCAGGGCATCGACCTGGTCGATCTGCGGAATGGACTCGACGACGGTGTTCATGGAGGTGGAGGCGCGAATGGGCTTCGCGGAAATGCGGAGGACTCTGCCACTATACCCGAGTCATTTCGATATTGCAGCAAGGCAATGCCATTATCACTCTGTTCTTGTGTCAATTTCACCAAAACGGCGGGTCATGCTGTCCCACGCTAGAATCGCCGCATGGCTACTTCTACAATTGCAGGGATCGATTTTTCGGCGCCGGCGGACCTCGTGGCGCGGCAGCTGATCGGCGTGACGGTGCTGGTCGACGGCGTCGGCGGCCGCATCGTCGAGACCGAAGCCTATGACCATGAAGACCCGGCTTCGCACGCGTTTTCCGGACCGACCGAGCGCAATGCGTCGATGTTCGGGCCGCCCGCGCATGCTTATGTCTACAGGTCGTACGGCATCCACTGGTGCCTGAATTTCGTGTGCCAGGAGGCCGGTCACGGCGCCGGGGTCCTGATCCGCGCGCTGGAGCCGGTGGCGGGGCTGGACCTCATGCGGGTGCGGCGCGATGCGGTCGATGAGCGCCTGCTGTGTTCCGGGCCGGGCAAGCTGTGCCAGGCACTGGGCGTGACGCGTGTGCACAATGGCATGGCGTTGTCGGAACAACCATTCGAACTGCTGCCGGCCACGCCGGGATTGACGGTTGTGGCCGGGCCGCGTATCGGGATTTCGAAGGCGGTCGACGTGCCTTGGCGGTTTGGGTTGGCGGGGTCGAAGTTTGTGAGCAGGCCGTTCAGGTAGTGCTTGGGCACCCGCCTTCGCGGGTGCGACGTGGTTGCTTCGCCAAGGGTGGTGATGTCTCAGGCGCGGCGGCGCGTGGAGGCGGCGGGTAGGGCGCGTACCGGGCCGTTTCGCATCGCGCTGCCCGATGCGCGCCGTTCGCCCACGCCCTGGAAGCCGGATTTCGGCGCTTCTTCCGTGATCGTCTCCTGCTGCGTTTCGACGCCGGCTGCGTCGCCGTCCGCTCCCGGCGCGATGCGGAAGATCGCCACCGCCTTCGCCAAGTTGACGGTCTGCTCGTGCAGGCTTTCGGCGGCCGCCGCGGCTTGCTCGACCAGGGCCGCGTTCTGCTGCGTCATGCCGTCCATCTGCCCGACCGCGCGATTGACCTCTGCAATGCCGTCGGCCTGCTCGGTGCTGGCGATGCTGATGCGGCCGATGATGTCATTCACCTGGCGCACCGAGGACACGATGTCGCCCATGCTGGCGCCGGCTTCGCTGACCGAGGCGTTGCCGCGTTCGATGATGTTCACCGAATCGGCGATCAGGCCCTTGATCTCCTTGGCCGCAGCCGCCGAGCGCTGGGCCAGGGTGCGCACCTCGGAGGCGACTACCGCGAAGCCGCGTCCCTGTTCGCCGGCGCGCGCCGCTTCCACAGCCGCGTTCAGGGCCAGGATATTGGTCTGGAACGAGATGCCGTCGATGACGCCGATGATCTCGACGATCTTGCGCGAGCTGGCCTGGATGGATTCCATCGTCGTCACCGCCTGCTGCACTGCCTGGCCGCCGCGCGCCGCCAGTTGCGCCGCCGTCGCCGACAATTCCGAGGCCTGGCGCGCATTGCTGGCATTGTCCTTGACCGCCGTGGTCAGGGTCTCCATGGTGCTGGCGGTCTGCTCGAGCGAGCCGGCCTGCATCTCGGTGCGGGTCGAGAGGTCGAGGTTGCCGCTGGCGATTTCCTGCGACGCCGTGTCGATCGAGCGCACCGCGTTCATCACGCTATGCAGGGCGGCGTTCAGGCGCGCGATGGTGTGATCCAGCGCGCGCGCGGTGTCGTCGATCTCGTCGCGGCCTTTCGCCTGCAAGGGCGGCGCGTCGAGCCGGCCCTCGGCCAGTTCGCCGACCGTGTGCGCGATCGCGTTGATCCCGGCCAGCATCGAACGCCGCACCAGCATCGTCACCGCCAGCGACAGGCCGATCGACAGCAGCACCAGGCCGGCCATGCTCAAGCCCAGGCTGCGGAACTCGGCCTTGGCGGAGGCGTGGGCATCCTCGCTCATCTTCTTCTCGAGCTGGGCCAGGCGCGTCAGTTCGACGTCGAGGGCGACGAACTGCTGCTCGGCCTTCTGCATCGAGTTGGTGGCGATCGACTGGTCGACCGACGCCATCTCGATGGTCTCGCCGACCGCCTTGCGGTAGCTCGTCAGCGCCGCCTGCGAGGCCTCGATCGGCGCGCGCTCGTCCGCTTCGGCTTCTAGCGCGAACTTGCCCAGCTTGTCGCCGATGGCGGCGTGCCTGCGCCCGATGTCGGCCGTCAGGGCCGTCAAGCGGTTCTGGGCGAAGCTGCCGTTGACCCAGGCCAGCAGCTGGTAGGCGTTGGCATGCGCGAAGCGCGCCTCGCCGGCGACGTCGGCCACCGCCTGCAGGCGCGCGGCGCGCACCTGCACCATGTGCTCAAGCGACGCGTTCTGGCGCACCATGCCGTAATAGGCGGCCGCCGAAAGCATGGTCAGCAGGACGAGCACGAGTCCCGGGGCCAGCAGCAGTTTCTGGCCGATCCGCAGTTTGTTCAGCATGGATTACTCCGTGAGAGAAGGCGGCTTCCATGATGCAAGCGCATCCGGAGTCACCGTCATCCCCGCGCAGGCGGGGACCCAAGTTTGCCGGCACCGTGACAGCGCCAGCCGAAACTCACTTCTTATAGATGCCCGCCTCCAGCACCACATCATCGACCAGCAAAATATACGTCGTCTTCGGCTCGATCTTGCCCGTGGTCGGATTCTTGTACTGGTAATCGACCCAGCCCTTGCCCTTGGCTGCGGCCAGCTCGATGATCTCGCGCCGGTATTTCTTGCCGTTCGCATCGGGCACGTCGGTCAGGTCCTTGCCGACGATCGACGGGTTGTACGGGTGCGCCAGCACGATGCCGGTCTTGACGTCGCGCAGGTCGACATACAGCGCGCCCTGGACGAAGCTCGGATCCTTGGCGTTGATGAGTCTCATCATCTCGGCCTTGCCCTTGGCCTTGATCACGGCGGCGCCGCGCTCGGCCATTGCGATGGCATCCTTCTCGGTCGGTTCATTGGCCAGCGCATTCGTGGCGGCCAGCCCCAGGCACAGGGCGGCGGCGGTGGCGATCATCTTCATGGGGACTTCCTTTCAGTTGAATGCTTGTAGGATATTTCTCAAGTGCACGCACTAATGTACCCAGCCGTGACGGTGCCGGATTGCGTTCGCACAATCGCAAGGGCTGCGAGCCGGTCGCGTTGTGTCCTTGCCTCATTTCGTCGCGCCTTGCGACAGGTTTGTCCAAACTCCGGTGCGAGACACCGTGTGGTTGATTGAGGGCAATTCCTGTTGCATATAGGCTCCCTAAGATGAGTTCTTCCCGGCAACTTGCCGCCTGTCATCTCACTGGAGAATTCTCGTGACCACGACTGCATCGACGCCTTCCAAGTTCAAGCCGTATACGCGCCAGTCCATTGTTACTGCGCGCCAATGGGAATGGCTCACGCCCGAGCTGCAGGAAGCCGTACAGGTGGTGTCCCACGTGCTGCCGTTTCGCACCAATGCCTATGTGATGGATGAGCTGATCGACTGGAAGCGCGTGCCCGACGATCCGATCTACCGCCTCACCTTCCCGCACCGCGACATGCTGCCGGCACAGGAATACGAGCAGCTGCGCGAGCTGGTGCTGTACAAGAAGGACGATGCCGCAACCGCGCGCCTGGTGCACGACATCCGCATGCGCATGAACCCGCACCCGGCCGGCCAGATGACGCACAACGTCCCGCGCGTGAACGACGCGCCGCTCAAGGGCTTGCAGCACAAGTACAAGGAAACCGTGCTGTTCTTCCCCAGCGCCGGCCAGACCTGCCATGCCTACTGCACCTTCTGCTTCCGCTGGCCGCAGTTCGTCGGCATGGAAGAGATGAAGTTCGATGCGCGCGAGTGCAGCGAACTGGTGGCCTACCTCAAGATGCATCCGGACGTGACCGACGTCCTGATCACCGGCGGCGACCCGATGATCATGAACACGCGCTCGCTGGCCGAATTCCTCGAGCCCCTGCTGGCGCCCGAGCTGGAACACATCCAGAACATCCGCATCGGCACCAAGTCGGTCGCCTATTGGCCGCAGCGCTTCGTGTCGGACAAGGACAGCGACGATCTGCTGCGCCTGTTCGAGAAGGTGGTGGCGAGCGGGAAGAACCTGGCCATCATGGGCCACTACAACCACGCGGTAGAATTGCGCGCGCCGATCGCCCAGCAGGCGGTCAAGCGCATCGTCGGCACCGGCGCGACCCTGCGCATGCAAGGCCCGCTGATCCGCCACATCAACGAAGACCCGAAGAGCTGGGCCGAGCTGTGGACCACGGGCGTACGCCTGGGCGCCATCCCCTATTACATGTTCGTCGAGCGCGACACCGGCCCGCGCGACTACTTCTCGCTGCCGCTGGCGCGCGCCCATGAGATCTTCCAGGAGGCGTACTCGATGGTCTCGGGCCTGTCGCGCACCGTGCGCGGGCCGTCGATGAGCGCCTTCCCGGGCAAGGTCGTGATCGACGGGGTGGTGACCATCAATGGCGAAAAGCTGTTCGCGCTGCAGTTCCTGCAGGCGCGCAATCCGGAGTGGGTGCGCCGCCCGTTCTTCGCCAGGTTCGACCCCAATGCGACCTGGCTCGACCACCTCAAGCCCGCGTTCGGGCGCGACCGTTTCTTCTTCGAGATGGAAAGCGGCGGTCCGCTGCGCGGCCCCGGCGGGCGTGTGATTCCGCTGGTCCCGGCCGGCCAGCGCGGCGAAGCGCAACCCGACGCGGCCTGACGCCGGACGCAGGTCCGATGATGCAGCCAGCCGCCGTGGCTTGCCCGGCGCCCCTGCGCCTGTCCGGCGTGGGGGTGTTCTTCTACGTGTTCCTGCCGTTCGCGCTGGGGCACTACCTGTCTTCGCTGCTGCGCAACGTGAACGCGGTGCTGGCCTCGCACCTGGTGGGTGCGCTGGCGCTCACGCCGGGCCAGCTCGGATTATTGACCAGCGCGTTCTTCTTCGCCTTCGCCCTGGTCCAGCTGCCGGTCGGGATGGCGCTGGACCGCTATGGGCCGCGCCGGGTGCAGGTGACGATGCTGCTGCTGGCTTCCTGCGGCGCGTTGCTGTTCGCGAACTGCAGCGGCTTTTATGGCCTGCTGGCGGCGCGCGCCGTCATGGGCTGCGGCCTGGGCGGCTGCTTCATGGCGGCGGTCAAGGCGATCGCCACCTGGATCGCGCCGAACCGGCTGCCGTCGGTGCACGGCTACCTGATCGCGGTGGGCGGCATGGGCGCCGCCAGCGCCACGATGCCGGTGCGCGCGGCGCTGGAATACACCGACTGGCGCGGCCTGTTCCTCCTGCTGGCTGCGCTGGTGGCCTGTACCGGCCTGTTGATCGCGCTGCTGTACCCCAGGAACGACGGCCCGGCCGCGCAGCGCGGTCCGCTGCTGCCGGCCCTGCGCGAAGTCTGGCGTGCACCGAGTTTTCGCGCGGTGGCTTCGCTGGTGCTGATCCCGCATGCGGTGTTTTTCGGCGTGCAGGGCCTGTGGATCGGGCGCTGGCTGTCCGACGTGGGCCGCTATCCCGAGCCCGCAGTCGCCTATCTGCTCTACCTGGGGATGGCGGCGGTGGTGTTCGGCGCGATCGCGGTCGGCATGATCACCGAATGGGCCGGACGGCACGGCATGCTGCCGCTCGACGTGGCGGCCGCCGGCATCACGTTTTTCGTGCTGGTGCAGGCGGCGATGGTCATTGGCTACCGGCCCAGTTTCGCGATGCTGTCGGTGATGTTCACGCTGGTGGGCACGATCACCGGCATCGAGTACGCCATCGTGGCGCAATCGATGCCGCGCGAACTGACGGGACGCGCCGCGACTTTCCTGAACCTCTTGATCTTCATCGGCGCCTTCCTGGTGCAGGCCGGCTTCGGGCTGGTGATCGGCCTGTGGGAGCCCGACCTGCTCGGCCGCGCGCCGCCGGAAGCATACCGCGCCGCCTTCGCCCTGCTGGTGGCGATCCAGCTGCCCGGCCTATGGCGTTTCGCGCGCCGGCGCACGGCTGAGCTTTCTCAGCCGTAACGTGCAAGGGCGACTTGTCATATACACTTTCCCCATTCAATATTCCTGGGGAAAGCCATGGGCAAACCACTTCCGTTGATGTGCGCCGGCGCCGCCATGCTGCTGCTGTCCGCCTGCGGCGACAAATCGACCTTGCCGGCCGGCGCCGACATGGGTTCGCAGCCGACCCTGAAGGAGCCGAACAAGACCCTGATCCCGACCGTCCACATCGCCCCGGCCAAGAGCTGGCCGGCGAACATGACGCCGACCCCGGCGCCCGGCCTGGCCGTCAATGCATTCGGCACCGCGCTGGATCACCCGCGCTGGATCTACGTGCTCCCGAACGGCGACGTGCTGGTGGCCGAGACCAATGCGCCGCAGCGTCCCGCAAAGAAGGGCATCGGCAACTGGGTGACGGGCAAGGTCATGGCGCGCGCCGGCGCCGGCGTGCCGAGCGCGAACCGTATCAGCCTGCTGCGCGACGCCGACGGCGACGGCGTGGCCGAACTCAAGAGCGTGTTCCTGAAAGACCTGAATTCGCCGTTCGGCATGGCGCTGGTGGGCGACGTGCTGTACGTGGCCAATACCGATGCGGTGGTGCGCTTTCCGTACAAGGAAGGCGTGACCGAGATCCTGGATAAACCGCAGCAGGTGGCGCCGCTGCCGGGCGGGCCGCTGAACCACCACTGGACCAAGAACATCATCGCCAGCAAGGACGGCAGCAAGCTGTACGCGACCACGGGCTCGAACAGCAACGTCGCCGAGAACGGCATGGATCAGGAACAGGACCGGGCCGCGATCCTGGAGATCGACGTCGCCAGCGGCAAGACGCGCGTGTTCGCGTCGGGCCTGCGCAATCCGAACGGCATGGCCTGGCATCCCGAGACCGGCGTCTTGTGGACCGTGGTGAACGAGCGTGACCTGATCGGCAGCGACCTGGTGCCGGACTACCTGACTTCGGTGAAGGATGGCGGTTTCTATGGCTGGCCGTACAGCTACTTCGGCAAGAACGTCGACACGCGCGTCAAGCCGCCGCGTCCCGACCTGGTGGAAAAGGCGATCGTGCCGGATTACGCGCTGGGCGCCCACGTGGCGGCGCTGGGCCTGGCCTTCTACGAAGGCTCGCTGCTGCCGGCGCAGTTCAGGCACGGCGCCATCATCGGCAACCACGGCTCCTGGAACCGCAAGCCGCGCTCGGGCTACAACGTGGTGTTCGTGCCGTTCAAGGGTGGACGGCCGAACGGGAAGCCGGTGGACATGCTGACCGGCTTCGTCAACCAGGATGGCGAGGCCCATGGCCGGCCGGTCGGCGTCGCGGTCGACCACAAGGGCGCGGTGCTGGTGGCCGATGATGTCGGCAACGTAATCTGGCGCGTGGTGCCGGACGCGGGCTGAATCCTTAACATCCGCACGTCGTTCCCGCGCAGGCGGGAACCCAAGCCCTTCGCGCTGCCGATATCATTGAACGCAGCGTCAGTGCGAGCAAGCTTGGGTTCCCGCCTTCGCGGGAAGTCGTTACCTCCAGTGGAGGTAACGACGTGTTATGGCCGCGTGTCCGAGCGCGCCGTCAGGCGCAACCCGTCACCAGCAACACCGGCATCCCGGTCCACGCGATCGCCACGAACGCCAGCACCGCGCTGGCCGCCGCGACATAATCCACGAACTCGGTCGACCCCTGCCGCAGGCGCCTGGCGCCGGCGGCGCCGCTCCACACGCAGATGGCCAGCGCCAGCAGCGTGACGCCGCCCAGCAGCCACGGGTTCGGCCCTTCGGGCCGCCAGGCGCCCGGCGTGCACTGGGCCGCGGCCAGGATATAGCTGAAGCCGAAGTGCGCGGCCCAGACCAGGAGGGGAAGCGAGGCACGCGTGGCGCGCCGGAAGAATCGGTCGTCCATAGTCAATCCATCACCAGCAGCAGGCCGCGGATCACCACCATGGCGGTCAGGCCCTGCAGCGTCACGTAGTGCCAGATCAGCGCGATATTGTCGCGCGTGGCGCGGTTTTCCGGCTTGACCAGGCCGCGCCAGGCGCGCACGCACAGGTAAGGCGCGGCCAGCAACAGCACGAACAGCATCACGCCCTGGAAGCCGAGCATGATCGAGATCGAGGCGTTCCATGCGTCCTTTGTGCCGTCCAGGTGCACGAGGCGCCAGCTGTGCACGTCGAGCAGGAAGGCGCCCGTGGTGCAGGCCAGCGCCGCCAGCGTCGTCCAGGCCATGCCGTGGCCCTTCAGGCGGCCGCTGAACCAGACCAGGGCGGAGCCCGCCAGCAGCAGGACGGCCGCGCCGATGGTGTACGTCCCGTCGGGCAGCGAGGCGCCCGGCGGCGGGCAGATCTCGAGCCGCATCGAGGTATGGATGTAGGTGTAGGCGAAGGACCAGAAGATCCCGTAGATCACGATCAGCATGATGAAGGTGCCCCACCACGAATGCGAAGCCGTCCCAACCGCGCCGATCGGCAGCTTGATGCCGCCGCCGATCGGCGCATGCGTCATGTTCACGCTGCGATCCGACTGCCACAGCCAGCCGATGATGGAGGCGACGGCGATGATGCCGCAAATAGTGGCCAGCACCATCGCCTTCACGGTCAGCAGCAGGAAGAAGCCGGCCGTGCCGGCGGCGCCGATCACGGTCAGCCAGCTGTCGCCGGGCAGGATCATCAGGTAGTTGGGCGTCGCGCTCACCGGGCTGGTGGCGATCGTCTCGCGGCGGCCGGTGACGGTATTGGGCAGGTAGTGTCGGCCTTCTTCGACCTCTTTCGACAGGGTAGGCTGGTCCCACAACGGGTCATCGGAGGTGACGATCGGGATGCTGCGGTTGCCATAGTCCTCGGACGGCAGCCATTCGAGGGTCGCCGCATTCCATGGATTACCCACCTCTTTCGTCGGGCGGCGCAGGGTGCGGGTGGCGTCGACGATCATGGCCAGGATGCCGAGGGCGAACATGAAGGCGCCGACGGTCGAGATCATATTGAGCCAGTCCCATCCCATCTCGTGCGAGTAGGTATAGACCCGTCGCGGCATGCCGTACAGGCCCGTGATGTGCATCGGGAAGAAGGTGATATTGAAGCCGCCGAACAGCAGCCAGAAGATCGGCTTGGCCCAGCGCTCGGACATCTGGTTGCCGTTGATGAGCGGTAGCCAATAATAAATGGCGGCGAACACCGGGAACACCATGCCGCCGATCAGCACATAGTGCAGGTGGGCGACGATGAAATAGGTGTCGTGCACCTGCCAGTCGAACGGGATCACGGCCACCATCACGCCGGTCAGCCCGCCGAGCACGAAGATGAACATGAAGCCGAGCATGAAAAGAGTAGGAGCATTCAGCTTGATGCGCCCGCTCCACAAGGTAGCGATCCAGCCGAACACCTGGATGCCGGTGGGGATCGCGACCGCCATGCTGGCCGCCGAGATCAGGCTCATCTCGAGCACGCCCAGGCCGGCGGTGAACATGTGGTGGGCCCACAGGCCGAAGCTGAAGATGCCGACGCCGACCAGCGCCACCACGATCACGCGCCGTCCCACCAGGCGGTTCTGGGCGATGGTCGGGATCATGGTCGAGATCATGCCTGCCGCAGGCAGGAAGATGATGTAGACCTCGGGGTGGCCGAAGAACCAGAACAGGTGCTGCCAGATCAGCGGGTCGCCGCCACGCTCGGGATCGAAGATCGGCATATTGAAGGCGCGCTCGAGTTCGAGCAGCGCCGTGCCGGCGATCACGGCCGGGAAGGCGATGATGATCATCACGCCCACCACCAGCATCGCCCAGGCGTAGACCGGCATGCGGCGCAGGGTCATGCCCGGCGCGCGGGTGAACAGGATGCCGACGATCAGCTCGATCGCGCCGGCGATCGCCGAGATCTCGATGAAGCCGATCCCCAGCAGCCAGAAGTCGGCGTTCAGGCCGGGCGAATACTTCATGCCGGTCAGCGGCGGATACATGAACCAGCCGCCGTCCGGCGCCAGGCCCCAGAACAGGGTGCAGAAGAAGGCCAGGCCGCCGAAGGCATAGGCCCAGAAGGCATACGCCGACAAGCGGGGGAAGGGTAGATCGCGCGCGCCCAGCATATTGGGCAGCAGGTAGACCGCGATCGCCTCGACGATCGGGATCGCGAACAGGAACATCATCACGGTGCCGTGCATCGTGAAGATCTGGTTGTAGGTGCTGGCCGCCACCAGGTCGTTGTCCGGCACCGCCAGCTGCACCCGCATGATCAGGGCCAGGATGCCGGCCAGGATGAAGAACAGGATCGCGGTCCCGATGTACATCAGGCCGATATTGGTGTTATTGACCGATTTGAAGAAGCGCCAGCCGCGCGGGGTTTCCCAGATCTCTTCGAGACGGGTCAGCTCCAGCGGTGGGCGGGGCACGGGGTTCGGTAACTGATCGGGTAAGGTAGCGTCGCGCGTCGTCATTTCAGGTGCTCGAGGTAAGTGGCCAGTGCGCGCAGGGTTTCGCCGTCCAGGTCTTGTGAAGGCGGCATGAACACGCCCGGCTTGATGGCTTGCGGGTCGGCGATCCAGCCGGCCAGCGTGCCACGGTGATTACGCAGGGTGCCGGCCGCGATCTCGCGGCGGCTGCCGACATGGGTCAGGTCGGGGCCCAGGCGCGAGGTGTCGGCAATGCGCGCCTGCTCGGAGAACGGCGGCACGTCGGTCACGCCTCGGATCGTGTGGCAGGCCTGGCATTGCTGCGCCAGGAAGGCCTCGCGGCCGCGTTGCAGCACCGTGGTGTCGGCCGGCAGCGCGGGTTGCGCCTGGCGCGCCAGCCAGGCGTCGAATTCGGGGCGCGGCAGGGCGATCACGTGGAAGGCCATGCGCGCGTGCTGCTCGCCGCAGTATTCGGCGCATTGGCCGCGATACACGCCCGGCTTGTCGGCGCGCAGGGTCAGGCCCGTCACGCGGCCCGGGATCATGTCGCGCTTGCCGGCCAGCGCCGGCACCCACAGGCTGTGGATCACGTCGGAGGCCGTCATGCCGAGGTAGACCGACTCGCCGACCGGGATGTGGATTTCATTGGCCGTGATGATCTCGCGATTGGTTGCCGGGTCGCGGTAGCGCACTTCCCACCACCACATCTTGCCGGTGACCGAGATCGTCGTCGCTCCGTGCGAGGTCTGCGGCGCCAGCTGCGCGCTGCGCCAGGTGCTCCAGGCGAGAAGAAAGGTGAGCACCACGACCGGGAAGGCGATGCCGGCGCCAAAGATCCAGATGGCGGGCCGGATCGGGCGCGCCTGGCGCCGCATGGCCAGGGTCAGCAAGGCCATCACGAAGATGAAGATCAGCGTGCCGCCGACAAACAGCACCCAGGTGAACTGGTGAATGATGGCGGCGTCGGCGCCCGCCGGGTGTAGGACGGATTGCAGGTCGTTCATCGCAGCTCGCTCATTTCAGCGTGTACATGAAGGCGGCCATGTGGCGCGCATCTTCTTCGGTAATGCCGAGCGCCGGCATCAGCGTGCCGGGCTTGACCGCGGGAGGGTTGCGCAGGAAGCGCACCATGTTCTCGGGCTGGTTCGGGATGCTGCCCGCGATATAGCTCAGGCGGCCCATGTATTGCAGCGACGGGCCGGCGTCGCCGTTCGTGCCCTGCACCTCGGGAATGAAATGGCAGGCCGCGCACTGGTATTGCTGGGTCAGCAGGCGGCCGCGCTCCGGATCGCCGCCTTCGACACGGCTGGGCTGGTCCTGGCTGCTGCAGGCGCTCGCCAGCGCCGCGCACAGCAGCAGAGCGCTGGCGCGGAGCAGGGGTGGACGGCCGTATTGACAGATATTCATGCGCACGGTTGATTTTTCGTGAAAAGGCTGTGGCTTTTATAATACAAGAAATTAGATGTCATTTTTTTAACTGAACGCCCTAGGTTATGCTATCCAATCGCGCACGACTTATTGTCAAGACCATGGTGCTGACCCTGTTGGGGGCGGGACTGATCGGCGTCGTCATCGGACTGATCGTCCTGCGCGGCGGTTTCTACAACATCGCCGCCACCCAGCAGCACTACCCGCTGATCTATACCGTCTTCGAGGAAGGCTTGCAGTATTCGGTGCAGAACCATGCGCGCGATATCCAGGTGCCCGAGGGACTGGGCGCGCCGGAGCAGCTGCTGCGCGGCGCCGCCGTCTACAAGACCAACTGCATCCAGTGCCATGGCGGGCCGGGTGTGGCGCCGCTCAAGCAGGGCATGAGCATGCAGCCTGTGCCCGGCCCGCTGGTCGACGCCGATCTCAACTGGGAAACGCGCGAGCTGTACTGGATCACGCGCAACGGCATCAAGATGAGCGGCATGCCGGCCTGGGAATACCACCTGAGCGACAACGATATCTGGGCCGTGGTGGCGTTCGTGTCGGCCATGCCGGACATGACGCAGGAAGACTTCCGCCGCAGGACCTCGACCGAGGCCGCGGCGACAACCGTAAGCCAGGGGGAGGCGCCATGACAGTAGCACGCATTCCCGCCATGATGGCGCTGGCCATGCTGGTGGCCGCCTGCGGCCCGACGCGGCCGGCGCCCGGCATCCAGGGCGACCCCGAACGGGGCAAGATCGCGCTGACCCAGTATGCCTGCCATTCCTGCCATGCGGTGCCCAGCATCGCCGGCTCGAAAGTCTATGTCGGCCGTCCGCTCGAGGACATGGCCGAGCGCCGCTACATCGCCGGCAAGGTGCCGAACACCCAGGACAACCTGGTGCGCTGGATCATGGATCCGCAGGCCATCGACCCGGGCAATGCGATGCCGGCCATGGGCGTGAGCGAGCGCGATGCGATCGACATCAGCGCCTATCTGCTCAGTCAATAACCGATCCTTCAATAGGCCGATCCTTGGTATCATCCCCGGTTTGATGCGGGCCGCCCACGGCCTGCACGTTCACGATCGAGGAAGATTGACATGAGATTGGTGCGTTATGGCCGCCCGGGCAAGGAAAAGCCGGGCCTGTTCGACGAAGAGGGCCGCCTGCGCGACCTGTCCGGCATCATCAACGACATCGATGCGTCGGTACTGGGCGACAAGGCGCTGCGCAAGCTGGCGAAGATCGACCATAAAACCCTGCCGCTGGTGCGCGGCAATCCGCGCCTGGGCGTGCCGGTCAAGGGCGTCGGCAAATTCATCGGCATCGGCATGAACTACGCCGACCACGTCGCCGAGACCAAGTCCACGATGCCGAGCGAGCCGGTGTTCTTCACCAAGGCGATCAGCTCCCTGAACGGCCCGGACGATGCAATCGTGCTGCCGAAAGGCTCGAAGAAGACCGACTGGGAAGTCGAGCTGGGCGTGATCATCGGCGAGCGCGCGCAGTACGTGAGCGAAGAAGACGCGCTGAAACACGTGGCCGGCTACTGCGTGGTCAACGACGTCTCCGAGCGCGCCTTCCAGTTCGAGATGGGCTCGCAGTGGGATAAAGGTAAAGGCTGCGACACCTTCGGCCCGGTCGGCCCCTTCCTGGTCACGCGCGACGAGATCTACGACGTGCAAGACCTCGACCTTTACCTGGAGCTGAACGGCAAGCGCATGCAGACCGGGAACACGGCGAGCATGATCTTCAGTGTCGCGCAGATCGTCAGCTATGTATCGCGCTTCATGACCCTGGAGCCGGGCGACATCATCACCACCGGCACCCCGCCGGGCGTGGGCATGGGCCGCTCGCCGCAGCGCTTCCTCAAGAAGGGCGACCAGCTGCGCCTGGGGATTGCGGGCCTGGGCGAGCAGCAGGCGGATGTGGTCGCGTTTCCGAAGTAGCCGACTAATCCGGCATGCGCCACGCGCCCTCTTCGGGCACGCTGGTGCGGGCCGTATTCATCACCATGGCGAGCAGCGTGTAGTAGCCGTTGATCCCGATGAGGTCGACCACGCCCTGCTCGCCGAACAGCGCCAGCGCATCGGCATACACCCGGTCCGACACCGCCTTGTGCTCGTGCAGCTGGGTGCAGAAGTCGTGCACCACCGCCTCGTCCACCAGCATGTCGCCCGGCCGCTCGCGCGCCGCGATGGCGGTGATCACCGACGACGGAATCCCCACCTGGGCCGCGATCGGCGCATGGATCGCCCACTCCACCTGCTGGTCCCACTGGCGCGCCGTGACCAAGATCGCCAGCTCTGATAAACGCACCCCGATCGCGCTGCGGTAGCGCAGGTACTCGCCCATGCGCTGCGCATGGCGCATCAGCTCGGGACTGCGCAGCAGCGGCACGAAGGGGCCGTAGACGGCGCCGCGCGGGCCGGCGGCGATCTCCTGGGCGGCGACGCGCTGGGCGTCGGTCAGTGCGTGATCCGGGATGGGGCCCAGGCGTTCGCTCATCTGATCGCTCATGTGTTGCACCAAAAGTGAATCCACAGAAATATTCGCACGGCCCGCGCTAAAAATCAAAAGTAGCCGTCGCCCGCGCGCTTATCGTCAAGTGTCGGCCCCACTGGAGGTAAGCGTTCATGAGCCACATCATCCACCGCAGCCTGCGCCAGGTGCCGCCCCTCGCGGCCGGTGGCGAAGGCATCGTGCTTCGCGACACCAATGGCAAGACCTATATCGACGCCAGCAGCGGCGCCGCCGTCTCTTCGCTGGGCCACGGCCACCCCGACGTGATCGCCGCCATGCACCGCCAGATCGACCGCTGCGCCTACGCCCACACGGCCTTCTTCACCACCGACGTGGCCGAGCAGCTGGCCAAGCGCCTGGTCGAGGGCGGGCCGGAAGGCATGGGCGGCGTGTATTTCGTCTCCGGCGGCTCCGAGGCGATGGAAACCGCGCTCAAGCTGGCGCGCCAGTACTGGGTCGAGATGGGCGAGCCGCAGCGCACCCGCTTCCTGGCGCGGCGCCAAAGCTATCACGGCAACACGCTGGGCGCGCTGGGCGTGGGTGGCAACGAATGGCGGCGGCGCGCCTTCGCCCCGCTATTGAAGGATGCATTGCGGGTGTCGGCCTGCTACGAGTACCGCGGCCGCGCCAACGGCGTCAGCGTCGACGACTACACCGCCGGCCTGCTCGACGAACTGGAGACGACCATCCTGCGCGCCGGGCCCGAGAACATCATCGCCTTCGTGGCCGAGCCGGTGGTGGGCGCGACCGGCGGCGCGATCCCGCCCACGCCGGGCTACTTCCAGGGTGTGCGCGCCATTTGCGACCGCCATCGCATCCTGCTCATCGCAGACGAAGTCATGTGCGGCATGGGCCGCACCGGCACCATGTACGCGATCGAGCAGGACGGCGTGGCGCCCGACATCGTGGCCGTGGCCAAGGGCCTGGGCGCCGGCTACCAGCCGATCGGCGCGGTGCTGGCGCACAAGGCAATCGTCGAATGCCTGCGCAGCCGCAGCGGCATGTTCCAGCACGGGCACACCTATATCGGCCATCCGGTGGCGGCCGCCGCGGCGCTGGCGGTGCAGCAGGTGATCGAGCGCGACGACCTGCTGGCGCGCGTGCGCAGCCGCGGCGCGGTGCTGCGCCGCATGCTGGGCGACGTGTTCGGGGTGCACGAACACGTGGGCGACATCCGCGGACGCGGGCTGCTGCTGGCGCTGGAATTCGTGCGCGACAGGGAAACGAAGGAGCCGTTCGATCCCGAGCGCAAGCTGCATGCGGCGATCAAGGCCGAAGCGATGGCGCGCGGCCTGCTGGTCTATCCGATGGGGGGAACGATCGACGGGCAGCACGGCGACCATGTGCTGCTGGCGCCGCCGTTCATTGCGACGCCGGCGGATTTGTCGGAGATCGTGTCGCGCCTGAGCGATGCGGTGGAGGCGGCGCTTTCGAATTGAGGCGCTGGTGGTGGGGTAAAAACTTAGATTCCCGCCTTCGCGGGAACGACGTTCAGAGGTGGCGGACTGCGGACGTATGACCGAATCACAACCATCAACACGTCGTTCCCGCGAAGGCGGGAACCCAAGTCAGCCCGCAAACCGGTACCGCAAAATTATGCAACAACCTTGCGAATCCACTTCGCAATATCCTGCACTTCTTCCAGGCACAGCGTGTGCTGCATCTGGTAGGCATGCCACTCGACCTGGTAGCCGAGCGACTCGAGCACCTTGCGCGAGTCTTCCGCACGAGCGAACGGCACCACCGGATCCTGCACGCCATGCGCCATGAAGATCGGCGTGGCCAGGCTGGCTTCATGGCGCTCGGCGCCGGCCACGCCCGCCAGCGGCAGGTAGCCCGACAGGCACATCATGCCGGCCAGCGGTTCCGGGTGGCGCAGGCCGGTCTGCAGGGTCATCGCGCAGCCCTGCGAGAAGCCGGCCAGGATGATGCGCGAAGCAGGGATGCCGCGTTCCTTTTCGCGGGCGATCAGGGCTTCGACCTGCAGCTGCGAGGCGCGCAGGCCGGCTTCGTCTTCGCGCCGCACCAGGTCGGTGGCGACGATGTCGTACCAGGAGCGCATCACGTAGCCGCCGTTGATCGTCACCGGCATCGTGTTCGCATGCGGGAACACGAAGCGGATGCCGGGCAGGCCCGACAAATCCAGTTCGCGCACCATCGGCACGAAGTCGTTGCCGTCGGCGCCCAGGCCGTGCAGCCAGATGATGGCAATGGACGGGTTCGGTGCGGTGTCGATCTCGATATTCTCAAGCAGCTGGCTCATGGCTTCTTTCTTTAGGCGACAGGCGGACGCAATGCCGATTTGGGGCGGAAAGTCTTGCTCACCGCCGGATTGGTTTCCATATACGGGCCGCCAATCAGGTCGATGCAATAGGGGACGGCCGCGAAGATGCCGCCGACGACCGTGTTGCCGGCGTCGTCCTTCAGTCCCTCGAGGGTTTCCTTGATCGACTTCGGCTGGCCTGGCAGATTCATGATCAGGGCCGCGTGATCCGCGGTTTCGCGAATGACCGCGGTCTGGCGCGACAGGATCGCGGTCGGCACGAAGCGCAGGCTGATCTGGCGCATCTGCTCGCCGAAGCCGGGCATTTCCTTGGTGGCGACGGCCAGCGTGGCCTCGGGCGTGACGTCGCGCCGCGCCGGACCGGTGCCGCCGGTGGTCAGTACCAGGTGGCAGCGTGCGCTATCGACCAGCTCGACCAGGGTCGCTTCGATATTGGCGCGCTCGTCCGGGATCAATCGCGTCTCGACGCGAAATGGCGTCGTGATCGCTCCCGCCAGCCACTCGTTCAGCGCCGGGATGCCCTTGTCTTCGTAGACGCCACCGCTGGCGCGGTCGGAGACCGAGACCAGGCCAATCACGAACATGTCGTCACTCTTCGTCGGCGTCGTCATCGTTGCCTTCTTCATCGGCGTCGGCGTCGGCTTTCTTCTTCTTGCCCAGGTCCTTCAGGATCTGGAAAATTTCGCGGTAGGCCTTCGGCGGCTTGGACTCGGCCACTTCCTTGCGCGCGTTGCGGATCAGGGTGCGCAGGTGCTGGACGTCGAGTTCGGGATTCTCTTCGAGCAGGACGGTCAGCGCCTTGTCGTCGGCCAGCAGCTTCTCGCGGCGGCGCTCGAGCGCGTGCAGCGACGCCGTCTCGGCTTTCGAGGCGCCTTTCCAGCTGTCGATGGTGCGCTGGATGATGGCGACTTCTTCCTCGTCCAGGGTGCGCATCTTCTTGCCCACGAACTGCATGGCGCGGCGGCGGCCTTCGTGGTTGGTGATGGTCTGGGTTTCGAGAATGATATCGCGAATGTCTTCCGGCATCGGCACGCGCTTGACACGGTCGCGCGGTGCCTCGACGAGCTGTTCGCCGAGCTTTTGCAACTCATTCGACTGGCGCTTGAGTTCCGACTTGGAAGGACGGTCGTATTCGGGTTCGAACTCGTTCGACTGGAAGCCGACGGAGCCGCGATTTGGATTAGGCATGATATGAATGGATTTGATTGGCGCGGGGCCGATCAGTGAAAACTGTAAACGGCTGCTATGATAACTGTTTTAGGGCCTGCCACGAAAAACACCTATGAACGACAACGCTTTTACCCACACCCAGGATCAGCTCAAACAGCTGGCGCGCGACGTACTGGCGTTCGCCCGCGAGCAGGGCGCGACCGACGCCTCGGTCGAGATCAGCGAAGGGAGCGGGTTGTCGGTTTCTGTGCGTAAAGGCAACATCGAGACGATCGAGCAAAACAAGGACAAGGGCCTGGGCGTTACCGTCTACGTTGGACAGCGCCGCGGCAATGCAAGCACCTCCGATTTTTCGACCGGCTCGCTCAAGGCAACCGTGGAGGCGGCCGCCAATATCGCCCGCTTCACCGCCGAGGACGACTGCGCCGGCCTGCCCGATGCCGATCTCCTCGAGCTCGCGCCGCGTGACCTGCGCCTGTTCTACCCATGGCAGATCAGCACCGAAGAAGCGGTGGAGCTGGCCAAGCGCTGCGAAAACGCCGCCTTCGAGGTCGACAAGCGCATCACCAACAGCGAAGGCGCCAGCGTCTACGTCCAGCAATCGCATTTCGTCGGCGCCAACTCGCGCGGCTTCATCGGCGGCTACCCGTTCTCGCGCCACACGATCTCGGTGGCGCCGATTGCCGGCAAGGGCAATCAAATGCAGCGCGACGACTGGTACACCTCGTCGCGTAATCCCAAGGAACTGGCCAAGCCGGAGAAAGTGGGCCGCTACGCCGCCGAGCGCGCGCTGGCGCGCCTGAATGCGCGCAAGCTCAATACCCGCACCTGCCCGGTGCTGTTCGAAGCGCCGCTGGCCGCGGGCCTGCTGGGCGCCTTCGTGCAAGCCGTGTCGGGCGGCGCCCTGTACCGCAAGTCGACCTTCCTGCTCGACACCCTGGGCAAGCAGGTCTTCCCGTCGCACATCCAGATCGTCGAAGACCCGCACCTGGTCGGCGCGGTCGGCTCGGCGCCGTTCGACGAAGAGGGCGTCAAGACCGTGCGCCGCAAGGTGATCGCCGATGGCGTGCTGCAGGGGTACTTCCTGTCGTCGTACTCGGCGCGCAAGCTGGGCATGAAAACCACCGGCAATGCCGGCGGCTCGCACAATCTCGAGATCGTCTCCAAGGACACCCGTCGCAGCGACGATTTCGAAGGCATGCTGCGTAAACTCGGCACCGGCCTCTTGGTCACCGAACTGATGGGCCAGGGCGTCAACTACGTGACCGGTGACTATTCGCGCGGCGCGTCGGGCTACTGGGTCGAGAACGGCGTCATCCAGTATCCGGTCGAAGAGATCACCATCGCCGGCAATATGCGTGAGATGTTCCAGCAAATCGTTGCCGTCGGTAACGATACCCTCGTACGCGGCAACAAGACCACCGGCTCGATCCTGATCGAGAAGATGGTCGTGGCCGGTAACTGAAAGAGGAGCGCGCCATGGGCCGATTCGTCCGCATCGACAAGGAAAGCAGCCCCAAGACGGTGCTGCTCAATCTCGACCTGGTGGCCACTGTCGAGCTGGCCCCGCAATCCGACCTGCTCAGTTCGGCCGGCGCTGACAGTCGCAAGGTATATGCCACTTTCCTGGCATCCGATAAAACCGCGATCGCGACCCTGCATTTCGACAGCATCGCGGATGCGAATACGTGGGTCAAGACCCATCTGGGCGTCGAGCTCTAAGGTCCGCCCGCAACTGGATTGTTGATCGATAGTGAATTAACAATCCGGTTTCAGTATCTTTATCGCTGCAGCGTGTGCCGGCAAGATGAGCCGGTCTTCCACCACGCGCAAGGAACAGCGATGCAAACAATCGATCAGGAAACCAGTCCGCCCACGGCGCGCGAGCGCCTGCTGCTGCCGCAACTGGACGCCTTCTACCGGCGCGCCGAACCCGCCCTTTACGCCCTGCTGCGCTTTGCCTTCGGCATCGTCATGTTCACCCACGGCTTGCCCAAGGCGCTGGGTATCCCGCACGGTTCCATGGCCGATCCGATGGCCGGCTCGACCCGGCTGATCCAGGACGTGATGGGTTTGCCGTTCGCGCCGCAACTGGCTTTCCTTGTCATGCTGCTCGAGACGGGCGGCGCGCTGATGCTGGCGCTGGGATTGTGGGCGAGGCCCGTCGCGCTCCTGATCGCCCTGCAGATGGTCGGCATCTGCTATGCGCTCGGCCCCACCTGGCCATGGATCGACCGTGGCATCGAGTTTCCCTTCCTGATGGGCTTCCTGGCGCTGTACATCGCGGTGCGCGGCAGCGGGCGCTTCGCGCTGGATCGGCGCTTCGGCGTGGCGATCTGAACCCGGTGCGCCCATAAAAAACGCCCCGGCATGCGGGGCATCGTCGCGACAGCGGGGTGTGCTTACTTGATCGCGCGGATCGCGTTCAGCACCGGCTGCAGCACCGCGGCGCCCAGGCGCGCGCTGCGTGCGCCGTCCCAGCCGACTTGCGGATCCGGGTCGTTGGCGTTGTCCTTGAACGGCAGTTCCAGCGTGAGCGACAGGCAGCCGAAGGCGTGGGTGATGTGCGGCGAACCCATGGTCAGGGTCTCTTCGGTGTACGGAGTGGCGCCGTAGCCGTGCACGTCCTGGAAGTCAGGGCTGGCGATCTTGAAGTCGGCGATGAAGCGGTCTTGCGCTTCGCCCTGTTCCTTGGTGAAGTTCGGCAGCGATTCGCTGCCGGCCACGAACACGTAGGGCAGGCCTTCGTCGCCGTGCACGTCCAGGCACAGGTCGACACCGGTTTCATGCATCTTCTGCAGCACCAGGAACACCTCGGGGCTGCGTTCCATGCTCGGCTTGAGCCATTCGCGGTTGAGGTTGGCGCCGGCCGCATTGGTGCGCAGGTTGCCGCGCACCGAACCGTCCGGGTTCATGTTCGGCACCACGTAGAACACCGATTCCTTCAGCAACTGACGGCCGAACGGGTGGGCCGGATCCAGCAGCGCGTCGAGCATGCCCTCGACGAACCATTCGGCCATCGTCTCGCCCGGGTGCTGGCGCGCGATCACCCACACCTTCTTTTTACCTTCGGCCGGCTCGCCGATCACCAGCATGTTCAGGTCGCGGCCGTCGACGGTCGAGCCCAGGTCGAGCATGCGCACGTTCTCGGCCATCTGGGCGCGGTCCAGCAACTCCAGGTGGCGTTCCCACGAATACGGCTCGAAATAGGCGTAGTAGACGCTGTCCATGCCCGGGGTGTGCTCGATGGTGAGCACCTGGCCATCAAACGAGGTCGGCACGCGGAACCAGTTCACGCGGTCGTAGCTCGCCATCGCCTGGTAGCCTTCCCAGCCGGCCGTATAAGCGGCGTTGCCGGCGTTGAGCAGGCGGATGGAGCAGGCTTCGCCCTGCGCGCCCTGCAGGCGGAAGTAGAACCACTGGATGATGTCGGCGTGCGAGTCCTTGCGGATGTTCAGGTCGATGGCGTTGGCGCTGGTGGCGTTCACGACCTCGATGGCGCCAGCGTCGAATTGGCTGCTGATCTTGATAGACATGGTGTTGTCCTGTGTTGGGAAGGTACGTTGAAGCATCGATGATACTCGTTTTCGGCACACGCTCGCTAGGCGGGCCTGGCGCCGGGCAGGGCGGCGAAATGGCGCTGCAGGGCGTCCAGCGCAACCTTTACCTTGGCCGGATCACCGTCGCGCCGCGGCGTCATGGCCGCGACTGGCAGCGCGGCCAGTTGCCAGTGCGGGAGCACGCGCACCAGCACGCCGCGTTCCAGCGCGGGATGGACATCGGCGTGGCCCAGCAGCGCGAGGCCCATGCCCTGTTCGCACATCTGCTGCAGCGAAAGCTGGTTGTTGCTGACGATGCGCACGCCGACGCGCATGTGCTCGCGCTGCTCCCCCTGCCGCAGGTCGATCTCCATGGACGGCACGCCGTCGTCGCCTTTGGGCTCGATCGCCTGGCGCATCGACCCCAGCCAGTGATGGTCCTGCAGCGCCTGCGGCGTGTCCGGCATGCCGTGGCGTTCGATATAGGCTGGCGCCGCGCACACGATGACGTCGAACCGGCACAGGCGGCGGGCGATCCAGCCCGAATCGGGCAGGCGGCCGGCGCGGATGGCGATGTCGATGCGGGCGTCGATCAGGTCGATCATGGCGTCGTCGACCAGTAGCCGCAGGCGCAATTGCGGCCAGGCGGCCAGTACCGGCGCCAGGGCCGGCGCGATGTGCAGGCCGAAGCCGACCGGCGCCGCCACTCGCAGCTCGCCGCTCGGCGCGTCGCGCGCGTGCAGCAGCGCGTCGCCGGCCGCGTTGGCCGCTTCGAGCAGGTGCAGGCAATGCGGATAGCAGCGCGCGCCCGCCTCGGTCAGGGTCAGCTTGCGTGTCGAGCGGTGCAGCAGCGTCACACCGGCCTGCTGCTCGAGCGCGCGGATGGTCTGGCTGACGGCGGACGGGCTCATGCCCAGCCGGCGCGCGGCGGCGCTCATCGAGCCGCTCGACACTGTTTCGGCGAATACGGCATAGGTTTTCAGGTCGTTCATCTATTAGCCTGGCTTCAAGGTGATAGTGCTTGCAGCCATCTTATCGCCTTATCGTGAAGCCGGTATCGTAGGCGGATCGATCACATCATTGGAGTCACGCATGAACATCGCCCTGATTGGCGCCACCGGCTTCGTCGGCGCCGCCGTCCTGTCCACCCTCCTGCAACGCGGTCACCGGGTCACCGCGCTGGTGCGCGATCCGTCGAAGCTGGCGCCGCAGCCCGGTCTGACCGCGGCGGTGGCCGACGCCTATGACGCCGGTGCGATCGCGGCCGCCGTGCGGGGTCACGACGCCGTCGTCTCGGCCTTCAATCCGGGCTGGAACGATCCTGCCCTGTACGACAACTTCATGCGCGGCAGCGCGGCCATCGAGCGTGGCGTTGAACTCGGCGGCGTGCGGCGCCTGCTGGTGGTCGGCGGCGCAGGCAGCCTGTTCGTGGCGCCCGGCGTGCAGCTGGTCGACACGCCGGCATTCCTCGATCACGTGCCTCCCAATATCGTGCCGGGCGCGCAGGCAGCACGCGACGCGCTGAACACGCTGCGCGCCAACACCACGCTGGACTGGACCTTCCTCAGCCCGCCCGCGATGCTGGGGCAGGAGGAGGGACAGGGGCAGCCGACCGGCGGCTACCGTGTCGGCGGCGAAGACTTGCTGATGGACGGCGACAAGCCGGCCGGCATCGCGGTCGCCGACCTGGCGCTCGCGATCGCCGACGAGATCGAACAGCCGCGCCATCTGCGCGCGCGCTTCACCGTCGCCAGCGCGGCGTAATCAATCGCGCAGGCCGCCGAAGCGGCCGTGATAGGCGGCGTCGGCTTCCGGCGTCGCCGCGTCTTCCTTGCGCAGCATGGCCAGCACGTGCTCTTCGGCGCGCGCGTGGCATAGGCGGTAGATCTCCCGCGCCAGCGCATAGGCGTCGGTTCCAGGCCACGGCTGCGGCAGCAGGGCGAGCGGCAGCATCGGGTCATGCAGCTGCACCCGCCGATAGGCATGGATCAGCAGGGTGCGGATTGCAAACGCATCCTCGGGCTTCACGTCGCCCTGGCCCAGCATGTCGGGCAGCGGCGCGAAGCGCTCGATGAAGCCGCGATAGGCATCCACCACCGCGTCGAGATTCCAGCAGTCTCCCACCAGCTCGGGCAGCGGGCGCGTGTCCATGCCGGGCAGCTCGTCGACCTGGCACACGAACACCTTGTCGGTGGCGTCCGCGCGCGCCAGGATCTCGCGCAGCGTGTCGCGCTCGGGCGCCGGATGCGCCATCACCCCCGTCGCCAGCATCGCGAAACCCTCCCACTCGAGTTCCTTGCGCAGCAGGGTGCGCAGCTCGCTGTCGATGCTGCCGCTCTTGCCATGCGGCGCCAGCACGAAGGTCCAGCGCCCGTCCCAGTCCAGGCCCGGCGCCGAATAGATGCGGCGGTTGGCGCGCTCGAAGCGGGGCAGCGCCTTCGGCTCGATCGCATAGCGGCTGCGCCGGCCTTCGCGGCTGGCCGTCAGCCAGCCTTCCTGCACCAGGCGGAACACGCTGGTGCGCACCAGCCGGTCGCCGACCCCGAGCGGGCCTACCAGCTCGATCATGCTGCCCAGCCAGAAGGCGCCGCCGTGCGGGGCGATCGTGTCGCCGCACACCGTCACCACCAGCGACTTGTGGCGCGGCGGATCGAGGGCCAGGTTGTGGGCGATCCACTCAGTGCTGGAGAGTCGTTTCATCATTGCGGTCAATTTTTCTTGCTGCGATATGATTCAAAATTATTGTGTACATCAAGTTTTTTGTATCGTATTATGATTTGGACGGGTTTGCAATTGTAGAGAACCACGGGGGAAGCTATGTACGCACAAATGGTGGAGACCGGCCTCAAGAAAGTCCGCACAGAACAGGACATGAGCGCCGAAGAGCAGGCGTTCCAGGCGCGCATCGACGCCGGGATCAAGATCGAACCGAAGGACTGGATGCCGGAAGCGTACCGCAAGACGCTGATCCGCCAGATTTCGCAGCACGCGCATTCCGAGATCGTCGGCCAGCTCCCGGAAGGTAACTGGGTAACGCGTGCGCCGACCCTGCAGCGCAAGTCGGTCCTGCTGGCCAAGATCCAGGACGAGGCCGGCCACGGCCTGTACCTGTACAGCGCCGCCGAAACGCTGGGCGTCTCGCGCGACGAGCTGCTGGCCGCCCTGCATGCCGGTAAAGCCAAGTATTCGAGCATTTTCAACTATCCCACCTTGAGCTGGGCCGACATGGGTGCGATCGGCTGGCTGGTGGACGGCTCGGCCATCATCAACCAGATCCCGCTGTGCCGCTGCTCGTACGGTCCGTATGCGCGCGCCATGGTTCGCGTCTGCAAGGAAGAATCCTTCCACGCGCGCCAGGGCTACGACATCATGATGGCGCTGGCCAAGGGCACGCCGGAGCAGAAGGCGATGGCTCAGGATGCGCTCAACCGCTGGTGGTGGCCTTCCTTGATGATGTTCGGCCCGTCGGATGCCGAATCGGTCAACAGCGCGCAATCGACGGCCTGGCGCATCAAGCTGTTCTCGAACGACGAGCTGCGCCAGCGCATGGTCGACCAGACCGTGCCGCAAGCCGAATACCTGGGCCTGACGGTGCCCGATCCCGACCTCAAGTGGAACGCCGAACGCGGCTCCTACGATTTCGGCGAAATCGACTGGTCCGAGTTCTACAACGTCCTGAAGGGCAACGGCCCCTGCAACCGCGAGCGCCTGCGCACGCGCGTCAAAGCCTGGGACGACGGCGAATGGTTCCGCGACGCCCTGGTCGCCCACGCCGACAAGCAAGCCGCCAAAAAAGCCGCAGCGTAGGGTTGGCGGCTCCGCCGCCGACGCGTTCAACCTACGTTCGAGCTACCTGTACGCATCACGGAGACACATCATGAGCAAAGAATGGCCCCTGTGGGAAGTCTTCATCCGCAGCCAGCACGGCCTCGCCCACAAGCACGTCGGCAGCCTGCACGCGCCTGACGCCGAGATGGCGGTCAACAACGCGCGCGACGTCTACACCCGCCGCAACGAAGGCGTCTCGATCTGGGTCGTGCGCGCCGCCGACATCGTCGCCAGCAGCCCGCTCGATAAGGAATCGCTGTTCGAGCCGGCCAACAGCAAGGTCTACCGCCACCCGACCTTCTTCCCGATGCCGGAAGAAGTCAAGAACCTGTGAGCCTGCAGATGGACGCCAAATTCCAGTACCTGCTGCGCCAGGGCGACAACGCCCTGATCCTGTCCCAGCAGCTGTGCCAGCTGGTCGGCAAGGGCCCCGCGCTCGAAGAAGACATGGCCCTGTCCAACGTCGCCCTCGACCTCCTAGGCCAGACCCGCATGTGGCTGAGCTACGCCGGCGAGCTCGAAGGCAAGGGCCGCGACGAAGACCGCCTGGCCTTCCTGCGCGACGCCATTGAGTACCGCAGCTGCCTGCTGGTCGAGCAGCCCAACGGCAGCTACGCCGACACACTGATGCGCCAATTCCTGTTCGACACCTGGCACTACTTCCTGATGGATGGCCTGACCCGATCCAGCGACGAGCGCATCCGAGAGATCGCCGCCAAGTCGATCAAGGAAGTGACCTATCACCTGCGCCGCAGCGGCGACCTGGTGGTGCGCCTGGGCGACGGCACCGACAAGAGCCGCGCCATGATGCAGACCGCGCTCGACGAACTGTGGATGTACAGCGGCGAGATGTTCCTCTACGACGAGATCGACAATGCGATGGTGGAGCAGGGAATCGCTCCGCCTGTCGATGCGATTCGCACGCAATGCCTCGACCACATGGCCGAGGTCTTCGCCGACGCCACCCTGGCGATGCCGTCGCCCGAGGCCTGGATGCAGCGCGGCGGCAAGCAGGGCCGCCACAGCGAACGCCTCGGTTTCATCCTGGCCGAGATGCAGTTCCTGCAGCGCGCCTATCCGGGAGCGGCCTGGTAATGACCGCCCTCGACGTCACCGTTGAACAGGTCTGGGACTGGCTCGGTGAGGTCGCCGATCCGGAGATCCCGGTCATCTCGGTGGTCGACCTGGGCATCGTGCGCGCCGTGCGCCTGGAGGGCGAGACATGCGTGGTCACGATCACGCCGACGTATTCAGGATGCCCGGCGATGCAGGTGATCTCGGAATCGGTCAGCGCAGCCCTGCGCGCGCATGGCATCGAGGATGTCCGCATCGAGAGCCGCCTGTCGCCGGCCTGGACCACCGACTGGATGAGCGCTGCCGGCAAGGCTGCCCTGAAAGGTTATGGCATCGCGCCGCCGGTGCAGCAGGCGATCGACATCAGCGGCCTGCACGCCGGCATCCGCCGCCGTGCCGCGCCCGACGTCGCCTGCCCGCATTGCGGCTCGCCCCATACCCAACTGACCAGCGAATTCGGCTCGACCCCGTGCAAGGCGCTGTACAAGTGCCTCGACTGCCGCGAGCCGTTCGACTACTTCAAATGCCACTGAGGCTAGCATGAGCAAGTTCCATCCATTGACCGTATCGAAGGTGAAGCACGAGACGCGCGACGCCATCGCCGTCACCTTCGACGTTCCGCCCGAGCTGAAAGACACCTTCGCCTATCGCCAGGGCCAGTACCTGACCCTGCGCGCCACCATCGATGGCGAAGAGGTGCGCCGCTCGTACTCGATCTGCTCGGCCGTGCAGGACGCGCAGCTGCGGGTGGCGATCAAGCGCTGCAGCGGCGGCCTGTTCTCGGGCTGGGCCAACGACAGCCTGCAGCCCGGCGCCACGCTGGACGTGATGCCGCCCAGCGGCAACTTCAACGTGCCGCTCGACGCAGCCAGCAGCCGCCACTACCTGGCGTTCGCCGCCGGCAGCGGCATCACGCCGATCCTGTCGCTCGTCAAGACCACGCTGCAGGCCGAACCCGAGAGCCGCTTCACCATCGTCTACGGCAACCGCGCCTCGTCGAGCGTGATCTTCCGCGACGAGCTGACCGACCTGAAGGACCAGTACATGGGGCGCCTCCGCCTGGTGTACGTGATGAGCCGCGAGCAGCAGGACATCGAACTGTTCAACGGCCGCATCACCGAAGACAAGTGCAGCCAGTTCCTGCGCCACTGGATCGATATCAGGGACATCGACGTCGCCTTCATCTGCGGCCCGGAAGACATGATGCACGGCGTCTCGCGCGCGCTGCAGGAAGCCGGCCTGCCGAAGGAGCAGATCCGGATCGAACTGTTCGCCGCGAGCGCGCCGACGCGTGAGCGCAAGCCGCGTTCGGCCGAATCGGCAGCACGAAACCTGACTGAAGTGACCGTGATCATGGACGGCAACGCCGCCAGCTTCACAATGGACAAGGACAAGGAATCGCTACTGGACGCCGGCCTGCGCGCCGGGCTCGACATGCGTTACTCGTGCAAGGGCGGCGTGTGCTCGACCTGCCGCTGCAAGGTGCTCGACGGCGAGGTCGAGATGGACGTGAACTACGCGCTCGAGGATTACGAAGTGGCGCGCGGGTTTGTGTTGAGCTGTCAGAGCTTCCCGGTCACCGACAAGGTTATCGTCGATTTCGATATCCACGAATAAGCGAATCGATCGATTAGCCCGCAGTCCAAAGACCGTCGTTCCCGCGAAGGCGGGAACCTAAGTCCGCTGCTACGCCACGAAAGTCAACTTAGGTTCCCGCCTTCGCGGGAACGACGTGCAAGAGATAGCGACAAAAAATGGAGACAACAATGACCTACGAATCCATACAATTCAAGATCGAAAACGGCATCGCGCTCCTGACCCTGAGCCGCCCTGACCGCCTGAACAGCTTCACCCAGGCCATGCACCTCGAAGTGCGCGACGCCCTCGACAAGCTGCAGGCTGACAGATCGGTGCGGGTACTGGTGCTGACCGGCGCCGGCCGCGGCTTCTGCGCTGGCCAGGACCTGTCCGACCGCGCCGTCGATCCCGGCGCCCCGAGCGTCGACCTGGGCGCATCGGTCGAAAAATTCTACGCCCCGCTGGTGCTCACCCTGAAGAACCTGCCGATGCCGGTCATCTGCGCCGTCAATGGCGTGGCCGCCGGCGCCGGCGCCAACCTGGCGCTGGCCTGCGACATCGTGCTGGCCGCCAAATCGGCCAGCTTCATCGAGGCCTTCAGCAAACTGGGCCTGATCCCCGACACCGGCGGCACCTGGCACCTGCCGCGCCTGATCGGTCACGCGCGCGCCATGGGGCTGGCCATGCTGGGCGAAAAACTCAGCGCCGAGAAAGCCGAGGAATGGGGCCTGATCTGGCGCTGCGTGCCCGACGAAGCCCTGATGGATGAAGCCATGGCGATGGCCGAGCACTTCGCCGCCGCGCCGACCAAGGGACTGGCCTTCACCAAGAAAGCCTTCCAGGCCAGCCAGGCCAACTCGCTCGAAGACCAGCTGCAGCTGGAGGCCGGCATGATGCGCGAACTCGGCTACAGCCACGATTACCGCGAAGGCGTGGCTGCCTTCATGGCCAAGCGCACACCGCATTTCAAGGGAGAGTGAGCATGCACGCCATCCCTCCAGGCAGCACGGTCGCCGTCATCGGCAGCGGCGCCATGGGCGCCGGCATCGCGCAAGTCGCGGCCACCGCCGGCCACCAGGTCATGCTGTTCGATACCCGCCCGGACGCCGCCGACAAGGCCATCGCCGGCATCGGCAAGACCTATGCGAAGCTGGTCGAGAAGGGCCGCATGGGCGCGGTCGAATCCGACCTGGCGCGCGAACGCCTCAAGCGCATCGCGTCATTGCACGAAGCCGCCGGCGCCGTCCTCGTGATCGAGGCCATCGTCGAGAACCTGGACGCCAAGCGCGCCCTGTTCGCCGAGCTGGAAGGCATCGTCGGCCAGCACTGCATCCTGGCCACCAATACCTCGTCGATCTCGGTCACGGCCATCGGCGCGCAACTGCGGCACCCGGAACGCCTGGTCGGCATGCACTTCTTTAACCCGGTGCCGCTAATGGCGCTGGTCGAAGTGGTCGAAGGCCTGGCCACCGGCCGCGAGGTCGCGAACGTCGTCCACGCCACCGCCGAAAGCTGGGGCAAGAGCCCGGTGCATGCCAAGTCGACGCCCGGCTTCATCGTCAACCGCGTGGCCCGGCCGTATTACGCCGAAGCCCTGCGCCTGCTGCTGGAACAGGCCGCCGACGTGGCGACGCTTGACGCCGTGATGCGCGACTGCGGTGGTTTCCGCATGGGGCCTTTCGAGCTGATGGACCTGATCGGCCACGACGTCAACTTCTCGGTCACCAACTCGGTGTTCGCCGCCTATTACAACGACCCGCGCTTCACGCCCTCGATCCTGCAGCAAGAACTCGTCAGCGCCGGCTTCCTGGGCCGCAAGACGGGACGCGGCTTCTACCGCTACGGCGACGACGTCGCCAACCCGGCGCCGCAATCCGAAGCGCCAAGCCAGAAACCGTCTGCGCTGCGCCATGCCGGCGGCCTCGGTGCGGTCGATGCGCTCGCCGAACGCCTGCGTGGCGCCGGCTTCGACCCGGTCGCCATCGAGGCCGCGCCTGGCCTCTATTGCGAAGGCGCCGCCATCTACCTCACCGATGGCCGCAGCGCCACCGACCGCGCCGAGGCGGACGGCCATCGCGATACGATCCTGTTCGACCTGCTGCTCGACTCCGCGGGCGCCACCCGCATCGCGCTGGCGCGCGCCGACCAGTGCGGCGACGCCGCCTGGCAGGCCGCGGTCGGCTTGTTCCAGGCCGCCGGCTTTGCCGTCACGCGCCTGGATGACGTGCCCGGCATGGCCGTGATGCGCACCGTGGCGATGCTGGCCAATGAAGCCGCCGACGCCGTCAACCAGGGCGTGTGCAGCGCCCGCGCCGTCGACATCGCGATGCAAAAGGGCGTCAACTATCCACGCGGCCCGCTGGCCTGGGCCGATAGCATGGGCTTGCGCCAGGTCGTCACCGTGCTGGCCAACCTGGCCGCCACCTATGGCGAAGACCGCTACCGCGTGTCGCCGCTGCTGCGCCGCAAGCTGGCGTTTGATCCGCAGGGAGCGCGTTTCCATGCACGTTGATCCACAACGGCTGGCCGAACTGGCCGGCCGCACGATGTACGAACGCGATCCGGCCAGCCAGGGCCTGGGCATGCAGCTGCTCGAGATCCGCCCCGGCTATGCGCGCATGTCGATGAAGGTGAGGGGCGACATGCTCAACGGCCACGCCAGCTGCCACGGCGGCTACATCTTCATGCTGGCCGACAGCGCCTTCGCCTTCGCCTGCAACTCGCACAACTTCAATACCGTCGGCGCCGGCTGCACCATCGATTACCTCGCGCCGGGCCGTCCTGGCGACGTGCTGGTGGCCGAGGCGGTGGAGCAGGCGCTGCAGGGCAAGACCGGCGTCTACGACGTCGCCGTGACGGACCAGGACGGGCGCACGATCGCGCTGTTCCGCGGAAAGTCGCACCGCGTCGCCGGTACCCTGGTGCCGATGGACGCGTGAATCGCTACTAGAAAGGAGATCGAGATGGTCCAACGTATTCCCGCCGATGGCGAGCTGGAACCGATCGAACGCGCCAGCCGCGACGAGCTGCAGGCGCTTCAGCTGCAGCGCCTGCAATGGACGCTCAAGCACGCCTATGAGAACGTGCCGCACTACCGCGCCGCATTCGACGAAGCAGGGGTACACCCGAGCGACCTGAAGACGCTGGCCGACCTGGCGAAATTCCCGTTCACCGAGAAAAAGACGCTGCGCGACAACTACCCGTTCGGCCTGTTCGCCGTGCCGCGCGAAGAGGTGGTGCGCGTGCACGCGTCGTCCGGCACCACCGGCAAGCCGACCGTGGTCGGCTACACACAAAACGATATCGACACCTGGGCCAACGTCGTGGCGCGCTCGATCCGCGCTGCGGGCGGGCGCCGCGGCAACCTGGTGCACATCTCCTACGGCTATGGCCTGTTCACCGGCGGCCTGGGCGCCCACTATGGCGCCGAACGCCTGGGCTGCACCGTGATCCCGATGTCGGGCGGCCAGACCGAGAAGCAGGTGCAGCTGATCTGCGACTTCAAGCCATCGATCATCATGGTCACGCCCTCGTACATGCTCAATATCATCGAGGAGTTCGCGCGCCAGGGCATCGATCCTGCAAGCTCGTCGCTGAAGGTCGGCATCTTCGGCGCCGAGCCGTGGACCGACGCGATGCGGCGCGAGATCGAGACGCGCGCCGGCATCGACGCGGTCGACATCTACGGCCTGTCCGAAGTGATGGGGCCGGGCGTGGCCAGCGAATGCATCGAGAGCAAGGACGGCCCCGTGATCTGGGAAGACCATTTTTATCCCGAGATCATCGACCCCGACACCGGCGAAGTGCTGCCGGACGGCGAAGAAGGCGAACTGGTATTCACCTCGCTCACCAAGGAAGCGCTGCCGATCATCCGCTACCGCACGCGCGACCTGACCCGTTTGCTGCCGCCGACCTCGCGCGCGATGCGCCGCATGGGCCGCATCACGGGCCGCTCGGACGATATGCTGATCATCCGCGGCGTGAACGTGTTCCCGAGCCAGATCGAGGAATTGATCCTCAAGATGCCGGCGCTGGCGCCGCAGTACCAGCTGGTGGTGGCGCGCGACGGCCACCTCGACACGCTCGAAGTGCTGGGTGAATTGCGTGACACCTCGTTACCGCCAGACAGCGTGGATGCGCTGTGCCGCGACCTCCAGCACTGCATCAAGACCTATGTCGGCGTGACCACCCGCGTGACCCTGCTGCCGCCGCAAGGCATCGAGCGTACGCTCACCGGCAAGGCCCGGCGCGTGGTCGACCGTCGCCCAAGATAATGACAAACGCAATAACTGGAGATTTTCATGATCGACGCCTTCATCGTTGACGCCGTCCGCACCCCCTTCGGCCGCTACGGCGGCGCCTTGTCCAGCATCCGCGCCGACGATCTTGCCGCGCTGCCGATCGCGGCGCTGATGGCCCGCAACGAGAACGTCGACTGGACGGCGGTCGACGACCTGTTCTACGGCTGCGCCAACCAGGCCGGCGAAGACAACCGCAACGTCGGCCGCATGGCCGCGCTGCTGGCCGGCCTGCCGCAAGACGTGCCGGCCAACACCATCAATCGCCTGTGCGGCTCGGGCATGGATGCCGTGGGCACCGCCGCGCGCGCTATCAAGGCCGGCGAAGCGCAACTCGTGATCGCCGGTGGTGTCGAAAGCATGACCCGCGCGCCGTTCGTGATGGGCAAGGCCGACAGCGCGTTCTCGCGCGCGGCGAAGATCGAAGATACGACCCTGGGCTGGCGCTTCGTCAATCCGGCGATGAAGGCAAAGTACGGCATCGACTCGATGCCCGAAACCGCCGAGAACGTGGCGCGCGAGTTCGGCATCGCCCGCGCCGACCAGGATGCCTTCGCGCTGCGCAGCCAGCAGCGCTGGGCGCGCGCGAACGAAGGGGGATTCTTCAAGGACGAGATCGTGCCGGTGACCGTTCATGGCAAGAAAGGTGAGTCTCGTGTAGTGGATACCGACGAGCAGCCGCGCCCGGACACCAGCATCGAGGCCTTGACCAAGTTGAAAGGCGTGGTCACGCCGGATGGCTCGGTCAGCGCCGGCAACGCCTCGAGCCTGAACGACGGCGCCTGTGCGCTATTGCTGGCGTCCGGCGAAGCCGCCGCCCGCTTCGGCTTGAGCCCGCGCGCACGCGTGGTCGGCATGGCCACCGTCGGCCTGGCGCCGCGCATCATGGGCTACGGCCCGGCGCCGGCCGTGAAGAAGCTGCTGGCCCAGACCGGCCTCACGCTCGAGCAGATGGACGTGATCGAGTTGAACGAAGCCTTCGCCGCCCAGGGCCTGGCCGTCACGCGCGACCTCGGCCTGGCGGACGACGACGCCCGCGTCAACCCGAACGGCGGCGCGATCGCCATCGGCCACCCGCTGGGCGCTTCTGGCGCGCGCCTGGTGATGACGGGGGTGAACCAGTTGCACCGCACGGGAGGGCGTTACGCCTTGTGCACGATGTGCATCGGCGTCGGCCAGGGCATCGCCCTGATCGTGGAACGGGTCTAATCGATGGTAAAGGTCTACGAGATCGACGGCGTGCGGCCGGTCGTGCATCCGACCGCCTACGTGCACCCGTCGGCGGTGCTGATTGGCGATGTGATCGTCGGCCCGCGGTGCTATATCGGCCCCTGCGCCAGCCTGCGCGGCGATTTCGGCCGCCTGGTCCTGGAAGAGGGCGCCAACCTGCAGGACACCTGCGTGATGCACGGCTTCCCGGGCGAAGATACCGTGGTCGAAGTCGACGGCCACATCGGCCACGGCGCCGTGCTGCATGGCTGCCGCGTCAAGCGCAACGCCATGGTCGGCATGAATGCCGTCGTGATGGACAAGGCGGTGGTCGGTGAGGAATCGATCGTGGCCGCGATGAGTTTCGTGAAGGCGGGCATGGTGATCCCGCCACGCTCGATGGTGATGGGCGCGCCGGCCAAGGTGATGCGTGAACTCACCGATGAAGACGTGCGATGGAAAAGCTTCGGCACCCGCCAGTACCAGGAACTGGCCGTGCGCTCGCTGCACACCATGCGTGAGGTCGAGGCGGATACCGAAATGGAGCCGGACCGGCAACGCATCGCATTCGACGCCGACGGCATGCACAAGCCGAAAGCCTGAAGAGACAAACGAGGAGACAGAACATGGGTGACATCCCGACACTACAAAGCCTGATCGCCGGCCGCTGGCACGGCCAGGAAGCGCACACCGCGCTGCACAGCGCCCTCGACAACGCGCTGATCTATCACACGCATCTTGAACCAATCGATTTCGACGAAGCCTTGAGCTTCGCCCGCAAGACCGGCATCAAGAGCTTGATGAGCCAGGACTTCCAGAAGCGCGCGCAATGCCTGAAGGCGCTGGCGCTGTACCTCATGGAGCGCAAGGAAGAACTGTACGAGATCTCGCACCTGACCGGCGCCACGCGCCAGGACAGCTGGGTCGACGTCGAGGGCGGCATCGGCACCCTGTTCGCGTACGCCAGCATGGGCTCGCGCGAGTTGCCGTCGTCGAACGTGCTGCACGAAGGCCCGGCCATGGCGCTGGGCAAGCGCGGCGGCTTCGCCGGCACCCACATCCTGGTGCCGCGCGGCGGCGTGGCGGTGCACATCAACGCCTTCAACTTCCCGATCTGGGGCCTGCTCGAGAAATTCGCGCCGAGCTTCCTGGCGGCCATGCCCTGCATCGCCAAGCCGGCCACCGCCACCAGTTACCTGACCCATGCCGTGGTCAGGATGATGACGGAGTCGAACCTGCTGCCGGCTGGCGCGCTGCAGCTCGTGATCGGCAGCACCGGCGACCTGCTCGATCGCCTGGGTGGTTTCGATGCCGTCACCTTCACCGGCTCGGCCGACACCGCCGCCAAGCTGCGTTCGAACCAGCACCTGATCCGCGCATCGGTGCCGTTCACGGCCGAAGCCGACTCGCTCAACTGCGCGATCCTGGCGCCGGACGTCACGCCCGACGATCCGGAGTTCGACCTGTTCGTGAAGGAAGTGGCGCGCGAGATGACCGGCAAGGCCGGCCAGAAGTGCACCGCGATCCGCCGCGTGATCGTGCCGGAAACGCTGGTCGATGCGGTCGGCGAACGCCTGCGCGAACGCCTGGCCAAGACCACGGTCGGTAATCCGAAAGTGGAGGGTGTGCGCATGGGCGCGCTGGCCTCGATGGACCAGCACCGCGACGTGAGCGAGCGGGTCGAGCTGCTCGCGCGCGGCAACGAGGTCCTGTTCAGTGCGCGCGACGGCTTCAATCCGGTCGGCGACAATGTCGCCAGCGGCGCCTTCTTCTCGCCCACCTTGCTGCTGTGCCGTAATGCGATGGACAGCGACGCCGTGCACGACGTGGAAGCCTTCGGCCCGGTCAGCACCCTGATGACCTACCGCGACATCGACGAGGCATTGGAACTGGCCGCGCGCGGCAAGGGCAGCCTGGTGACGACGCTCGCCACCAAAGACCCGTCGATCGCCGCCTACGCCGTGCCGGTGGCGGCGGCCTCGCATGGCCGCGTGCTGATCCTGGACCGCGAAGCAGCCGTGGACAGCACCGGCCACGGCTCGCCGCTGCCGCAACTGAAACACGGCGGCCCGGGCCGTGCCGGTGGCGGTGAAGAGCTGGGCGGCATCCGCGCCGTCAAGCACTTCCTGCAGCGTGCCGCGGTGCAGGGTTCGCCGACCATGCTCGGCGCCGTCACGGGCGAATACGTGCGCGGCGGCGCCGTCAAGGAAAGCGAGATCCACCCGTTCCGCCGCTACTTCGAAGACCTGGAGATGGGCCATTCGCTGCTGACCCACCGCCGTACGGTGAGCGAAGCCGACATCGTCAATTTCGGCGGCGTCTCGGGCGACTACTTCTACATGCACTTCGACGAGATCGCAGCGAAGGACACGCAGTTCGGCCAGCGCATCGCGCACGGCTACTTCGTGCTGTCGGCGGCGGCCGGCCTGTTCGTGTCACCGGCGCCGGGGCCGGTGCTGGCCAACTACGGCCTGGACAACCTGCGCTTCGTGGCGCCGGTGGCGATCGGCGACACCATCCGCGCGCGCCTGACCTGCAAGCGCAAGGTCGACCGCAACCGCGCGGACGAGCAGGGCAGGGGGCAGGGCGTGGTGGCGTGGGACGTGCAGGTGACGAACCAGCGCGACGAGCTGGTGGCGAGCTATGACATCCTGACGCTGGTGTTGAAGCGAGATTAGTTCTCGCCCTGCAACAGGGAACTTAACTCAATGTGATCAGTCTAAATATGCTCTTGACGGAATAGTCTCTGGACGGAATAATGTCCGGACGGTGGGAAGTAGAATACACCGATGCGCTAGAGGTATGGTGGGCAGGTTTGACGGAGTCTGAACAGGAATCCGTCGACGTATCGGTTCGGCTTCTTGAGGAAAAAGGACCAAACCTTGGCTTCCCTCATAGTTCAGGAATCCAGGGCTCCCGGCATTTGCATATGCGCGAGCTTCGAGTGCAGCACGAAGGACGCCCATACCGGATCCTGTATGCGTTTGATCCTCGCCGATGTGCCATTCTTCTCATTGGCGGCGACAAGACGGGTGACAACCGATGGTACGAAGGCTACGTGCCATTGGCGGACAAGCTATACGACGCACATATCGGAACTCTGAAGAAGGAAGGACAAAGCGATGGCTAAGAAATTCAACGAACTGCGTGCTGGAATGTCGCCTGAAGCGCAGGCGCGAGCCGCTGCACGTGCGGAAGCCATGTTGGTCGAGATGCAGCTTCAAGAACTACGTAAGTCCAGGAATGTGACGCAGGTTGAAGTTGCTAGGGCGATGAGTGTAGAGCAAGCAGCAGTCTCAAAACTGGAGCGCAGGGACGATATGTATGTCAGCACGCTGCGTGATTATGTCAAGGCACTGGGCGGCGAGTTGAAGTTGGTCGCGTCGTTTCCCGATGCCGAGATCCAGCTTCATTCGTTTGAGCCAGCCCGCTGACATCAGAATCAATCGAGCCGGCGGGCGTAGCGGTCGTGGACGTGTTGGCTGATGAAAGTTGACAGGCCGCGGCCCTCTGCGGCCAACTGGCACATGCTGGCGATATTCGAGGCGCCTGCGCTGCCAATGGTATAGACATACCGAACACCACCTGTGAACTCGACAGTGATCGAATCCGCCCCGATCTGATAAGCGAGGACACCCGATTGCCCGCTGCGATTGGCATAACGCTGCATGACCTGCTCCAGAAGTGAACATGGACCCGAGATGGGTCCATGTCTTTTTTCTACAAGAACAAAAATCAGGACCGCGTGCGCTGCAGCCGCAGCAGGCCTTCCGGCGTGCGGATCGCGCGCAAGTCGTCGTAGTCCGGCACGCCGGTCACTTTCGTCTCGAGCGGCTCGTGGTGGGTGGCGGTGACGACGATGCTGTCCATCCCGGCCGCCTCGGCCGATTGCAGGCCGGCCAGCGTATCCTCGAACACCAGGCAGTCCTGCGGGCGCATGCCCAGCTTTTCGGCGCCCAGCAGGAAGGGATCTGGCGCCGGCTTGCCGCGCTGGACGTCCTCGGCGGCCACCATCACGGGCGGCGTCGGGAGCCCGGCCGCGGCAATGCGCGCCTCGGCCAGCGCGCGCGGGGCCGAGGTGACGATGGCCCAGCGATCGGCTGGCAGGGTGGCCAGGAAAGCCGCCACGCCGGCGATCGCCTCGATGCCTTCCACGTCTTCGATCTCGGCCAGCGTGATGCGCTGCGCTTCGGCTTCCACGTCGATATCGGGCAGGCCGACGCCGCGCACCGTGTCGATGCTGCGCTTGCCGTGGATGGTGGGCAGGAAGACGTCGACGTCCAGGCCATGGCTGCGCGCCCAGGCGGCCCAGACCCGCTCGGCGGCGATGATCGAAGTGAGGATGGTGCCATCCATGTCGAACAGGAAGGCGGCGTAGTCGCGGGTGGGGAGGGCGGTCATTGAATCGTTGCTGTAGAAGGGTGAACAGAGGGAGATGGACCTTGGACGAAGGCCCAGATACGTCGTTCCCGCGCAGGCGGGAACCCAAGTGCTGCTGGCGTCGTCGTAACGCGAAAAACCTGGGTTCCCGCCTCCGCGGGAACGACGTGCGAGATTACTCGGCCAGCTGCTGGCGCACGCGCACGATCGCCGCGCGCACCTGGTTCGGCGCGGTGCCGCCCACGTGGTCGCGCGCCGCCACCGAACCCTCGAGGGTCAGCACCTCGAACACGTCCTGCCCGATCAGCGGCGAGAAGCCCTGCAGCGTTTCGAGCGACATCTCGGACAGGTCGCAGCCCGCCTGGTCGCAGGCGCGCACCGCATGCGCCACGGCTTCGTGGGCGTCGCGGAATGGCAGGCCCTTTTTGACCAAGTAGTCGGCCAGGTCGGTCGCGGTGGCATAGCCTTGCAGCGCCGCGGCGCGCATGTTCTCGGCCTTGACCGTGATGCCCGAGGCCATGTCGGTGAAGATGCGCAGCGTATCAAGCACCGTATCGACCGTGTCGAACAGCGGTTCCTTGTCTTCCTGGTTGTCCTTGTTGTAGGCCAGCGGCTGGCCTTTCATCAGGGTCAGGAGGCCCGTCAGGTGGCCATACACACGGCCGGTCTTGCCGCGCGCCAGTTCCGGCACGTCCGGGTTCTTCTTTTGCGGCATGATCGACGAGCCGGTGCAGAAGCGGTCGGCGATGTCGATGAAGCCGATGCGCGGGCTGATCCACATCACCAGCTCTTCCGAGAAGCGCGAGACGTGCATCATCAGGATCGAGGCGGCTGCGGTGAATTCGATCGCGAAATCGCGGTCGGACACGGCGTCGAGCGAGTTGTGGCAGACATCGTCGAAGCCCAGGGTCTTGGCCACGCGCAGGCGATCGATCGGGAAGGTGGTGCCGGCCAGGGCGGCGGCGCCCAGCGGCAGGCGGTTGACGCGGCGGCGCGCATCCTGCATGCGCTCGGCGTCGCGGCCGAACATCTCGACATAGGCCAGCATGTGGTGGCCGAAGGTGATCGGCTGCGCCACCTGCAGGTGGGTGAAGCCTGGCATGATCGTGTCGGCGTGGCGTTCCGCCAGATCCGTCAGTGCGCCGCGCAGGCCGTTCAGCAGGGCCAGAATGTCGTCGATGGCGGCGCGCACGTACAGGCGGATGTCGGTGGCGACCTGGTCGTTGCGCGAGCGGCCGGTGTGCAGGCGCTTTCCGGCGTCGCCGACCAGTTCGGTCAGGCGTTTCTCGATGTTCAGGTGCACGTCTTCCAGGTCGAGCAGCCATTCGAAGCTGCCGGCGTCGATCTCGGACCGGATTTGCGTCATGCCGCGTTCGATCTCCGCACGGTCGTGCTCGTTGATGATGCCCTGGGCCGCCAGCATCTCGGCGTGCGCCAGCGAGCCCTGGATGTCGTATTGCGCCAGGCGTTTGTCGAAGAACACGGACGCGGTATAACGCTTGACGAGATCGGACACGGGTTCGGAGAAGCGGGCCGACCAGGCTTCGGCTTTTTTGGAGAATTGTTCGGTCATGGTGGAATTCCGGTTGGGGATTCGACGATTATAAACCGCGCCGCCTCTACGTCTTCCGGTGGGCAGATTACTGCGAGAAAGCTAGCGAAAAAAAAGCTCCCTGCAGAGCTCAATCGAAACCAATACAGAGGCCAAACGGCGCTAGAATGGTTTTTTTGCCAGCTCTGCAAGCCCAATGATTACGAACGATTCCAGCTTCCAGGTCAGTACTGACCAGTCCCGGCTCGATATCCCGATGATCTACCGCTTCCTCAGTGAGCAGTCGACCTGGGCCGTGGGCATTTCCCGTCCGATCGTCGAGCGCGCCATCGAGAATTCGCTGTGCTTCGGCGGCTACCTCGACGGCCGCCAGATCGCCTTTGCGCGTGTGATCACCGACTACGCCACCTTCGCCAACCTGGTGGACGTGTTCGTCGTGCCCGAGTACCGCGGGAACGGCTACGGCAAGCAATTGATCGGCGTGGTGCTGGGCCACCCCAGCCTGCAGAAACTGCGCCGCTTCACGCTGGCCACCAAGGACTCGCACGGCTTGTACGAGCGCTTCGGTTTTACTCCACCGTTGCGTCCAGAGACATTGATGGAACGTTACTTTCCCAACATCTATCTATCCTGAGCGTACTCAACATGGCGACGTGAATCTGGAATCACGCTTACTCTGATGGCTCATCAGAGGAAGCCCTATGTTCCGATTCGTCGTCCATGCCGTAATCACGTTGGCATTGCTGGCGAGCAGTGCCAGCAATGCCGCTGACAAAGAACCAGTACCGCCGAAAGGCTCGCTCGTCATCATCGGCGGCGCCCTGCGCGCCGATAACGATGCCGTGTGGGAACGTATCGTCCAGCTCGCGGGCGGCAAAGGCGCCCGCGTGGCCGTGTTCGCCTCCGCCTCGGCCAGTCCCGAACGGGCCGGCAATTATCTCGTTGAGCGCCTGAACCGCCATGGCGCCGACGCCTTCTTCGTCCCGGTCGCCGAGCGCCTGGATGGCGCCGACGGGCGCGCCGCGGCCGACGATCCCAAGCTGGCCGAGGCCGTGCGCACGGCCGGCGGCGCCTATTTCTCGGGCGGCGACCAGGGGCGCATCACGGGCGTCCTGCGCCGGCCCGACGGCGGCAACACGCGCGTGCTCGACGCCCTGTGGGACATGTACCGGCGCGGCGGCGTGATCGCCGGCTCGAGCGCCGGCGCTGCCATCATGAGCAGCACCATGTTCGGCCATCCGCGCTCGATCCTGTCCACGCTCCAGCATGGCGTCGACGACGGCCGCCAGATCACGCGCGGCCTGGGCTTCATCGGCGACGACGTCTTCATCGACCAGCACCTGCTGGTGCGCGGACGCTTCGCGCGCATGCTGCCGGCCATGCTGGCCAAGGGCTACAAGATCGGCCTCGGGATCGACGAGAACACGGCGATGGTGGTGGGGCCGAAGCGCGACGTCGAGGTGATCGGCTACCGTGGCGCGCTGCTGGTCGACCTGAGCGAGGCCGCCACCCGCGACGGCAGTTTCAATCTCGCCAACGGGCGCCTGAGTTACCTCGACAATGGCGACCGCTTCAACCTGGCCACCAAGATCTTCACCCCTGCGCCCGAGAAGGCGCACGGCAAGGTCGATGCCAAGAAGCCGTACTGGCGCGGCCCGCTGTTCTCGGCCGACATCCTCGGCAACGGCACGGTGGTCGACCTGATGGCCAAGCTGATCGACAGCGACCAGGTCGACGCGATTGGCCTGTCGCTGGACAGCCCCAACGCCGAGCGGCCCGACCTGGGCTTCGAGTTCAAGCTCAGTCGCGTGGGGGAGAGCGTGGGTTACCAGTCGGCGTTCAGCGAAGCCTATTCGGTCTATAACGTGCGGCTCGATATCCGGCCGATCGTTGTGCAAAGGCCGCTGTATCAATACCGATAAGTCAGTATCGATGAGCTTAGAATAATGCGATCTTCTTATTGCCGAGGAATCGCGATGCGCAGTCTCCTGATCCAGTGTCTTGCCGCCCTGCTGCTGGGCGTGACGTTCCTGCCGGCGGTGCAGGCCGCCCAGCCGGCCACGGTCCGTCTCGACTACACCCACAGCGGCAATGCACTCTCCGACCAATACGCCATCGAGCGCGTAGCGATCGAACCGCTGCCCTGGCCGGGAAACATGGCGCGCAACCTCGACGACACCAACCGTGGCCAGAACCGGGTCGAGGTGGTCGATGCCAAGACCGGCGACCTGTTGTACTCGCGCGGCTTCTCGACCGTGTTCGGCGAATGGCGCACCACCGAGGAAGCGAACCGCATCAGCCGCTCGTTCCAGGAATCGGTGCGCTTCCCGCAGTTCGAGCAGCCGGTGCGGGTACGCATCCTCAAGCGCGACGAGCGCAACGGGTTCTCGGTGGCCTGGAGCATCGAGGTCGATCCGAATGCCCAGGACGTCATCCGGCGCCAGCCGCCGGCCCTGGCAAAACCGATCGCGATCCATTCCAGCGGACCGTCGCCCGACAAGGTCGACCTCCTGATCCTGGGCGATGGCTATACGCAGAAGGACATGAAGAAGTTCGAGCAGGATGCGCGCCGCCTGACGAAGCATCTGTTTACGGTGTCGCCATTCCGCGAGCGCGCGAAGGATTTCAATGTGTGGGCGATGGCGGTGCCGACCGAGCAATCCGGCATCAGCCGGCCGTCGACCGGCGTGCATAATCCGTCCGCGTTGGGCACGCGCTACGACATCTTCGGCAGCGAACGCTATGTGCTCACGCTCGACAACCGCGCGCTGCGCGACATCGCCCAGCACGCGCCGTATGAATTCATGGAGATCCTGGTGAACAACGAGACCTATGGCGGCGGCGGCATCTTCGGCCAGTTCAGCACCGCGGCGGCGGGCAACGATTGGGCCGACTACCTGTTCGTGCACGAATTCGGCCACCACTTCGCCGGCCTGGCCGATGAGTACTACACCTCACCCGTTGCTTACCAGTCGGCCAGCGGCCGCATGGAACCGTGGGAGCCGAACGTCACCGCGCTACGCGACCCCGCTAGGCTCAAATGGAAGCGCCATGTGAAGGACGGCACGCGGTTGCCGACGCCGTGGCCCAAGGCGCAGTACGAGGAAGAGTCGCGCGCCTACCAGAAGAAGCGCGCCGCACTGCGCGCCGGGAATCGCCCGGAATCCGAGATGAGCGCCTTGTTCCATGAAGACCTGCAGCGTACGAACGCATTGTTCGCGCAGCAGCCGCACCGGCACACGATCGGCGCCTTCGAAGGCGCCAACTACGAGGCCAGCGGCTACTACCGGCCGGCGATGCAATGCCTGATGTTCGACCGCAGCGACAAGTTCTGCCCGGTATGCCAGGACGGCATCGGCGACATCATCGACCTCTATGCAGGCGCTGTTCAGCGGTAATCTTTGCTTACAACTCTGACAATTTGACTGTGGGCTGTCTAACAGACCCGGCGCTGCGATCGGCTTATTCTGGAATCACTGAAGAACAACAACGACTGCACAGGCAACCCGATCTGTGCAGAGACCAACCAGAAAAGGAAACACATCATGAACAAACTGATCGCTACCCTCATCGCCGGCCTGATGGCTACCGCTGCTCACGCTCAAACCACCGCGCCGACCACCACCGCGGCAGACAACCGCATCGTCAAGGCGGAAGCCAATGCCGAGAAAGACGTGATCAAGGCAGAGCAGAAAGAAATCAAGACCGCCGTCAAAGCGGACGAGAAAGTGAACAAGACCATGGCCAAGGCTGTCGAGACCAAGTCGAAAGCCCACGCCAACCTGGTCGAGTCGCACACTGACGCAGCCGCGAAAGTGGCCAAAGCCGATCCGGAAGACCGCGCCAAGGCGATGGCCAAGGCTGAAGAGAAAGTGGCCGACGCCAATCTGAAAGCCGAGAAGAAAATGATCAAGGCCGACGAAAAAGTGCTGAAGGCACAAGTCGATGCGGCAGCCGACAAGGCCACCGCTGCCGCCAAGACCGAGCAGGTGCGTGCTGAAGCACAAGCTGACGTGCACAAGGCTGCTGCCCGTAACTAAGCACCAGGCTTGAAACAAAAAATGCCGGCTCGCGCCGGCATTTTTGTTTCTGAACGTTGAAAGCGGTCGGGATTACGAAGCGTCGGCCGCCCGCATCGCCAAATCCTGCGCCTTCAGCCTCGCCGACAACGCCTTGCCCTTGCGCGCCCGCTTGCCAAAGTGCGGCTCCAGTCCCGACGCAAACAGTTCCACCGTCCGCGCCTTGCCCTCAGCCCAAGTACCAACCACGTTCACACCCTTCTGGTTGATCGGCTGCGCCGCCAGCATCTTCTCTTTCGGCTCCAGCTCCATCAGAATCACACCGCGACCGCCATTGGTCAGCACCTTCATCTCGTCGATGCCGAACACCAGCACGCGGCCCTTTTCCGACAGGCAGGCGATCGCGCCGGCAGTGTCAGTGACGACCCGCGGCGGCAATGGCGTCGCGCCTTCGTTCAGGGTGATGAACGACTTGCCACCCTTCAGGCGGCTGACCATATCGCCGGCCTTGGTAATGAACCCGAACGCATCCGAGGTCGAGATCAACAGGCGCGTCTCCGGATTGCCCGCGAAGTAGTGCAAAATCCGCACACCGCCCGACAAATCGACCAAGGTGGTAATCGGCACGCCGTCGCCGCGCGCGCCAGGCAGCGCGTTCACCGGCACCGAATACACCTTGCCGTTGTCGCCAATGCCCAGCAGGTGATCCACCGTGCGGCACTCGAAGGCCTTATACAGCGAGTCGCCGGCCTTGAACGTGAACTGCGCCGGATCGTGTCCGATGCCGGTACGCGCGCGCACCCAGCCTTTTTCCGACACGATCACGGTCACCGGCTCGTCGATGACCTTCTGCTCGGCCACCGCGCGCTGCGCTTCCTCGATGATGGTGCGGCGGTCGTCGCCGTACTGCTTGGCGTCTGCTTCGATTTCGCGGATGATCAAACGCTTCATCGACGATGGGTTCTCCAGGATGTCCTCGAGCTTCTCTTTATCGCTGCGCAGTTCGGCCAGCTCCTGCTGGATCTTGATCGCTTCCAGGCGCGCCAGCTGGCGCAGGCGGATCTCGAGGATGTCCTCGGCCTGGCGCTCGCTCAGGCGGAATTCCTCGATCAGCGCCGCCTTCGGCTCATCCGAATTGCGGATGATGGCGATCACCTTGTCGATGTTCAGCAGGACGGTCTCGCGGCCTTCCAGGATATGGATGCGGTCGTTGACCTTGCCCAGCTTGAATTCGGTGCGGCGCCTGACGGTCGTGAATCGATAATCGATCCATTCCTGGATGATCGTGCCCAGGCCTTTCTGGCGCGGACGGCCGTCGCCGCCGATCATCACCATATTGATCGGCGCCGAGCTCTCGAGCGAGGTATGCGCGAGCAGCATCAGCATGAATTCGTTCTGGTCGACATTCTTCGACTTCGGCTCGAACACCAGGCGCACCGCGGCTTCGCGGCCCGATTCGTCGCGCACCGCGTCGAGCGCGCCCAGGATCGTGTTCTTCAGCGCCAGCTGTTCCGGCAGCAGCGCCTTCTTGCCGGCCTTGACCTTCGGATTCGTCAGTTCTTCGATTTCTTCCAGCACGCGCTGCGACGAGCAGCCCGGCGGCAGTTCGTACACCACCGCCTGCCACTGGCCGCGCGCCAGCTCTTCGATCTTCCAGCGCGCGCGCACCTTCATCGAGCCGCGGCCGACCGCATACATGTCGGCGATCGTCGATGCCGGGGTGATGATCTGGCCGCCGCCCGGGAAGTCCGGACCGGGGATGAAGGTCATCAGCTCGGCGTGGGTGATCTTGGGATTGCGGATCATCGCCACCGCCGCCGCCGCGACCTCGCGCAGATTGTGCGAGGGGATCTCGGTGGCCAGGCCGACCGCGATGCCCGAGGCGCCGTTGAGCAGCACCATCGGCAGGCGCGCCGGCAGCGTGCGCGGTTCGGTGGTCGAACCGTCGTAGTTCGGTTGCGAGTCGACCGTGCCCATGTCGATCTCGTCCATCAGCAGGCGCGAGATCGGGGTCAGGCGGGCTTCGGTATATCGCATTGCCGCGGCGCCGTCGCCGTCGCGCGAGCCGAAGTTACCCTGGCCGTCGATCAGCGGATAGCGCAGCGAAAAGTCCTGCGCCATGCGCACCAGCGCGTCGTACACCGACTGGTCGCCGTGCGGGTGCAGTTTACCGAGCACGTCGCCGACCACTGCGGCCGACTTGCGCGGCTTGGCGGTCGGGCCCAGGCCCAGTTCGTTCATCGCGTACAGGATGCGGCGCTGGACCGGCTTCTGGCCGTCCGACACGTCCGGCAGCGCGCGGCCCTTGACCACCGAGACGGCGTAGTCGAGGTAGGCGCGCTCGGCGAAGGTGGACAGGGTGAGCGTCTCGACGTCCGAGGGCTCGTGTTGTTGTTCAAAGAGACTTGGTTGATTCGTCATGATGTGTGTTCGATGTTCTGCGGGGGCGCTTGGGTGTGCGGAGAAACTTGGGTCCCCGCCTGCGCGGGGACGACGTGTTCGGGCCACTGGCCGAAAGACCGTCGTTCCCGCGCAGGCGGGAACCCAAGTTCAGCTAACAAACCACTAACCTCATCAGATATCCGCCTCCGTCTCATTGCCGTGTTCCTCGATCCAGGCGCGGCGCGCCGCGGCTTCGCCTTTGCCCATCAGCATATTGAAGCGCGATGCCGATTCGGCGTGGTCGTACTGGCCGAAGGCCACCGGCAGCAGGCGGCGGGTGTCCGGGTTCATGGTGGTTTCCCACAGCTGCTCGGCGTTCATCTCGCCCAGGCCCTTGAAGCGCGAGATGCTCCACACGCCTTCCTTCAGGCCTTCTTTCTTGAGCTTGTCCTCGATCGCCAGCAGTTCGCCGTCGTCCAGCGCATACAGCTTCTGGATCGGCTTCTTGCCGCGCGCCGGCACGTCGACCCGGTACAACGGCGGACGCGCGATGCAGATATTGCCGTTGCCGAACAGGGCAGGGAAGTGCTTGAAGAACAAGGTCAGCAGCAGCACCTGGATGTGCGAACCGTCGACGTCCGCATCCGACAGGATGCAGATCTTGCCGTAGCGCAGACCAGACAGGTCGGGCGAGTCGCCGACGCCGTGCGGATCGACGCCGATCGCCACCGAGATATCGTGGATTTCGTTATTGGCGAACAGGCGGTCGCGGTCGGTTTCCCAGGAGTTGAGCACCTTGCCGCGCAGCGGCAGGATGGCCTGGAATTCCTTGTCGCGGCCCATCTTGGCCGAGCCGCCGGCCGAGTCGCCCTCGACCAGGAACAGCTCGTTGCGCGTGATGTCGGTCGATTCGCAATCGGTCAGCTTGCCCGGCAACACCGCCACGCCGGACGATTTCTTCTTCTCGACTTTTTGCAGCGAACGCAGGCGCGACTGGGCCTGCTTGATGACGAGTTCGGCCAGCTTCTTGCCGTATTCGACGTGCTGGTTCAGCCACAGTTCGAGCGGCGGTTTGGTAAACGTCGACACCAGCTTGAGCGCATCGCGCGAATTCAGGCGTTCCTTGGTCTGGCCCTGGAATTGCGGGTCCAGCACCTTGGCCGACAGCACGAACGAGACGCGCGCGAACACGTCCTCGGGCAGCAGCTTGACGCCTTTCGGCAGCAGGCCGTGCAGCTCGACGAAGTTCTTCACCGCGCCGAACAGGCCGTCGCGCAGGCCGGCTTCGTGGGTGCCGCCGCTCACGGTCGGGATCAGGTTGACGTAGGACTCGCGCACCACGCCGCCTTCCTCGGTCCAGGCCACGACCCAGTCGGCGCCTTCGCCCTCGGCGAAGCTGTCGTCGCCCGCGGCGGCGAACTGCGCGCCTTCGAACAGCGGGATCAGGGTCTCGCCGCTGGAACTTTGGGCCAGCGCTTCGTTCAGGTAGCCGCGCAGGCCTTCGTCGTAGCGCCAGGTCTGGACGTCGCCGGTCTTGCCGTTGGTGAGCGTGACCGTCACGCCCGGCAGCAGCACCGCCTTCGAGCGCAGCAGGCGCTGCAGGTCGCCCAGCGGGATGTTCGGGGAATCGAAATATTGTCCGTCCGGCCAGGCGGTGACGCGGGTGCCGTTCTTCTTGCCGCCACGTTCGGCAGGGCTGGAAGTGAGCGGCTCGATCACGTCGCCATTGGCAAATACCAGCTTGTGCTGGCCGTTGCCCTGGTCGTCGCGCCGCCACACCTCGATCTCGAGGCGCTTCGACAGCGCATTGGTGACCGAGACGCCGACCCCGTGCAGGCCGCCCGAGAAGGCGTAGGCGCCGCCCGAGCCCTTGTCGAACTTGCCGCCGGCGTGCAGGCGGGTGAACACGATCTCGACCGTGGACACGCCTTCTTCCGGGTGGATACCGACCGGGATGCCGCGGCCGTCGTCCTCGACCGTGATCGAACCGTCCGGGTTCAGGGTCACGCCAATGTTCTTGCAGTGACCGCCCAGCGCTTCGTCGGAGGCGTTGTCGATCACCTCCTGGATGATATGGAGCGGATTCTCCGTCCGGGTGTACATGCCCGGACGCTGTTTCACAGGTTCGAGTCCCTTGAGGACGCGGATGGATGATTCGCTGTAGTCTGGAGCGGGTTTCTTGGAGGCCATCTTGAAGATTGATTGTCGAATGCTCCGGCATTCTAACTTGTCGGGAGGAAAAGGTTGGGCTTTTTTACTGTTTAAATATACAGTAGTTTGCGCTGTGACGTGCTTTTCGCTTCGCACGTTTGTGCTAGATTAAGCCAGATAATCACGGCAATGCCAGGGAGGGGCGTTACCGATGCACTTGTCCAGCTATCCGTTTACCATTCGCCTGATCGGGTTTACCCCGGCTGAAAGCGCGCGGCTCGACGCCCTGCTGGCGCGGGCGCCGGGCGTGGGGCCGTCGTATTCTTGCCTGCATGACGATAGTTTGCAAGAGCCGGACCTGTATATCGCCAACGGCGACAGCCCCACCGCGCTGACCCGGCTCGGCTGCCTGCCGCCGGGATCGCTGCAGCCGGCGCTCGTGATCGGCAACCCCGGCGCCGAGCCCTGGCGCACCCTGGCGCGGCCGGTCGACTCGCTGCAACTGTATGAAGCCCTGGCCGAACTGCTCGATAACCGGGTCCAGGTGCTGGTGCAGCAGAGCACCCGCACCGTCCGGCGCGTGCTGGCCGAACGCCGCCGCCGTCCGCGCCTGGCGCCGGACTGCGAAACGCCGGCATTCTACACGCGCCAGCGTCGTGGTCCGGTAGATGGGGCCGTCCTGATCGTCGACAAGGAATGCCAGCTGCGTAACCAGGTGGCGCGCGTGCTCGGCCCGCGCCGGGTGCCGGTGGAATGGACCGACAGCCTGTGCGCGGCGGTGCGCCTGTGCGACGAAACGAAGGTAGCGCTGGTGTTGATCAACACGGCGGCGGTCGGCATCGAACCGTATGAGGTGTGCAGCTCGATCAAGTCGCAGGACGGAGCGCAGCGCACGCCGGTGGTGTTCCTGGTCGAGCAATCCTTTTACTACGACAGCGTGCGTGCGCGCCGCGCCGGGGCGCGCGGCCTGCTCACGACGCCGGTCGCCGGCCGCCACTGGATGCTGACCTTTCAGAAGCTGCTGGATCTCCCGGTGTAGGGAAGACGCGACGTTTTGTAACAACTTTATATCGTGCGAAGCAATGGGGAAGTTATATTAATAACCATGGCTGAAGACGATCAAATCAAGCGCAAGGACGATCCAACCGCGGACATCGACGAGCGCCGCGAAACGCGCGTGCGCGTGCCCGATCGCCGTGCGAGCGGCGGCCAGACCGCGCGCGGGCCGGCGCGCTACCTGCGCGATGGCGACAATGCCGTCGCCCTGGCAGGCCGGGTCATTACCTCACGTTTCCGTTCGCTGCGCGAACGCTTCAACCGCGATTTCATGCAGCGCACGCTGCACATCGGCGTCTCGGCCCGTATCTTTCACCCCGCCACTGGCGCCAAGGGGCTGCTCAGCAAGAACCTGCAGTATCTCGAGGAATCGATCGCCCAGTGGGTGATGTCGCGCGACGTGCTGGTGTTCATGATTCCCACCGTCAATACCAACGGCCTGCTACACCCCAGCAATATCACCCTGCGCCACTATGCGCGCCACCTCGACGGCCTGGTGCTGCAGGGCGGGGCCGACGTGGCGCCGCAAACCTATTCCGAAACCCCGACCAAGCCCGAGTGGAGCGGCGACCGCGCGCGTGACGTCTACGAGCTCGAACTGCTGCACGAATTCGTCGACGCCGGCAAACCGGTGCTGGGCGTGTGCCGCGGTTGCCAGCTGATCAACGTCGCCTTCGGCGGCACCCTGCACCAGGACGTCGCCACCGACATGCCCGAGGCCCTGCCGCACGTGCACGATGTGTATGACGCGCACCGCCACGCCATCGTCTTCCCCAAGGGTTCGTCGCTGGGCCGCATGTTCCCCAAGGTCGAGCGGGCCATGGTGAACTCGATCCACCACCAGGCGGTCAAGGATCTGGGCCGCGACATCCGCATCGAAGCCATGTCCGAGCCCGATGGCATCATCGAGGCGATCCGCTACCAGCGCGCCAACTTCGTCATGGGCTTGCAGTGGCACCCTGAATTCCACCGCGCCGGCGGCGTCGACCTGCTCGATTGCACGCCGGTACTCGATGAATTCCTGCGCGCGGCGCGCGAAACCCGGCTGTAATTTCTCCCAATAATTGCCTCAAAGAATCAGCTTTCGTCCGACCTCAGCCGCCCCACGATTCGCTTGCCGAAAACGCTTGCTTTCGCCGCGTGACGCGTGAATAATGAAATGAGAATCATTCGCATCTCGTTGCAATTCACGTTACATCGTTGCGGACCGCAACCGCTATTCGGCTATTTTGGAGACGCTTGCATGACCATATCCACCCCACACACGACGCCGTCGGAACCGCGCAGCCAGGACGCGTTGCTGGTCGCTTCGCTGTTGCACCTGATGTCGAACTACACGACGCGCGGTGATGGCGAGCAGCCGTGCATCAAGCTGGCGTCGGTGATCGAGCGCCACCTCTGTGCGTTGTCGCGCCTGCCGAATCTCGATCCGGTCCTGCGCGCCACCTGCGAACAGCTGGCCGACCAGTGGGCAGTCGTGGTCGACGCCAAGCTGCCGCCGCCGGCGCCAACCCGCCAGCCCTTGCTGGCCCGCTTCATGAAAGGCGGCTGGGCCAGCAAGGCTGCCCCGCTGGCCGGCTAACGCGCCTGCAGTAGCTGCCGCAGACCATCGTCACGGCCCGGGATGCGTTCCAGCGCCGGATAGCGCAAGCCCCCATCGTAGGCGATCGTGACCGCGCGCTTCTGCCGATCCAGCTCGATGGTGAGCACGATGCCGGCCGGATCGCGGCGCGACACCGCCGCAGCCAGGCGCTCGATGCTGAACGGCTCGCCTCCCACTTCCACCAGCGTGGCGCCCGGCGCCAGCCCGGCCTTGAAGGCGGGGCTGTTCCAGCCGACCGAGCGCACCACACCTTTGCCGTTCACGCCGATCCCGAGGCCGTAGCTGAAGTCGGGAACTCCTTCGCCCTGCAGGGCGCGCTCGACGTAGCGGCTCGGCGTCGGCTTGTAGACCAGCCGGTAGCCGGCGCGTTCCAGGCCGTCGAGCAGGCCGGCGTCACTGTTGCCGTGCACGCGCTGTTCCAGGTAGCCGCGCCAGTCGAAGGGCGCGAGCTTGGATAAGGTGGCGCAGACGTCGTCGAAGGTGTAGTCCTTGCTGGTCTTTCCTTGCACGGCGAAGAACCTGGCGGCGAAGTCGTCCATGCCGAATTTACCCTGGCTGCGTTCGCGCAGGATGCCGTCGATGTCCAGCCACAGCAACACACCTTCGGCGTAGTAATCCTTGCGGCGCTGCCAGTCGGTCCAGCTGACGCCGGCGCCGCCCGGCATCGTGATCGAATCGAGCGCGCTGTCGCCGAGCGCCTTCCAGGCGCGGCCCGGCCGGTTCGCCATCGCGGCCGCGTCCAGGGCCAGCGCGTCGAGCGTGTCCTGGAAACCGCGCAGGCCCGAGCGTGCGCCGATCACCCGCCCCCAGAATTCGGACTGTCCCTCGTACACCCACAGCAGCGTGCTTTGCATGGGCACGTTGGGTGTGGGCGTGCGATGGTCCGCGGGCTGGGCGAACTTGCCATTCCAGGCATGGATGTATTCGTGGGCAAACAGGTCGATTTCCGCGGCCGAGGCATCGCGGTTGGCCAGGAAGTCCGGCGGCAGCGTGACTTCGGCGGAGCGGATGTGTTCCAGGCCGCCCGGTCCCGGCAAGCGGTCCGTCAGCGGCACCAGGTAATCGAAGTGGGGGAAGGGCGCCTTGCCGAATACCCTGGCGGTCTGTTCGACGATGGCGCGCAGCGGCGCGTCCATCGCCCCCGCGCCGGCAAGCTGCGCGGCCTCACCGGCGAAATAGGTCACGCGCACCGGGACCGGCCCGGCGGCCACGGTGCGTTGCTCCACATGGGGCGCGGCCAGCACGGGCGAGTCGAGCAGCAGGTCGAGCGGCGTCGGCGCGAAGGTGATGGTCGAGCCGGCGCGGCGCTGCTCCACCAGCGAGGTCCCCGCCACCAATCCCTCGGGCAGGGTCAGCGAGGCCGCCACCGGGATGCGGCTGGCAAACCATCCGGCCGGATACAGGATCACGTTCTGCCACTGCAGGTTGATCATGTCCGAGGCGATGTGGCTCATGTGGCCGAGCGGCGCCAGGAACTGGAACTCCAGCGCCAGCTCGCGCACGCCGGCCGGTACCTGCACGTGGAAGGCATGCGCGTCGAGGGGATCGCGGCGCCATGCCAGGCGCTGCCCGCCGCCCTGGATCGCCAGGCCGGCCATACGCTGGACCTGGATCGTCGGGCCGTGGCTACCGCCGTCCCACTTCGGATACAGCAGGGTCAGGCGGCCCGCCGACTGCACCGGCACGCGCTGCTTGACGCGGACGATACGCTGCGCGGTGTCGCTGGCATCGACCTCGAGCTGCAAGGTGCCGGAGAAGGCGCGGTCGCGCGGCAGGGGGATGGTCGAGGCGGGCGCACTCCACGGGGCCGCAGTCGACAGAGGACTGGAACACAGCAGGGCGGGAAGCAGAAGCAGGGTGGCGGTCAGTTTAACCATGTGGGCATGAATAATGAAAAACTGCAGGTAAGCAATCTTTCATTATCATGCAATTTGGATACCGAATGTAGGGGAAATTGTCAGCTCGTGCGGCCGCCACGGAAGTGCTGGATCGCCGCATTGACCATGCCCTCGACACTGCCTTCGCGTTCCACATGGCGGCGCAGGATGGTCGCGTCGCTGCCGTCGTGCACCGCCGCCGCCAGGTGTTTCAAGGCGTCCACGCTGCCCAGCGCCTCGGCATGCGGCAGCATGGTGTCGAGCGTCGCCAGGATGTCTTCGCGCATCGGCACATTCTCGTAGGTCTTCGGATGCGTGATGCTGCCGTCCAGGCCGAAGCGGCAGGCCTGGAAGCGGTTGTAGTTGTAGACCAGGTAATCGTCTTCCACCGGTGCTTCTTCTTTCCGCTCCAGCAGGTGCCGGCACAGCGCCTGCAGGTAACCGGCCAGCGCCGCCGCCCGCTCCACCGTGAGCGGCGTATCGCACACGCGCAGCTCGATGGTGCCGTATTCCGGCTTGGGCCTCAGGTCCCAGTAAAAATCCTTCATGCTCTTGATGATGTTGGTGCGTTCCATCTTGGCGAAGTAGACGTCGGTGAACTCCTGCCAGGAGAGCGTGAACGGCGCGCGGCCGCTCATCGGGAAGGCGAACACCGAATTCAGGCGCGCCGATTCGAACAGGCTGTCGTGGCCCTGGACATAGGGCGACGACGCCGACAGGGCGATGAAGTGCGGCAGGTAGCGGTTGAGCGCGTGCAGCAGGTAGAGCGCATCGTCGCCGTTGGCGCAGCCGATGTGCACGTGCTGGCCGAACACCGTGAACTGCTTGGCCAGGTAGCCGTACAGCTGCGACAGGTATTCGTAGCGCGGCTTGGCCGAGATGCGCTGGTCGGACCAGTGCTGGAACGGGTGCGTGCCGCCGCCGGCGATGCCGATATTGAGCACGTCGCTGGCCGCCACCAGGGTGTCGCGGATTTCGGTCAGCTCGGCCAGCAGCGGCGCGTAGGCCGTGTGCACGCTCGAGTTAATCTCGATCATGCTCTCGGTGATCTCCGGCGTGACGTTGCCCGGGAAAGGTTTGCGCTTCAGCAGGTGCATCAGGTCGGGACTGGCCGCGGTCAGGTTGAAATCCGACAGGCTGACCAGTTGCAGCTCCAGCTCGACCCCGAAGGTGAGCGGCTGCGAGGGGGTGAAGGCTTCAAGCGGCATGGGGCGACTCCGGTGCTTCGCGCGCCCAGATCAGCGCACGCTGGATGATGATCGGGCCGAAGACTTCGAGCAGCATCGTCACGGCCGCCATCGCATACAGTTCTTCGACCACTTTCAGGCCCGCATAGCGCGCGTGCTCGAGCAGCAGGATCACGAACACGGCCAGCGGCGCCAGCCCGAGGCCGGTGAGCGCGCCCTTGCGCCAGGTGACGCCCGACAGGTGGGCAAACGCCGTCACGCCCGCCACCTTCGCGAACATGCGCGCCAGCACCACGCTGATGGCGAGCAGGGCGCCGGCGGCGACCAGGCGCCAGTCGAGGGTCGAGGCGGCGTACACGAACAGCAGCACGGTCAGCACTTCGCCCAGGGCGCCGAAGTTGCGCTGGGTCTGGGTAAAGGCCACGCGCCGGTAGCGCACCGTCAGTCCGAAGGCCAGCGCCGCCACCACCGGCGTCAGGCCGGCGCTGTCGCACACGGCCACCAGCAAAATGATGGCTAATGCGAACGCGACGGTGGCGTCCTGCTGCTGATTGCCGATTGCGCGCAGCAGCGCCGGCACGATCACGCCGAAGATGGCCCCGGTCAGGATCGAGCCGGCCAGCATCACCAGGCTTTGCCACAGCGCTTCGCCGACGGCGTCATAGGTGCGGAACAGCCAGATGCCGATGATGGCGTTGAAGGCGAACACCGACAGCACGCAGTTCAGGGCCGACAGGTGCAGCACCCGCTCCGTCATCTGGCCCGAGCTTTTCTGTTCGTTGACGACCCGCACCACGGTGGCGGGCGAGGTGGCCATCGACAGCGCCGCCATCAGGAGGGCCGTCAGGCTGCCGACGCCGAAGGCGCTGGCGACGAAATAGACGAGGATGAAGGTCAGCGCCGCCTCGACCAGGCCGGCCACGCCGATCCAGGGATTGTTGACCAGCCAGCGCAGGTTGATGCGGTTGCCCAGTTCGAACAGGATCAGGCCGAAGGCGACGTTGGCCAGCAGCGAGACCGGCCCCATGTCGGGGGCGGGCAGGGCGCCGATCTGGGTGCTGCCGAGCGCGAAGCCGACCAGGCCATAGAAGCTGATGCGCGGCAGGCCGGTCCAGCGCTGGCCGAATTCGCCGGCCAGCCAGGCCAGTGCAATCGCCAGCGGCCACGCGAGACTAGTCAACAAGGACAGCAGGTCTGGCATTCGTTTTCCCCTCTGTTTTTATGCGTCTTGTAAGTGGTGCGCTTGCCGCCCGACGCTTGGATTCTACAAGCGGACGGCGCACGCACGATTGTCCTGGCTCGCCCGTCCACGCGCCTTGTGTTGAGGCACGGCGAGCGGCGGGCGAGTGGCTAGATCATAGCGATTCCAGCACGGCCGTCCGTGTCCGCACTAACACAGTGCGTAATTACATTGCTGGAAATAAATTGTTGCCTCGAAGACGTCGTACCCGCGAAGGCGGGTACCCAAGCGTGCTTGCACCGTGACTACGTTTGATAAAGCCGGCTGCGCAAAAGACTTGGGTACCCGCCTGCGCGGGTACGACGTGCATGCGCTAACAGGAATGGATGCCGCGCCTACTTACTGAGCAGCCGCATCGCCCGTTCCAGCCCTTCGAGCGTGATCGGAAACATGCGGTTGTTCATGATCTGGCGAATGAGGGCGATCGATTGCCGGTATTGCCACAGATGTTCCGGCTCCGGATTGAGCCAGGCAAACTTGGGAAAGGTCGAGACGAAGCGCGCCAGCCAGGCCGCGCCCGGCTCTTCGTTGTTGTACTCGACCGAGCCGCCCGGCGCCATCACCTCGTAGGGGCTCATGGTGGCGTCGCCCACGAAGATCACCCGCGTATCGGCCGGATATTTGCGCAGCACGTCCCAGGTGTCGAAGCGCTCACTGTGGCGGCGGCGGTTGTTCTTCCACAGGTAGTCGTAGACGCAGTTGTGAAAGTAATAGAACTCCATGTTCTTGAATTCGCTGCTGGCGGCCGAGAACAGTTCTTCGGTGCGCTCGATGTGGTCGTCCATCGAACCGCCCACGTCGAGCAGCATCACCACCTTGATCCGGTTCTTGCGCTCGGGCCGCATGCGGATGTCGAGCCAGCCGGCATTGCTGGCGGTGGCGCGGATGGTGTCGTCCAGCGCCAGCTCGTCCGCCGCGCCTTGCCGCGCGAAGCGGCGCAGGCGGCGCAACGCGACTTTTAAATTACGCGTGCCCAGTTCGCGCTCGTCGTCGTAGTCGCGGAAAGTGCGCTGTTCCCATACCTTGACCGCACTGCGGTTGCGGCCCGTGCCGCCGATACGGATGCCCTCGGGGTTGGTGCCGTCATGGCCGAAGGGCGAGGTGCCGCCGGTGCCGATCCACTTGCTGCCGCCGGCGTGGCGTTCCTTCTGCTCTTTCAATAATTCCTGCAGGCGCTGCTGCAGCTTGTCGTAGCCGAATTTTTCCAGCTGCGCCTTCTGTTCCGGCGTCAGCTCGCGCTCGAAGCGCTTGATCAGCCATTCCAACGGGATCTCGGCCTTTTCGTCGAACACCGCATCGACCCCCTTGAACCACAGGCCGAACACGCGATCGAACTTGTCGAAGTGCGCCTCGTCCTTCACCAGCGTCAGGCGCGCGAGGTAATAGAACTCGTCGAGCGAGGGCAGGATCACCTGGCGCTGCAGGGCCTCGAGCAGGGTCAGGAATTCGCGGATCGAGACCGGGACCTTGGCCTCGCGCAGGGCGCGGAAGAAGTCGATCAGCATGGCCTAGCTCCCGGCGTGATGCGCCAGACGCGCCTCCAGGTGCGCCTTCACGCGCGGCCATTCGCCCTGCAGGATGCTGTACATGACGGTGTCGCGCGCCTGCCCGTTGCGGCGCGCGGCGTGATGCCGCAGCACGCCATCCTTGTGCGCGCCGAGGCGTTCGATGGCCGCTTGCGAGGCGAAGTTCTCGCCATCGGTGCGCAGGCCCACCACCGCGCAGCCGAGCGTGTCGAAGGCGTGCCGCATCAGCATCAGCTTGCAGCTCGTGTTGACGTGGCTGCGCTGCGCGCGCCTGGCATACCAGGTGTAGCCGATCTCGACCCGGTCGACGTCCGGCACGATGTCGTGGTAGCTGGTGCTGCCGATGACAGCGCCGCTGGCCGCCTCGACCACGGCCCAGGCCCGGCGGTTGGCCATGCCGAGGGCGGTATCAATATAGGCGCCGGCGTCGTGCGGCGCCGGCACGCTGGTCACGACCAGGTTCCACAGCTCGCCATCGCTGGCCGCCGCGCGCAAGCCGTCGGCGTGGTGCGGGCCCAAGGGCTCCAGGCGCACGCCGTTCAGCTCCAGGGTGATGGGCGCGACCGTGATCATCGCCGGTTCCTCGCCATGGCCATCAGGCGGTCGAACAGCGCGATGTCCTGTTCGTTCTTGAGCAGGGCGCCGTGCAGCGGCGGGGCCTCGTTCTCGGCGCGCAGCGCGTCGGCCGGCACGTCCTCGGCCAGCAGCAGCTTGAGCCAGTCGAGGAATTCCGAGGTCGACGGCTTCTTCTTGATGCCGGGGACGTCACGCAGTGCATAGAAGCTTTGCAGCGCGGCCGCCAGCAGATCCTGCTTGAGCGTCGGGAAGTGCACGCCCACGATGTCGGCCATCGTCTCGCGGTCCGGGAACTGGATGTAATGGAAGAAGCAGCGGCGCAGGAAGGCGTCGGGCAGTTCCTTTTCGTTGTTGGAGGTGATGATCACCAGCGGGCGGTGTTTGGCCACCACCATCTCGCGCGTCTCGTAGACGTAGAACTCCATGCGGTCGAGTTCGCGCAGCAGGTCGTTCGGGAACTCGATGTCGGCCTTGTCGACTTCGTCGATCAGCAGCACGACTGGCTCGGGCGACGTAAACGCCTGCCACAGCACACCTTTCACGATGTAGTTCTGGATGTCGCGCACGCGCTCGTCGCCCAGCTGCGAATCGCGCAAGCGCGAGACGGCGTCGTATTCGTACAGGCCCTGCTGGGCCTTGGTGGTCGACTTCACGTGCCACTGCAAGAGCGGCATGTTCAGCGCGGCCGCGACCTCCTCGGCCAGCATGGTCTTGCCGGTGCCCGGCTCGCCCTTGATCAGGAGCGGGCGGCCCAGCGTGAGCGCGGCGTTGACGGCCAGTTTCAGGTCGGGAGTGGCGACGTAATTGTCGCTGCCTTCGAAGCGGGGAGAAGCATGCATGGCGGGTGACGGAAGAAAACGAAGAAGGTTGGGCGAGTATATGACAAAAATACCGCCCACCCGCCGCCCGGGCGCGGGACGCCGGTTTGTAGACTGGTGTCAAGTCTTCAGATAGAATCGGCCGGTTGGTAAGCCTTTGCTAAGTTTTTGTGCGGTTGCGATTTTCGACATATAACTAACGAGACGCCCATGAAAAAAACTCTGGTACCACTGGCGCTGGCGCTGTTTGCCGGCGCCGCCGGCAGCGCATCCGCCGCGGAAGTGGTCGGTAATCCCCAGGCGGCCACCGCCAAGATCGAGATGTGCATCGGCTGCCACGCCATCCCCGGCGGCTACAAGACGGCATTCCCCGAGGTCTACCGCGTGCCGATGATCGGCGGCCAGTCGGCCAAGTACATCGAATCCGCACTCAAGGCCTATCGCAAGGGCGATCGCAAGCATCCGTCCATGACCGGCATCGCGCGCTCGATGAGCGACCAGGACATCGCCGACGTGGCGGCCTATTATTCCCAGCAATCGTCGGTCCAAGCGACCGCCAAGCGATGAGGACCGCCATGAAGAACACGATGCTCCTGCTGGTCCTCGGCGCTGTGTCTCTAGGCGCGGCCGCCAACGACGTCAAGCGCGGCGAAGCCCTGGCCCAGAAATACAACTGCGCTTCCTGCCACGGCGCCGACTTCAACAAGGCGATCGATCCAACCTATCCGAAGCTGGCCGGCCAGCACGCCGACTATCTGACGCATGCGCTGCGCGCCTACAAGCGCGGGGCCGGCGCCAATGGCCGCGTCAACCCGATCATGGCCGCCATCGTGCAGCCGCTGTCGAACCAGGACATGTCCGACCTCGGCGCCTATCTGGCCAGCCTGCCGTCGCAGCTGGTGGTCAAGAAGTAGGGCTGTCGTTACGCGGCTGCGCGGCAACTGGTAACATGCGATCCCCTCTGCTGCAGTGCAGCGAGGGGATTGTCATCCTTGCCGCTGGAGCCGCCGTGCCGTCCCTTACCCCCGCTTACCTGAAGATCAACCTGCTGGCCGGCCTGACCGTCGCGCTGGCCCTGGTGCCCGAAGCGATCGCCTTCGCCCTGGTCGCGCACCTGTCCCCGCTCACCGGCCTGTATGCGGCAGTGATCGTCGCCTTCATCACGTCGTGCTTCGGAGGCCGGCCCGGCATGATCTCGGCCGCCGCCGGTTCGCTGGCGGTGGTGATGGTGGCGCTGGTGGTCCAGCATGGCGCGCAATACCTGCTGGCCGCGGTGGTGCTGATGGGCGTGCTGCAACTGCTGTTCGCCGCCGCGCGCCTGGGTAAATTCATCCGCATGGTGCCGCATCCGGTGATGCTCGGCTTCGTCAACGGCCTGGCGCTGGTGATCTTCCTGGCCCAGTTCAATCACTTCAAGGAGCCGGGCCCGGATGGCGCGGTAGAGTGGATGGCCGGCCCCGAACTGGCGGTCATGGCCGGCATCATCGTCGTCACGATGGCGGTGATCTACCTGACCCCGCGCCTGACCAAAGCGGTGCCGTCGACGCTGGTCGGCATCCTGGTGGCCAGCATCGGCTGCGCGCTGCTTGGCATCGAGACCAAGACCGTGGGCGACCTCGGGTCGATCGCCGGCGGCCTGCCGGGTTTCGCGCTGCCCGACGTGCCATGGAACCTGGAGACGCTGCGCATCGTCTTTCCCTATTCGCTGGTGCTGGCCGGCGTCGGCCTGATCGAGTCGCTGCTCACGCTCACCCTGATCGACGAGATCACCGACACCCGCGGCCAGCCGAACCGCGAGTCGCTGGCGCTGGGCGCCGCCAACGTCGCGGCCGGCCTGTTCGGCGGCATGGGCGGCTGCGCGCTGATCGGCCAGAGCATGATCAATGTGAACAGCGGCGCGACCGGGCGCCTGTCGGGCATCGCGGCCGCGCTGTTCCTGCTCGCGTTCATCCTGTTCGGGTCCAGCTGGATCGAGGCGATCCCGCTGGCGGCGCTGGTCGGCGTGATGTTCGTGGTGTGCGAAAAGACCTTCGAGTGGGGCACGTTCCGCCTGGTTGGAAAAGTGCCGCGCGCCGACCTGTTCGTGATCGTGCTGGTGGCGGGCATCACCCTCGTCTACGACCTGGCGCTGGCGGTGATCGCCGGCGTGATCGTGTCGGCGCTGGTGTTCGCCTGGCAGCATGCCAAGCAAGTACGGGCCGCCGTCTCGCACGACGCGCAGGGCTGGAAGGTGTATGCGCTGGAAGGCACGCTGTTCTTCGCCTCGGTGACGCCGTTCCAGGCGCTGTTCACCCCGAAAGACGATCCGCAGGACGTCATCGTCGACTTCCTGCATGCGCGGGTGGTCGACCACTCGGCGATCCAGGCGATCGACGCGCTGGCCGAGCGCTACCGCCTGCTGGGCAAGCGCCTGCACCTGCGCCACCTGAGCCCGGACTGCCGCGAGCTGCTGGACAAGGCGCGCGGCATGGTCGAGGTAAACCTGGTTGAAGACCCGCGCTACCGGGTCGCGGACGACAAGCTGGGGTGAGTCGAAGGAAGGATCACGCGAATGCGCGCCGGCGCACGCATTCGATATAGGCCTCGGTATCCGGCGGCACGCCGTTGCGTTGCGAGGCCCAGATCATCTCGCCGAGGCATTCCATGATCTCGTGGTGGGCGTCGTGCTGGCCGCGCCGGGCCACCAGGGCGTCATGGGCGGCGCGGATGCCGCGCGGCTGGTCGATCGAGATCTGCTCGGCGATCGACAGGTGCATCGACAGATGCAGGAAGGGATTCGCCTTGCCGCCTTCGACCGAATAGTCGGCCGCGATCGCCGCCTCGACGTCCTCGAACTGCTCGTGATATTCGGGATGCTGGACGATCCAGTCGGCCGCGATCGCGTCCATCGGGGTCAGGATCTCGCCATTGCGGTGCTTGCGATAGGCTTCGCAGAAGAAGCGGCGCACGTCGTGCGAGGACGGAGTGAACATGTCGAATGCGGCAGGAAGGGAAGGGAGCCGGCATTGTAGCGCGATGCCGGCCTGCCGTCACAGCGCCATGTCCGTGCCTGTGCCTTGGTACTGTTCGCTCATCGCCTTGCAATCTTTGGGCAGGGCGACGCTGGCCGGCTTGCCCAGTGTTTCCTCGTGCAGCAGGACCAGGTTGGCGGCAAAGCAGGCGCGTGCCGGCGTGTCGGACGCCGCCAGCAGCTTGGCGCCGTCGATCTTGTCCAGGAAGTAATCGACCACCGGGCGTGGCCAATCGCTGCGTTCCTTGAAACGCGCTTCCAGTTCGGCGCGGGCCTGCGGGTCGCCGGCGCGCAATTGGGCCAGATAGAGCCACAGGGCGCCATTGCGGCCTGTGTGCCCCTCGCCCAGGCTTGCACGCAGGAGCGTGGCCGCCTGTTCCGGCTTGCCCTGCACCAGTATCCGTACGCCCAGCGACAGGCTCGCCTCGCGGTGGCCCAGCGCTGCCGCCCGCTCCAGGTAGCCGATCGCGGCCGCCGGATCCTTGAGCGTGCTGCGCTCGGAATTCGCCATGCCCGCCATCGTGTACCAGGCGTCGGCATTGCCGGCTTCGGCCTCCTGGCGCATCCAGGGCCTGACCTCGCGCCGCGAATCGAAGGGCTGGCCGCCGAGGTAGGACACGTACAGCTTGCCCTGGCTCATGGCGAACAGCACGCGGTGCGCGCGCAGGAAGTCGACGCCCAGCAGCACGTCGACGCTCAGCTGGCTGTCGATCACGTCGAACTCGGGATCGTGCACGGTGGCGTCGCCGATCTTGAAGGTATCCGCCCTGGCGATCCAGGCGCCCACCGACTGTTTGCCGACGCCGTGGGCATTGGCCACGCGCTGCGCGCGCGGGCCATCGAGGTCGATGCCGGCGCGATGCGCCGCGCGCCTGGTGATGGTGGTGACCGATGCGCCGCTATCGATCATGGCGGTCAGCCGCGTGCCGTTGATGTGGACGGAAAACTGCGGGTTCGCCGTCAGCTCGTCGTGCTGGCGGAACGGGATCACGCTCGCGTTCTTGTCCCAATAGGCCAGCCAGGTGCTGGCGCAGCGTTGAGGGCGAAAGAAGCGCAGCTCCTTGGTGGCCAGCGAGAATTCGAGGTCGCCCTGCAGCAGAAAGGCGGCGCCGACGATGGCGTCGAACGGCGGCGTGAACGAGGTTTCGCCGACCACCGACAGGTACAGGTCGCGGGCGCGCACCGGCCCGACGACCAACTCCGCCACCCTGGCCTCGTACAGCCGCGACTTGCCGGCCACGCCCTGGACGTAGCGGCCGGTGGGCCGCTGGGTCAGGCCATGGCGATCCACCCCGGTGCGGGTCAGGTAAGTGACCCCGGCGCCGGTATCGGGCAGCATGGTGGCGCGCTTGCCATTGATCTCGCCGGTCATCGTCAGCCCCAGGCCCGAGCCGGCATAGTGCAGCGGCACCTGCGCTACCTGCAGGAACTGGCATGCGGTTTGCGCCGAGGCATGCAAAGGCAGGAGAAAGAGAAGGGGGACGAGAAATGCGCGCAGCGGTGGGACGATGAAAGTCATGCGCCCATTCTACCGGCTGGGGTTGCTTTCAAGGCAATGCTCTGCGCATGAAGTGATGCGCTGGAAGGAAATCTGGCGGAAACGGCGGCGCTGGCCGCCGTTTTCCGTCAATACAATTACTTGTTGGGCGCCAGCACCAGCGATTCCGGTCCTGCCGGACTGGCCCCGCTGGCCGCTGCGACCATATCCTGAGCCGGCTTGGCCCCTTGCGACCTGCCATGCGGCTGGCGCAGGTAGCGCGCGCTGTGGCGCCGCTCACCCTGCTGGCCCCTGGCCGGCCAGGTGACGAAGCGCGACAGTTCCTGCAGGGCGCGCTGGTAGACGTCGCGCTTGAACTCGATCACGACATCCAGCGGCACCCAATAGTCGTGCCAGCGCCAGGCATCGAATTCCGGGTGGTCGGTCAGGCGCAGATTGACTTCGTTGTCGCGCGCAACCATGCGCAACAGGAACCAGATCTGCTTCTGGCCCCGGTAATGGCCGCGGATCTCGCGCTTGATGAAGTGGTCGGGCACCTCGTAGCGCAGCCAGTCGCGGGTTCGCCCCATGATCTTAACGTGCTCCTGGCGCAGGCCGATTTCTTCTTCGAGCTCGCGGTACATTGCCTGTTCTGGCGTCTCTCCGTACTTGATACCCCCTTGCGGGAATTGCCATGAGTGCTCGCGCACCCGCTTGCCCCACCAGACCTCGTTGTTAGCGTTCAGCAGGATGATGCCGACGTTGGGCCGAAACCCTTCACGGTCGAGCATAAGTGCACCTCGATACTTTCTGCCGGCGGATCGTCCCTTATGTTTTTACCTACAAATTCTGTACGCCCGTGGGGTGTCGGCGCCGTTTGTACGGCACATGCTGCTGGTTCCGGACCCTGTTTGTAGAAAGATTGGACGCATCAGCCGGCTAATCCTTTAAAATTAGGTCGATTATAACCCTCTCTTTTTAAAAAGAATTCACTGATATGCGCGCCTCACGATTTTTTATTTCAACTCTTAAAGAAGCGCCTTCCGATGCCGAGATCGTCAGCCACAAGCTGATGATGCGCGCCGGGATGATCAAGCGCCTGGGTTCCGGCATTTATACCTATATGCCGGTCGGGTTGCGCGTCATCCGCAAGGTCGAAGCGATTGTCCGTGAAGAAATGAACCGTGCGGGCGCGATTGAACTCCTGATGCCGCTGGTGCAGCCGGCCGAACTGTGGCAAGAGACGGGCCGCTGGGACAAGATGGGTGACGAGTTGATGCGCGTCAAGGACCGTCACGGCCGCGATTTCGCGATCCAGCCGACCTCCGAAGAAGTGGTCACCGACGTCGTGCGCAGCGAAATCAAGTCGTACCGCCAGTTGCCGGTCAACTTCTACCACATCCAGACCAAGTTCCGCGACGAGCGCCGTCCGCGCTTCGGCCTGATGCGCGGCCGCGAATTCACCATGAAGGACGCCTATTCCTTCGACCGCGACCTGGAAGGCATGCAGAAGTCCTACCAGACCATGTTCGACGCCTATACCCGGATCTTCAACCGCTTCGGCCTGAAGTTCCGCGCGGTGGCGGCCGACAACGGCGCCATCGGCGGCACCGGTTCGCATGAATTCCACGTCATCGCCAGCACCGGCGAAGACGCGCTGGTGTACTGCCCCGACTCGGACTACGCGGCCAATATGGAAGCGGCCGAAGCCGTCGCCACCGGCACCCGCGGCGCAGCGACCCAGGCGCTGGCCAAGACCCCGACCCCAGGCAAGACCAAGTGCGAAAGCGTGGCCGAGCTCTTGAATTTGCCGTTGGCGCAGACCGTCAAGACTATCGCCCTGACCGTCGAGAGCGAAGAAGGCAAGAAGAGCTTCTGGGTGCTGCTGCTGCGCGGCGACCATGAACTCAACGAGATCAAGGTCTCGAAAGTGGCGGGCCTGAAGGACTTCCGCTTCTCGACCGAGGCCGAGATCCTCGAGGTGTTCGGCACCGTGCCGGGCTACCTGGGTCCGATCAATACCAAATTGCCGGTCAACGTCGTGGCCGACCGCACGGTCGCCAACATGGCCGACTTCGTGTGCGGCGCCAACGAGGCCGACTTCCACTACACGGGCGCCAACTGGGGCCGCGATGTGCCAGAACCGCTCGTGGCCGACCTGCGTAATGTGGTCGAGGGCGACGCTTCGCCGGACGGCAAGGGCGTGCTGGCGATCGAGCGCGGCATCGAAGTGGGCCACGTGTTCCAGCTCGGCACCGCTTACTCGGAAGCGATGGGCGCGACCTTCCTCGACGAAGGTGGCCGTCCCGCGCCGCTGCAGATGGGCTGCTACGGCATCGGCGTGACCCGCATCCTGGGCGCGGCGATCGAGCAGAACTTCGACGACAAGGGCATCGTATGGCCTGACTCGATCGCCCCGTTCGAGCTGGTGCTGTGCCCGATGGGCCTGGACCGCAGCGAGATGGTGAAAGAAGCCACCGAACAGCTGTACGCCGAGCTGCAGGCGGCCGGCATCGACGTGATCGTCGACGACCGCGGCCTGCGTCCGGGCGCGATGTTCGCCGACTGGGAACTGATCGGCGTGCCGCACCGCGTCGTGATCGGCGAGCGCGGCCTGAAGGAAGGCAACCTGGAATACCAGGGCCGCCGCGACGAAGCGGCGAGCGCCGTGGCCGTGGCGGACATGGTCGCCTTCATCAAGGGCAAGCTGGGCAAGTGATGCGCCTGCGTCTCGCCTCCTGGACTGGAGGCGCCGTGCTCGCGTGCGCCTTCGGACTGGGTGGGGGCGAGGCGTTCGCCGGCAACCAGAAGGAAGAAGCGCTGTCGGATTCGGTGCGCCTGGCCCTGGCCAACGCCATCGCCGACGCGCGTCCGCCGCGGCCGGCTTTCCGCACCGAGGCGGCGCGGGCGCGCTACCAGGCCTGGCTGGACGCCATGTCGGGCCGGCTCGTCAAGCGCCTGCCCGACGCCCAGACCCGCACCGAATTCCTCGAGACGGTCTGGTACGAATCGACCCGCGCCGGCCTCGATCCGGGGCTGGTGCTGGGCCTGATCCAGGTCGAATCGGCCTATCGCAAGTACGCGATCTCGATCGCCGGCGCGCGCGGCTATATGCAGGTGATGCCGTTCTGGACCAAGGTGATCGGCGACGGCGACCGCCGCCGCCTGTTCCATATGCAGACCAATCTGCGCTACGGCTGCGCGATCCTGCGCATGTATATCGACATGGAGCGCGGCGACCTGTACCTGGCGCTGGGCCGCTACAACGGCAGCCGGGGCAAGCCCAAGTACCCGAACGCGGTGCTGGCGGCGTGGAAGAATTGGGAATTCAAGCACGGTATCTAAACCGGGCATGCTGTACAAAACCCCAACATTTCAGTTCACCAACGTGTCACGTTAGCAGTGTAGACTTTCCGCTTTCCCAAGCAGAGGACTGCATGCGACCGACCACTCTTGCCTCCGCCGCGCTGCTGGCGGCACTCGCCGGCTGCGCGACAACGCCGCCCGATTCGACCCAATCCACCGCCGCACAAGGCGCCGTCGCGGCCAATGCCGTCGACCAGCGCGCGAAGAACGTCATCTTCTTCCTCGGCGACGGCATGGGCATCAACACCCTGACCGCGGCGCGCATCTTCGCCGCTGGCGAAGACGGTGAGCTGGCGATCGACAAGATGCCCGAGTCGGCCTTCGTGAAGACCTTCTCGAACGATGCGCAAGTCACCGACAGCGCCGCTTCGATGGCCGCCTACATGACCGGCGTGAAGCACAATAACGGCGTGGTCTCGATGTCCTTCGGCACCCGCTCGGTTGCACCTGGCAAGGACGCCAACGGCAACAACCTGGTGAGCCGCTGTGAAAATGGCCAGGCCGCCGTCACCCTGCTCGAACTGGCCAAGCGCCGCGGCATGGCGGTCGGCGTGGTCACCAACACCAGCGTCACCGACGCCACCCCGGCCTCGACCTATGCCCACGCCTGCCACCGCAAGCTGGAAACCGATATCGCCGCCAGCCTGGTGCCGGGCGGCGCCGGCTACAACAAGGCGCTCGGCGACCGTGGCCTGGACGTGCTGTTCGGCGGCGGCGCCCAGAACTTCACCCCGTTCGCACGCGGCGGCAAGCGTGCCGACAACCGCGACCTGCTGGCCGAACTGCAGGCCAGGGGCTTGCGCGTGGTGAACGACACCGCGCAATTCGCGGCCTTGCAACCGGGCCAGCCGGCGGTCGGCCTGTTCGCGCCGAACCACATGGACTTCGATGCCACTCGCGACCCGGCGCGCCAGCCGGCCCTGCCGGCAATGGCGACCAAGGCGATCGAGCTGCTGGCGCCGAACAAGAACGGCTTCTTCCTGATGGTCGAGGGCGGCCTGATCGACCACGCGCTGCACGCGACCCTGGGCAAGCGCGCGCTGCAAGAAACGGTGAGCTACAACGCGGCGCTGCAGGCGGCGATCGAGCGCATGGAAACGCTCGATCCGGGACTGAAAAACACCCTGATCGTCGCCACCGCCGACCATGACCACACCCTGATCCTGAACGGCTACGCGGCCCGCACCGGCAAGACCACGCCCACCAACCCCGGCGTGATCGGCCTGGTGCGCAACGCCGACGGCACCCCTAGCCTGGACGGCAAGGGCCAGCCTTACACCATTATCGGCTTCGGCACCGGCGAGCAGCGCCACGCGGGCGACCGCACGGTGCACCTGACGGACGAAGTCGTGACGCGCGACGACTACCACCAGGAAGCGGTGGTGCGCACCCGCACGGGCGCCGAGACCCACGGCGGCAGCGACGTCTACCTGGGCGCGACCGGCGCCAACGCCGAACTGTTCCGCGGGACCATCGACAACACCCGCGTGTTCAACCTGATCAAGACCGCCGCCGGCCTGTAAGCCGCGACCAGGAGCCCTCATGACTTTCAAACGTATTACTCCGCTGCTGCTGGCCGCCTGCTGCGCCGCCGCCTTTTCGACTCCGGCCGCCGCCCAGCAAAAGGCGAAGAACATCATCTTCTTCCTGGGCGACGGCATGGGCCCGACCACGATCACCGCTGCCCGCATCTATCGCGGCGGCGAGGACAGCCTGCTGCACTTCGAGCGCCTGATGGAGCGCACCGCGCGCATCAAGACCTATTCGCTCGACTACCAGACCACCGACAGCGCGCCGTCGATGGGCGCCTACATGACCGGCGTGAAGATGAACAACGACGTCATCTCGCAGGCCGGGGCGCGACCGATCGATCCAACCAAGGAGGGCGTCGACATGTGCGGCGCCAATAACGGCACGCCGGCCGTGACGATCCTGGAACTGGCCAAGGCCCAGGGCAAGGCGACCGGCGCCATCACCACCACCGAACTGACCCACGCCACGCCGGCATCGACCTTCGCGCATACCTGCAGCCGCGACGCGGCCTACACGATCGCGCAGCAGATCGTGCCCGGCGGCGCCGGCTACAACCTGGCGCTGGGCGACGGCGTCGACGTGCTGATGGGAGGAGGGCGCAACCACTTCACGCCGGTTGACCCCGCCACCAATCCGAAGGGCCGCCCCGACGGGCGCGACCTGATGGCCGAATTCGCCGGCGCCGGCTACTACGTGGCCGGCACCCGCGCCGGCATGATGTCGGCCCAGCCGGGCCGCAAGTTCGTGGGCATCTTCAGCGCCACCAGCCACCTCGATTACTCGTACCAGCGCCGTCCGGAACAGCCGACCCTGGCCGAGATGACCGGCAAGGCGATCGACCTGCTGTCGAAGAATCCGAACGGTTTCTTCTTGATGGTCGAAGGCGGCAAGATCGACCACGCCCTGCACGACACCCGCGCCAAGCATGCGCTGGAAGAGACGGTGGCCTTCGACGATGCCCTGCAACTGGCGATCGAGCGCATGCGCGCCATCGATCCGGGCCTGCAGAACACGCTGATCGTGCTGACCGCCGACCATGACCACACGATGCAGATCAACGGCTATCCGAAACGCGGCAATCCGATCACCGACATCGTGCGCGACTATGCGTCTGGCGAGCCGAAGAAGGATGCGGACGGCAAGACCTTCACCACCCTGGTGTTCGGCAACGGCCCGAACCGCCCGGATGCGCGCGCCGACGTCGACAGCGTGGTGGCGCAGAGCGACGATTACCATCAGGAAACCGGCGTGCACAAGTCATCGGAAACCCATGGCGGTGGCGACGTCAAACTGTATGCGACCGGGGCCGGATCGGCGCCGTTCAAGGGAACGATCGAGAATATCCAGGTGTTCCACCTGATGAAAGCGGCGGCCGGTTTGTAATGGATCCGGATCGGTGCGCCGCATCGATCCGATAGGTTATTAACCTGCTGCCACTATTATTTACAGCTGAATAACAAAAAGCCCCGGGTTTGAAACCGGGGCTTTTTTTAAGCTTGAAGCTTATTGAAATAGCGCGCTGGCTTATTTCAGGTGATCCGAAATGAGCTTGGTCATTTCGAACATCGAGACTTGTGCCTTGCCGCCGAAAACCGCTTTCAGCTTGTCGTCGGCATTGATCATGCGGCGATTCGCTGCGTCTTGCAGGTCTTTCGACTTGATGTAATCCCAGACCTTCTTGGTCACTTCGGTGCGCGGCAGCGGCTTGTCGCCAACGACGGCAGCCAGCGTGGCGGACGGGGTCATGGCTTTCATGAAAGCAGCATTTGGCTTGCGCGCGGCTGCCGGCTTATCGGCCGACTTCGCTGCTGGTGCTGCCTTTTTTGCTGCCGGCTTGGCCGCTGCAGCAGGCTTGGCAGCGTCTTTTTTTGCTGGCGCTGCAGTGGTTTTTTTGGCTGTTGCCATCTTCGAGCCTCCTAAAACGAACACGTGGAAAAGTGCGTAATTTATCGCACGCCTATATTGGTAGCGTTTTACAGAACGTGCAAGTCTTTTTCAAAACTTTTTCACTCATAAAACCCGCCAAATGGGCGTTATCGCACACAACAACGCATGAGAACGAAAAAACGCTGACAAGCGTCGAAAAAAAACCGCGCAAAGCGATACTTTGCGCGGTGTTCGCCGATTGGCATGCGGATTAACGCATGCCAGGCATCATGCCCTTCATCCCGCGCATCATCTTCATCAGACCGCCGCCTTTGAGCTTTTTCATCATGGTCTGCATCTGGTCGTACTGGTTCAGCATGCGGTTCACTTCCTGCACCTGCACGCCGGCGCCGGCCGCGATGCGGCGCTTGCGGTTGGCCTTGATCAGCTCGGGTTTGGCGCGCTCGAGCGGGGTCATCGAGTCGATGATGCCCACCATGCGCTGCACGGATTTCTCGGCCTGGCCCATATTGGCGCCGGCCGCCGCCTGCTGGAACTGGGCCGGCAGTTTGTCCATCAGGCCGGCCATGCCGCCCATTTTCTTCATTTGCGTCAGTTGCGCCTTGAAGTCGTTCATGTCGAAGCGGCCGCCGACCTTGATCTTGTTGGCCAGTTCGGCCGCCGCCTCGGCGTCGACGCCCTTGCGCGCTTCTTCGACCAGCGCCAGGATGTCGCCCATGCCCAGCACGCGGTTGGCCATGCGGGTGGGATCGAAGGCTTCGAGGCCATCGAGTTTTTCGGACACGCCGGCGAACTTGATCGGTTTGCCGGTCACGTGACGCACCGACAGCGCCGCACCGCCGCGCGAATCGCCATCGAGCTTGGTCAGTACGATGCCGGTCAGGGGCAGGGCGTCGTTGAAGGCCTTGGCGGTGTTGATCGCATCCTGGCCCAGCATGGCGTCGACCACGAACAGGGTCTCGACCGGATTGACGGCGCCGTGCACGGCGGCGATTTCCTGCATCATCGCCTCGTCGATGCCCAGGCGGCCGGCGGTGTCGATGATCAGGACGTCGTGGTAATGCTTCTTGGCCCAGTCCAGCGCGGCGCGGGCGATGTCGACTGGCTTGTCGCTGGCGGTGGACGGGAAGAAGTCGGCGCCGACCTGCTTGGTGACGGACTCCAGCTGGGCGATCGCGGCGGGACGATAGACGTCGGCCGAGACGGTCAGGACTTTCTTCTTCTTTTGTTCCTTGAGGTACTTGGCCAGCTTACCCGTGGTGGTGGTCTTACCCACACCCTGCAGGCCGGCCATCAGGATGATCGCAGGTGGCTGCTGGGCGAAGGAGAGCTGGGTGGCTTCGGGGCCGAGGTCGGCGCCCATCAGGGCGGCCAGCTCTTTCTGCACCACGCCGACCAGGGCCTGGCCGGGCGACAGCGAGCCGACGACTTCTTCGCCCAGGGCCTTCTCTTTGACCTTGGCGATGAATTCGCGCACCGCCGGCAGCGCCACGTCCGCCTCGAGCAGGGCCATGCGCACTTCGCGCAGCATTTCCGCGGTGTTCGCCTCGGTCAGGCGGGCCTCGCCGCGCATGGTCTTGACGACCTTGGCAAGGCGTTGGGTGAGGTTATCTAGCATGTCTACCTAATATAGAAAGAAGCGCAATTCGGACTTGGCGCAGGTTCGCCAACGCGTCATTTTACCTTGCGCCGCCGCTGCCCTGCATACCCCATCGCGCCGAACCCGGCCTGTCCCGGCCATTTTTCGCCAACGCCGTCGCCTTTTGGCATAACGCAAACACGACCCACGGCTGCCATGTTGTATTGCCTACTCGCCTTTCCGGCAAGCATGAATCTTAAAAATCGAGGTCAGGAGAAACGTTATGAGGCAAATGTTATGCAAGACATTGATCGCATTGGTGCTCGGGGCCGTGGGTGGGACCGCCGCGGCCCAGGACGTCGTGCGGCTGGGGAACCTGAAGCTGGCGCATTTCGGCGCGGTGTCCTATATCAAGGAAATCGCGCCGGGCTGCGGCATCCGGGTCGAGGAAAAGATGTTCGCCAAGGGGCTGGACATCATGCAAGCCATCATCGCCGGCGAACTGGACGTGGGCGCCACCGCGTCCGAGGCCGCGATCCAGGGCCGCGCCGGCGGGGCCCCGGTGGTGGTGGTGGCCGGCTTCGCGCGCGGCGGGGCGCGGCTGGTGGCGCGGCCCGAACTGAAGATATCGTCGGTCTCCCAGCTCAAGGGAAAAAAAGTGGGCGTCACCCGCGGCGGCATCCAGGAAGTGCTGCTGATGGCCGAACTGGCGCGCAACAAGCTGAGCGCCGACACCACCGGCCGCAAGGACGTGCAGCTGGTGTACCTGTCCTATGCGGAGCTGAACCAGGCGCTGCTGGGCCGGCACATCGACGCCATGATGCAATCCGAGCCGCAATCGTCGCAGGCGATCAATATGGGCTTCGGGGTGGAAGTCATGAAACCCTACGGGACGGCGATCGGCGAGCCGGTGCGCACCATGGTCATGACCGAGAGGTTCTACCGCGAGCGCCGGCCGCTGGCCGAGAAGTTCATGCGCTGCTTCGTCCAGGCCACGCGCACCTTCATCGACCGGCCCGACATCGCCGAACACTATGTGCGCCAGTCGATGTTCAAGGGCCAGATCACGGTGGCCGACTTCCGCGCGGCGATGGCCAATTCGCCGTACTCCTACGACATCACGCCCCAGCACATCCAGGTCACGACCGACGTCATGGCGCAGACCGGGGTGGGGCGCATGGCGCGTCCGCCGCTGGCCAGCGACTGGGTCCGTACCGACCTGCTGGCTTCGGCCAAGAAAAGCCTGAACATCAAGTAGGGGAGCATCGATCATGGAACGCATTGAACGACGCAAGACGATCCGCAAAAAGCGGCTCCGATGGAACGACGCCGCCACCGGCCTGGTGGTGCCGGTGCTGGCGATCGCACTCTGGCAATGGGTGGCGGCCAGCGGCCTGGTCGACCGCCAGGTGCTGCCGGCGCCGCTGGACGTGTGGCGCAAGTGGGTCGACTACCTGCTGCCGCTTGAACCATTCGCGCAGTACACCGGCGGCGGCTGGCTCGGATGGGCGCTGTCGGGCGAGCTGCCGGTCGACGTCATCGCCAGCCTGTACCGGGTGGTGGTGGGCTTCGCCATCGGCGCCGGGCTGGCGCTGCCGCTCGGGCTGGCGATGGGGGCGAGCCAGCGCGTGCACGCCTGGATGAATCCCCTGGTGCAGGTGCTGCGGCCGATCCCGCCGATCGCCTACATCCCGCTGGCGATGCTGTGGTTCGGGCTCGGCAATCCGCCGGCGGTGTTCCTGATCGCGATCGGGGCCTTCTTTCCGGTCCTGATGAACACGATCGCCGGCGTGCGCCAGGTCGACGGCATCTATCTGCGCGCGGCGCACAACCTCGGCGCCGGCAAGCTGACGATGTTCCTGCGCGTGATCCTGCCGGCGGCGGTGCCCTACATCCTGTCCGGCGTGCGGATCGGGATCGGCACCGCCTTCATCGTCGTGATCGTGGCCGAGATGATCGCCGTGAACAGCGGCCTGGGTTTCCGCATCTCGGAGGCGCGCGAGTACTTCTGGTCCGACAAGGTCATCGCCGGGATGATCAGCATCGGGGTGCTGGGCCTCCTGATCGACATCGGCGTGAATCGATTGAACAACCATTTGCTGCGCTGGCACCGCGGCCTGGAGCATTGACATGAACGATATCCATATCCGTATCGAGGGCGTCAATAAAGTGTTCGGCGCCGAAGACCATGAAGTGGTGGCCTTGCAGGACATCGATCTGGCGCTCGAGCGTGGGCAGTTCACCTGCCTGCTCGGCCCATCGGGCTGCGGCAAGTCGACCCTGCTGGGTGCGGTGGCCGGCTTCGCGCCGCCGTCCTCCGGGGAGATCCTGGTCGACGGCCGCCCGGTCACCGGGCCGGGGCCGCAGCGCGGCATGGTGTTCCAGGAATACGCGCTGTTTCCCTGGATGACGGTCGAGCAGAACATCCGCTTCGGCCTCGAGATCAAGCGCATGCGCGGGCCCGAGATCGACCGCCGGGTGGACGAGCTGCTCAAGCTCTTGTCGCTGGCCGACTTTCGCACCCGCTATCCGAAGGACCTGTCCGGCGGCATGCGCCAGCGGGTGGCGATCGCGCGCGTGCTGGCGCTCGATTCGCCGATCCTGCTGATGGACGAGCCCTTCGGCGCGCTCGACGCGCTCACCCGGCGCAACCTGCAGGACGAACTGCTGCGTCTGTGGGCCGAACTCAAAAAGACGATCCTGTTCGTCACCCACAGCATCGAGGAGGCAATCTACCTGGCCGACCGCATCGTCGTGATGACCTACCGGCCGGGAACGATCAAGCGCGATCTCCTGGTCGACATCGCGCGCCCGCGCGACCCGGCGGCGCCGGAATTCAACCTGCTCAAGCGCGAGCTGGGGCTGATGGTGATGGAAGAGCAGGCGCGGCATCACAACGATGAGTTGCGGATGGCGGCGGTGGATTGAACGTACGCCACATATATATATGTGGCGGCGCCATCGGCGGAAGGGGGGGGGCTTCCACCTGGGGCCTTACCCCCGCCGTTCGCCGATGGTGTAGACTCCTGTTATGCAGAATTCCCTTTTTCTTGCCGCTGCCTTCCTGTACGCGGTATGCGCCCTGCTGCCGACACGGCTGGGCGCCGTCATCTCGGGCGTGACCGCCGGGGCCTGGGCCCTGCATGGCGTCGCGCTCGGCATGGACGTGATGGTGCCGGGACGGTTGCGGGTCGGCTTCGCCATCATGATTTCCAGCGCCTTGTGGGTGTCGGTGCTCGCCTACTGGTTCGAGAACCGCAACTTCGCCCTCGACAGCCTGCGCCGCCTGGTGATGCCGTTCGCGGCGGCGGCCACCCTGTTGCCGCTGCTGTTCCCGGGCACCCTGACGCCGCTGGCCGGCAAGACCGCCGCCTTCGGCTGGCATATCGCGGTCGCGGTGCTGGCCTACAGCACCCTGACCATCGCCGCTTTCCACGCCGTGCTGATGGCGCTGCAAGAGACGCGGCTGCATACCCGCACCGCCGGCGGCGGCTGGTTTGGCTCCGCGCTCGACCAGCTCCCGGCCTTGCTCACCATGGAAAAACTGTTATTCCGTGTGATCTGGATCGGCTTCATCCTGCTCAGCCTGACGGTATTGTCGGGCTTCGTGTTCTCCGAACAGGTGTTCGGCCGGCCGCTGCTGCTCGACCACAAGAGCGTGTTCGCGCTGCTCTCGTGGGCGCTGTTCGCGGCGTTGCTGGCCGGGCGCAGGTGGCAGGGCTGGCGCGGCAAGACCGCGCTGCGCTTCACGCTGGCAGGCTTCGCCACCCTGGCGCTGGCCTACGTCGGTAGCCGCTTCGTGCTCGAAGTCGTCCTGCACCGGGGAGTCTACTGATGCGTATCCTGTTCTGGATTGGTCTCATTGTCCTTATCGTGTTCGCCGTGCGCAGCAAGCTGCGCGCGATGGCCAAGCGCCATGGGGTTCCGCCCGATACGGCGCGCGGCCCTGCCGCCCCCAGCGCCCAGATCGAGGCCATGGCCCAGTGCGCCCATTGCGGCATGTACTTCCCGGCGTCCGAATCGGTGAAGGCCGACGGCCAGGACTACTGCTCGCCGGGCCACGTGCGCCTGCCGCCGCCGTAGGGTGAATTCGCCCCTGTCGATGGGCGCGCGGGTCACCCTGTGGCGCTCGCTCCAGACCTTCACCGTCACCCGCATCGTCATCGCCCTGGTGCTGCTGCTGTACCTGGGCGTCGACCTGGAAAGCGGCACGCTGCGCCCCGACCCGGTCAACACCGAAACCTGCGTCTTTTATGTGCTGACGGCGGCGATGTTCGCGCTGGCGGCACGCTGGCAACGGCGCTTCTTGATCCAGCTCGGGCTGCAGATCGCGGTCGACCTGCTGGTGATTTCGCTGCTGTACCTGGCCGCCGGCGGCATGCGCAGCGGCCTGGGCATCCTGTATCTGTTTCCGCTGGCCGGCGCCGCGATCCTGGCGCCGCTGGTGCTGGCGCTGTTCTCGGCGGCGGTCGCGACCCTGTTCCTGCTCGGCCTGAACCTCTGGCAGCTGGTGATCGAGGGGCGCGACCCGCCCCTGATGCAGGCCGGCCTGTTCGGCGCCGCCTTCTTCGCCGGCGTGCTGATGGTCAACCGGCTGGCGGCGCGCCTGCTCAAGCAGGAAGAACTGGCGGCCCAGCGCGGCGCCGACCTGCGCATCCAGCAGGCGATCAACGAGATCGTGATCGCCGACGTCGGCGACGGCATCCTGGTGGTGGGGGAGGACGGCGCCGTCTTCACCGGCAATCCGGCGGCGCGCCGCATGCTGGGCTTGCAGGCCGACGCCGGTTTCCTGCTGCATGCCGTGCCGGCCTTCGAGCCGGTGGCGCTGGCCTTCGACGCCTGGCTGGCCGCGCCCGACAACGACAAGGGATTCGTCACCCTGAAACCCTATCGCGAAGGTGACGGCGCTGGCGATGGTGAGGCTGAAATTCGTGGCCGGCGCGACCAGCCGGTGCACCTCAAATTGCGCTTCGCGCGCGTGGCCGATGGCGGTGAGGCGGCCGGCCGCAGCGTGATCTTCATGCAGGACGTGAGCGCCATCGAAAACCAGGCGCAGCAACTCAAGCTGGCCTCGATGGGCCGCCTGACCGCCAGCATCGCGCACGAGGTGCGCAACCCACTGTCGGCGATCGGCCACGCCACCGAGCTGCTGGCCGAAGACCTGCACGGCCCGGCCGAGCTGCGCCTGCTGAAGATCGTGCGCGACAACGTGACGCGCGTGAACCGCATGGTCGAAGACATCCTGCAGCTGTCGCGCAAGGCCCAGCCGAATGGCGAACCGGTGGCGCTCGGCCCATTCCTGGACGAGCTGAAGGCCGAATTCTGCGAAATCCACGGCCTGGCCGGTGATATAGTCTATATAGGCGATCCGGGCGGCAGCGCGGTGCGTTTCGATCCGCTGCACCTGCACGAAGTCTTGCTCAACCTGCTGAACAACGCGGTGCGCTATGCCAGCCGCCAGCCGGCCAGCATCCGCATCTTCCCGGCGCGCGACGCCGCCGGCCGGCGCGAATTGCACGTGCAGGACGACGGCCCCGGCATCACGCCTGAAGTGCGCGACCACCTGTTCGAGCCCTTCTATACTACGTCGAGCAAGGGGACCGGCCTGGGACTCTACCTGGCGCGCGAACTGTGCCTGAACAACGATGCGAAACTCGATTATGAATACCGGTTCGACCCATCCGCGCTGGGGCCGCGCAAGGCCAGCGGCCGCTTTGTCATCACTTTCGCGCTCGAGTAAGCCATGAGCGCGCCCCGCATCCTGGTGCTCGACGACGAGGCCGACCTGCGCGAGCTGCTCGAGATCACCCTGCTCAAGATGGGCCTGGACGTCGACAGCGCCGCCACGTTGCGCCAGGCGCGCAGCCTGTTCGAGGAGCGCGACTACGCGCTGGTGCTGACCGATATGCGCCTGCCGGACGGCCTGGGGCTGGAACTGGTGCGCGAGATCGCCGCCTCGGGCAAGGGCACCCCGGTCGCCGTGATCACCGCCTACGGCAGCGCCGAGAACGCGGTGGTGGCGCTCAAGGCTGGCGCTTTCGACTACATCGCCAAGCCGGTGGCGCTCGACGCGCTGCGCGTGATGGTGCGCTCGGCCCTCAAGTTATCGGAAGGCGCCGCGGCGGCCGACGGTGGCGCGATTGCATCGCGCATGATCGGCCATTCGCCGGCGATGCAGTCGCTGCGGGCCCAGATCGCGCGCCTGGCGCGCTCGATGGCGCCGATCTCGATCACCGGCGAATCCGGCAGCGGCAAGGAGCTGGCGGCGCGCGAGATCCACGCCCAGAGTTCGCGTGCCGGTAAACCCTTCGTGGCGGTGAACTGCGGCGCGATCCCCGAAACCCTGATGGAGGCCGAGTTCTTCGGCTACCGCAAGGGCGCCTTCACCGGCGCGGCCGAGGAGCGTGACGGCTTCTTCCAGGCCGCCAACGGCGGCACCCTGATGCTGGACGAAGTGGCGGACCTGCCGCTGGCGATGCAGGTCAAGCTGCTGCGCGCGATCCAGGAGCGGCGCGTGCGCAAGATCGGCGCCACGAGCGAGGAACCGGTCGACGTGCGCATCATCAGCGCCACCCACCAGGACCTGGCGCGCTGCGTCGAGACGGGCAAGTTCAGGCAAGACCTGTTTTATCGCCTGAACGTGATCGAGCTGGCGCTGCCGCCGCTGCGCGAGCGGATGGACGACCTGGCCCTGCTGGCCGATGGCATCCTGAACCGCTTGGCCGGGCCGGGGCAGGCGTCGCTGGGGCCGGGCGTGCTGGAAGCCTTGAAGGCGTATTCCTTCCCCGGCAATGTGCGCGAGCTGGAGAACGTGCTGGAACGGGCACTGGCGTTTGCCAACGATGGCGCGATCCAGGTCGGGGACTTGTCGCTCAAGGCGGCGCGGCCGGTGGAGGCAGGGCGGAGCGAGACGACGACGCCGGTTGCGGCGCCGGCGCCGGTCCCGCCACCGGTGGAAGTGGTGCAGGCGCCGCCGCCCAGGCCGATGGCCGCCCCGGTCGCCCTCGGCCCCGCCGAACTGCCGAGCAACCTGCCCGAATATCTGGAGCAGGTCGAACGCGACATCATCGGACGCGCGCTGCAGCAGACCCAGTTCAACCGCACCCAGGCGGCGAGCCTGCTCGGGATCAGTGTGCGCCAGCTGCGCTACCAGATGCAGAAACTGGACATCTGCGCACCGGACGATTGAGCGTCCCACCGGCACAATCGGTTGCCGGGTCATGTTACTTTGCGGTAATTATTTTGGTGCATAATGCGCCTTGGCGGAGCATGGACGCCCCATTGTGATGGCTGTCCAGGCAGCAGTTTTGGTGCAGTTTTTCCTGATGTTAGTACTCGCTCACCGCGTGCTCCCCTTCTTTTGTGCAGCGTGGAAATGTCAAGACTGCGCACGCCAAAAAACAAAAAAAATGGCCATTTATTAGCTTGCCTCGATCGCAAGCGAGGTACTACAATTAGTCTCATATCAAAGCTCGGCACTAGATGTAGTGGTAGTGGATCGAAAGACACTAGGTTTCTGGCCAGCGGCGAGTTGTCCGCATGTTGTCCACAAGTTGCCCACAAATTTGTTCAGCGACTTGTCTATTAAGCACCTGCTGACAAGCTTTATTTAATTATTCTTACCCTGCTTCTCTGGTTTGCCAGCATCGGCCACCGGCTGGCGGGGATTTGTTTTGCTTTAATTTTGTTGACGGACCATGGCGCCAGCCGCCACCCGGTCCTCGTGTACAAAGGCGGTCCGACCGCTCATCCTGGAGGCTCAATGCAAACAGCACAGAACATCTCGATCAACCAACACGTCACCCCAGGATCGGCGTCGACCAGCCCAACCCCGGCCGAGATCGTCGCGCGCGGCGATTACCGCGTCATCCGCCGCAACGGCGCCGTCGTCGCTTTCGAGCCGAACAAGATCTCGGTCGCGATGACCAAGGCCTTCCTGGCCGTGGCCGGCGGCCAGGGCGCGGTCTCGGCGCGCATCCGCGAGCTGGTGGAACAGATGACCGGTAACGTCGTGGCCGCGCTGGTGCGCCGCCAGCCGAACGGCGGCACCTTCCACATCGAAGACGTGCAGGACCAGGTCGAGCTGTCGCTGATGCGTTCGGGCGAACACGACGTGGCGCGTGAATACGTGCTGTACCGCGCCAAGCGCATGGACGAGCGCCGCGCCGCCAAGGAAGCCCTAGGTGGCGCCCCGGTCGCCGCGCCGCAGATCCACGTGGTCGATGGCGGCGAGCGCCGCCTGCTGGACATCAACGACGTCCACGCCCTCGTGAACGCCGCCTGCTCGGGCCTGGAAAAGCACGTCGACGCCGACGCGATCGTCGCCGAGACCCTCAAGAACCTGTACGACGGCGTGCCGGTCGAAGAGCTGTACAAGTCCGCCATCCTGGCCGCCCGCGCGCTGATGGAAAAAGACCCTGCCTACAGCCAGGTGACCGCCCGCATCCTGCTGCACACCATCCGCAAGGAAGTCTTCGAACACGAAGTGCCGCAAGCCGGCGCCGCTGCCGAATACCTGACCTACTTCCCGCAATACATCGCCAAGGGCATCCACAACGAGCTGCTGGACGAAGAGCTGGGCAAGTACGACCTCGAGCGCCTGGCGAAAGCCATCGTCGCCGACCGCGACCTGCAGTTCGGCTACATCGGCCTGCAGACCCTGTACGACCGCTACTTCCTGCACGTGCGCGACGTGCGCATCGAAATGCCGCAGGCCTTCTACATGCGTGTCGCGATGGGCCTGGCCCTGCGCGAAGACGACCGCGAAGCGCGCGCCATCGAGTTCTACAACCTGCTGTCGTCGTTCGACTTCATGAGCTCGACCCCGACCCTGTTCAACTCGGGCACCCGCCGCTCGCAGCTGTCGTCGTGCTACCTGACCACCGTCGGCGACGACCTGGAAGGCATCTACGACGCCATCAAGGAGAACGCACTGCTGTCGAAGTTCGCCGGCGGCCTGGGCAACGACTGGACGCCAGTGCGCGCGCTGGGCTCGCGCATCAAGGGCACCAACGGCCGTTCGCAGGGCGTGGTCCCGTTCCTGAAAGTGGTCAACGACACCGCCGTGGCGGTGAACCAGGGCGGCAAGCGCAAGGGCGCGGTCTGCGCCTATCTGGAAACCTGGCACCTGGACATCGAAGAATTCCTGGACCTGCGCAAGAACACCGGCGACGACCGCCGCCGCACCCACGACATGAACACCGCGAACTGGATTCCCGACCTGTTCATGAAGCGCGTGATGGAAAAGGGCGCCTGGACCCTGTTCTCGCCATCCGAGACGCCAGACCTGCACGACCTGACCGGCAAGGCCTTCGAAAAAGCCTACCTGGCCTATGAAACCAAAGCGGCCAACGGCGAAATGGCGGTCTTCAAGAAGATCGAAGCCATGGACCTGTGGCGCAAGATGCTGTCGATGCTGTTCGAGACCGGCCACCCATGGATCACCTTCAAGGACCCATGCAATATCCGTTCGCCGCAGCAGCATGTGGGCGTGGTGCACTCGTCGAACCTGTGCACCGAGATCACCCTGAACACCAGCGCCGACGAAATCGCCGTCTGCAACCTGGGCTCGGTGAACCTGCCGCAGCACATGAAGGGCGATGGCCTGGACCACGTCAAGCTGCAGAAGACCATCCGCACCGCGATGCGCATGCTGGACAACGTCATCGACATCAACTACTACGCGGTGGAAAAGGCGCGCAACTCGAACCTGCGCCACCGTCCGGTGGGCATGGGCGTCATGGGTCACCAGGACTGCCTGCACATGATGCGCATCCCGTTCGCGTCGCAGCAAGCGATCCAGTTCGCCGACACCTCGATGGAAGCGGTCTGCTACTACGCCTACCTGGCGTCGACCGAACTGGCCGAGGAACGCGGCCGCTACGAGACCTACACCGGCTCGCTGTGGGACCGCGGCATCCTGCCGCAGGACTCGATCAAGCTGCTGGCCGAAGAACGCGGCGGCTACCTGGAGCAGGACACCAGCGAATCGATGGACTGGACCCCGGTGCGCGAGCGCATCAAAGAGTTCGGCATGCGTAACTCGAACTGCGTGGCGATCGCCCCGACCGCGACCATCTCGAACATCATCGGCGTGTCGGCCTGCATCGAACCGACCTTCCAGAACCTGTACGTGAAGTCGAACCTGTCGGGCGAATTCACCGAGATCAATTCGTACCTGGTGCGCGACCTGAAGGCGCGCGACCTGTGGGACGAAGTCATGATCGCCGACCTGAAGTACTTCGACGGTTCGCTCTCGAAGATCGACCGCGTGCCGCAAGACCTGCGCGACATCTACGCGACCGCCTTCGAAGTGGAACCGAAGTGGCTGGTGGAAGCCGCCTCGCGCCGCCAGAAGTGGATCGACCAGGCGCAGTCGCTGAACATCTACATGGCCGGCGCCTCGGGCAAGAAACTGGACGAGACCTACAAACTGGCGTGGCTGCGTGGCCTGAAGACCACCTACTACCTGCGCACCATCGCCGCGACCCACCTGGAAAAGTCGACCACCCGTACCGGCGCGCTGAACGCCGTGTCGGTCTCGGGCGGCCTGACCGGCGGTCACGCAGCACCGGCAGCCGCAGCGCCAGTCGCCGCCGCACCAGCCGCAGCGACTGCCGAAATGGATGAAGGCGCCGCCTGCTACCTGCGTCCAGGCGACGACGGTTTCGAGGAATGCGAAGCCTGCCAGTAATGCTGTAACCAGGTGCGGGCCGACCGAATGGTTCGCTCGCACCCGTAACCTCAAGACCGTCGTTCCCGCGCAGGCGGGAACCCAAGTTCGCCTATAGCACCGCAAACTTCAAGGTTCCCCTCGTCGGCCGACAATCATCATCAACACACACACGTGCCCTCACCGCGCCCAACGCGACAGGCCACCACAGAAGGAAATCACCATGCTCTCTTGGGACGACGAACCAACCAGCGCCCAACGCGCTCCACAAGCCGCCAATCCAGAAGGCGCTCCCGCCGCTGAAGTGGCAAAGCGCGTCAACGCCGACGACAAGCGCATCATCAACGGCTCGACCGACGTCAACCAGCTGGTGCCGTTCAAGTACAAATGGGCATGGGACAAATACCTGGCCGGCTGCGCGAACCACTGGATGCCGCAAGAAGTGAACATGCAGCGCGACATCGAGCTGTGGAAGAACCCGAACGGCCTGTCGGAAGACGAGCGCCGCCTGGTCAAGCGCAACCTGGGCTTCTTCGTGACCGCCGACTCGCTGGCCGCGAACAATATCGTGCTGGGCACCTACCGCCACATCACCGCTCCCGAGTGCCGCCAGTACCTGCTGCGCCAGGCCTTCGAAGAGGCGATCCACACCCATGCCTACCAGTACATCGTCGAATCGCTGGGCCTGGACGAAGGCGAGATCTTCAACGCCTACAACGAGATCGAGTCGATCCACGACAAGGACCAGTTCCTGATCCCGTTCATCGACGTCCTGACCAACCCGGAATTCAAGACCGGCACGACCGAGACCGACCAGCAGCTGCTCAAGTCGATCATCGTCTTCGCCTGCCTGATGGAAGGCCTGTTCTTCTACGTCGGCTTCACCCAGATCCTGGCGCTCGGCCGTCAAAATAAAATGACCGGCGCCGCCGAGCAGTACCAGTACATCCTGCGCGACGAATCGATGCACGTGAACTTCGGCATCGACCTGATCAACACGATCAAGATGGAAAACCCGCAGCTGTGGACCCCGGAATTCCGCGAAGAGATCAAGGCCCTGTTCCTGGAAGCGGTCGACCTGGAATACCGCTACGCCGAAGACACCATGCCACGCGGCGTGCTGGGCCTGAACGCCCCGATGTTCAAGGGCTACCTGCGCTTCATCGCCAACCGCCGTGCGGTGCAGATCGGTCTGGAGCCGCTGTTCCCGAACGAGGAGAATCCGTTCCCGTGGATGAGCGAGATGATCGATCTGAAGAAGGAACGTAACTTCTTCGAGACGCGTGTGACCGAGTACCAGACTGGCGGCACCCTGAGCTGGGATTGATTGCCATCGGCGTCGCCTGAATGACGAAACCCCGCAGCTGCGGGGTTTCTTTTTTTAAGCGGCTCAGGCGCCTTCAGTGCCGGCGACATCGACCAACCACGTCACGCCGAAGCGGTCCTTCAGCATGCCGTACAAGGGCGACCACTGGGCCGGCGCCAGCGGATGCACGATGCGGGCTTCCTGCGCCAAGCCCTCCCACAGCGCCCTGATCTCCTGTTCCGAACCGCCGCGCAGCGAGACGTAGAACGCGTTCTCTCCCTGGTGCCACGGCGTGCCGCTCGCCACGTCGAAGGCCATGATGCGAAAGCCGTTGGGGGCGACCACCTGGCCCCAGGCGATCCGCTCCGCATCCGCCGGGTCGGCGACGCGGCCAAACTGCGCATAGGTGACCTGCGCGATGTCGCCGCCGAACACGGACTGGTAATAGGCCAGCGCGGCGCGCGCCTGGCCCTGGAAGTTGAGGTGGGTGACTACCTGGACGGACATCGAAAACTCCTTGGTGGGGTGTGGAAGACGGGTGCTACTATAGCCATCCGTCCTGCCAGTTCTTGTCAGTAGAAGATGTCGCGTACCAATCGTTTATTTCGCCTCCTCGATGCCCTGCGCCGCCTGCCCACGCCGGTTACGGCGGCCCAGCTGGCGCAGGAAACCGGGGTGTCGGTGCGTTCGGTCTACCGCGACATCGAGACCCTGCGCGCGGGCGGCGCCGAGATCGGCGGCGAGCGCGGATTCGGCTACACGCTGGTCGAAGACGGCACGCTGCGTCCGCAGGCGTTCAGCCGCATCGAGATCGAGGCGCTCACCCTTGGCCTCGCCGAAGTGCGCGGCATGGGCGACCCGCAGCTCGTCGCGGCGGCGGAGGCGGTGCTGGCCAAGGTGGCCGCGACCCTGCCGTCGCTGGGCCAGCAGCATCTGCTGCATGCTGTGTCGCGGGTCCACCATTTCAGCGAGCGTTTCGCGCGCCTGCCCGACATGGCGCTGATCCGCGCCTGCTGCTGGCGCGAGGAAGCGCTCACGATCGACTACGTAGACCGCGATGGCGCCGCGACCAGCCGCACGATCTGGCCGCTCGCCATCGTCTACCTCGACCGCATGCTGGTGGTGCTGGCGCGCTGCTGCCTGCGCGACGACTTCCGGATGTTCCGCGCCGACCGCATCGCCTCGGTCGCGGCCACCGGCGCCAGCTTCAGGCCGCGCCGCGCGGCGCTGCTGCGCGACTATGGCGAGCGGCTGGCGATAGCTCGATGAATGAAATGCCTGTGCGGGGATAACTTGCCCTATGATGGCGATTTTTCACGCCTGACCAGGAGACAACCTTGCAAGCCAATACCCTGACGCTGCATGCCCTCATGCTCGCCAGCCTGGCGACGGTATCCGTCGCTCACGCCGCTTCCGCGCCGCAGATCACCGCCGGCCGCACCATCTTCCAGAACAACTGCGCCAGCTGCCACACGGTCGATGCGAAGCTGTCGCCGCTGGCCGGTCCCGGCATGTTCGGCGTCGTCGGCCGCAAGGCCGCCGGCGTGCCCGGCTTCGGTTATTCGGGCGCGCTGGCCAAGGCCGGCGCCGCGGGTCTGGTCTGGACCCGCGAAGAACTGGACGTCTTCCTGCTCGACCCGGCCAAGCGCGTGCCCGGCACCACGATGCCGGTCGGCCTGCCTGACCAGAAGATGCGCACCGCGCTGATCGACTACCTGGCCAGCCTGCAAGGCCCTGCTGGCGCCAAGGCTGCACCTGCCGCAGCCGCCAAGCCGGCGGACCGCGCCGGCTCCTGGGACGACACCCAGCCCGGCAAGGTCTTCCACATCAAGCCGACCGACCTGGCCAAACCGTTCGCCACCGACAGCGCCGGCAACAGCCCGCGCGTGCAGGCGCGTCCGAACGGCACGACCCCTAGCGTGATGCCGGGCTTCGAGGTGAGCGTGTTTGCCCAGGATGCCGACAAGCCGCGCGTGGCGCTGCGTGCGCCGAACGGCGACGTGTTCCTGGCCGCGACCGGTGCCGGTGAAGTGAAGGTGCTGCGCTCGAAGAACGGCGACAAGGCCGATACCGCCGAAGTGTTCGCCACCGGCCTGTCGCGTCCTTACGGCATGGCGTTCTGGCCTTCCGGCGCCAACCCGCAGTACCTGTACGTGGCCAACGTCAATTCGGTGGTGCGCATCCCCTACCGCAACGGCGACCTGAAGGCGCGCGCGCAAGCCGAGGTGGTGATCCCCGAGCTGTCCGAGACCAGCGGCGGCCATACCACCCGCACCCTGGTGTTCTCGAAGGACGACAAGACGATGCTGCTGTCGATCGGCTCGGCCACCAACGTCGCCGCCGACATCGGGCCGAAGCCACCGCTGCCGATCGCCGAGTGGGAAAAACGGCATGGCGTAGGCAGCTCGTGGGGCGTCGAGACTGACCGCGCCACCGTGATGGCCTTCGATCCGGACGGCAAGAACCGCCGCACCTATGCGACCGGCCTGCGCAACTGCGTCGGCCTGCTGGTGTATCCAGCCACCGGCGACGTGATGTGCAATGTGAACGAGCGCGACGCGCTGGGCGACAACCTGCCGCCGGACTACCTGACCCGCGTGAAGCAGGGCGGCTTCTACGGCTGGCCGTGGTACTACATCGGCGACAACGAAGACCCGCGCCTGAAGGGCATCCGTCCGGACCTGAAGGGCAAGACGATCACCCCCGACGTGCTGTTGCAGGCCCACTCGGCGCCGCTGGGCATGGTGGTCTACCATGCGCCGAAGGGCGCCAAGCACGCCTTCCCGAAGGAGTACGAGGGTGAGGTCTTCGTCGCGCTGCACGGCTCCTGGAACCGCGGCGTGCGCACCGGCTACAAGGTGGCGCGCGTGTTCATGAAGGATGGCGTGCCGACCGGGCAGTACCAGGACTTCATGAGCGGCATGGTGATCAGCGACCGCGACGTCTGGGGCCGCCCGGCCGCGGTCGAAGTGGCGGCCGACGGCGCCTTGCTGGTGGTGGACGATGCCGGCGGCATAGTGTGGCGTATCGTCCCTAAACGCTAGATCAGAACCGGCGCTTGCGCTAGGATGGGATCGACGCGGCGGTCGCTGCGTCGACCCACAATCTGGAGCGGCGCATGCGACACCCTGTCATTTTGCTGGCGGTTTTCCCTGCCCTCACCCTCGGGGCCTGTGCCTCGAGGCAGCCGGAACCCGTCGTCCTGCCGCCGCTGGTGCTGGCCGAGTATGTGCGGAATGCGCCACCGGACCCAGCCTGCGCCGGACTGATCGAACGCGCAGTTGCGCGCGACGGCCAGGGCGGGTTCAAGCTGGCCGGCATGCTCAACACGAATACCGATCCGAAGCAGGGGCACTCGAAGGGCCTGCTGATTCCTCTCGGTAGCCATCCGACCGGCTTGCTGACGCCCCAGCTGGATGGCACCTACCGCTCGCTGTTCGTCAACTGCGAAACGCGCCAGGCCTATGTATCAAAGCGTGGCGGCGTCATCGACATCACTTACTGGTACGGGCCCTTCGGCCTGTGAACCTTCAGGCTGCCAGCGGGGCGGCCTTGCGGCCGGCGGCGGCGTCCAGGCTCCAGGCGCCGGCGCCGAAGGCCACCACCTGCAGCAGGCCACCGGCCATCGCGACGTTCTTCAGCAGATGGATCAGCTGGTTCTGGTCGCCGATCGCGTTATGGAACACGAAGGCCGTCACCAGCGAGAATGCCGCCAGGCCGGCCGCGACGAGGCGGGTCTTGTAGCCGAGAGCCAGCAGGGCGCCGCCGCCGACCTCGATGGCGATCGCGCCGATCAGGGCGAGCGAGGCGAAAGGCAGGCCGACCGACTGGATGTAGCCCAGGGTGCCCTCCGGCGCCAGCGCCTTGCCGACGCCGCTGAAGACGAAGATCGTGGCCATCAGGATGCGGCCGATGGCGGGGACGATGGATTGGCTGGTGTGGGTGGCGTTGGCGGTCATGGTCGTTCCTTTCAATGGTTGTTTTGGTTGACGCCATTGCGTGTGCGGCGTCCATGAAGATCATCTTAGACCCATCTGATCGATCCAAGAAGCCTATATAATTCGATATCAACTATCGATGGAGTAGATGGATGCTTGACGGGATGTCCATGGACCAGCTGCGCACCTTCATTGCCGCAGCCGATGAGGGCAGCTTTTCCGCCGCCGGCCGCAAGCTGCGGCGCGCGCAGTCGGTGGTGAGCCACACGCTGGCCAATCTCGAGGCGCAGGTGGGCTTTGCGCTGTTCGACCGCTCGGGCCGTTATCCGCAGCTGACCGAGGCCGGACGCGCCCTGCTGGCCGAGGCGCGCCACGCGGCCGACAGCATGGATGCGTTCAAGGCGAAGGCGCGCATGCTGGCCGAGGGCCTGGAGCCGGAGCTCTCGGTGGCGGTCGACGTGATGTATCCGATCGCGAAGCTGACCGAGGCGGTACAGGCCTTCCACCGCGAATTTCCATCGACGCCGCTGCGCCTGTACGTCGAGGCGCTCGGCGCCGTGGTGCAGCCGCTGCTCGATGGCCAGTGCCGCATCGCGGTGATCGGTTCGTTCCCGGAAGTGCCGGCCGCATGCGCCTCGGAATACCTGCTCGGCGTGCAGGCGGCGACCGTGGTCGCGCCCGGCCATCCGCTGGCGCGCACCGAGGGCACGGTGATGCGCGCAGAAGCGCAGAACTACGTGCAGCTGGTGCTGACCGACCGTTCGACGCTGACGCGGGGCCGCGACTTCGGCGTGCTGTCGCCGCGCATCTGGCGCCTGGCCGACCTCGGCGCCAAGCACGCCTTCCTGCGCGCCGGCCTGGGCTGGGGGAATATGCCGCTGCATATGGTCGAGCAAGACCTGGCGAGCGGCGCGCTGGTGCGCATCGAACTCGAGACGCATCCGGTGCTCGGATCGGGCTTTTCGATGCACGCGATCTTCATGCGGGACCAGCCGCCGGGGCCGGCGGGGCGCTGGTTCATCGAGCGTCTGAAATGCGACGGCTGACGGCGAATGCGTTCTCCTGACGCGCCGGCAGCGGCGGCGCGGCGCGCCCGGAAGCGCAGATCGCACTCGCCAGCATGGGATCGAAGTCCGGGCCGTCCGTGCTGCGCTCCGGTGCAAGCGCATGCCGGGAGGCGAGCGTCGCGCCACTGATGACGGCAGCGGCGATGGCGAGGCCGCCCACGCCGATGAGGATGCGTGCGGCCGGCGACTCCTTGCGGCGTGGCATGGCCTTACGCCCGGTGGATGGTTTCGCGCCCGCCCGGCATCCGGTCGAGCGCGTAGCGGCCCGCGCCGAATGCCGCCACCTGCAGCAGGCCGCCGGCGATCGCGATGTTCTTGACCAGCTGGATGGCCTGCGCAATGCCGCCGAACGGATTGTGGAAGATGATACCGGCGACCAGGCAGTACACCGCAAGGACGAGCGCCACCATGCGCGTCCTGATGCCCAGGACGAGCATGGCGCCGCCGCCCAGCCCAAGCAAGACGGCAATGGCCAGGCCGAGATGGGCAAAGGGCAGTCCTACCGCGCGGATTGCCTCGATGGTGTGGCCAGGGTCCAGTACCTTTTCGATGCCGCTGAAGAGGAAGATGATGGCCATCATGATGCGGCCGAGTGCCGGGACGGCTGAGGGACTGTCGTGGAGCAAATGGGATGACATGGATGGTCCTTTCGACTGGCGTAATTGGGTGAGGAAAGTGAGCTTTCGCGTACAGCCAGACTTACTCGGATGACGTTGATTCAGATGCAGTGGTATGTGGGCGGGTGCTTTGCGGACATGCGGCGCTGGAAACTGGAATACGGCCCGCTGGCGGAGGCAAGATGCCGGCGTGATTCCAGCTTATCGATCAGTTGAAATGCGATAGGTAAAGGCGGCAGCGCATGCGGGGCATGTCGCCGATTGGCGCTTTGGTGCGCAATTCACCGTCCCAATCACGCGACTTTTTTTGCGATTCACGGTTGCGCGCTCACAAAGAATGCGCGTACTTTACGTGATTGAATTTGTCAAATCGAGAAGATGTGATATTGTCGCGGGCATCGGGCAAAATCGATCGAATAATAGGACGCTGAACCAAACAGTATGCACGGAAGCGAAGCGAAAAGAACAAGCCGGCTTGTCTGACCAATTGCTCAGGCAAGGCGGCTTTTTCTTTTCGCACCCGCAAGGGTAGCGATGTGAAACGCTGGAACGGTGACCTGTCGACGTTGGCTGAAGCGCTGCAACTGTGAGGAGTTGCAGCAGTTCAGCCGGTGCCGGATTCATTGGCCTAAATCGACGCTTGCTTTGGTCCGATGAATAATTCGCCGGGTTTGATCCGGCGGGTTTTAAACCTTGAGCGTATTTCTCATCGCAGATGAAGGAGAACAAGAATGGCAACCGCTAAGAAACCAGCAGCAAAGGCAGCAGTAAAGAGCGCGCCTTCGTCCACGACGAAGTCGAATGCAAAGACTGCAGCAGAGAAACCAGTCGCAAAGAAAGTCGCGACCAAGACCACCACCACCAAGGCAGTCGCCAAGCCGGCAGCCAAGGCAGTGAGCAAGCCGGCAGCGAAAACCGCTGCTAAGCCTGTTGCAAAGAAAGCTACTGCTACCAAGACCGCCGCGACCAAAACCACTGCTACCAAAGCAACGGCCAAAACCGCGACCAAATCGGCAGCAAAGCCTGCAGTGAAGAAAGCCGCTGCTAAACCAGCAGCTAAGTCGGCAACCAAGCCGGCAGCGAAGAAAGCTGCTGCTAAACCGGCAGCGAAGAAAGCCGTCGCTAAACCGGCAGCGAAGAAAGCCGCCGCTAAACCGGCAGCCAAGCCGGCAGCAAAGAAAGCCGCTGCTAAACCAGCAGCTAAGTCGGCAACCAAGTCGACAACTAAGTCGGCAACCAAGCCGGCAGCAAAGAAAGCCGCCGCTAAACCAGCAGCCAAGCCGGCAGCGAAAAAGGCCGCCGCTAAACCAGCCGCCAAGTCGACCGCTAAAACCGCGACCAAAGCCGCAGCTAAACCTGCAGCCAAAAAAGCGACTGCAAGCAAGGCAGCCGCTAAACCGGTAGCGAAGAAAGCGACCGCCACCAAGGCAGCCGCCAAACCGGCAGCGAAGAAAGCGACCGCGACCAAAACCGCCGCCAAACCGGCAGCGAAGAAAGTCACCGCAAGCAAAACCGCCGCCAAACCGGCAGCAAAGAAAGCAACCGCGACCAAAACCGCCGCTAAACCGGCAGCGAAAAAAGCGACTGCGACCAAAACCGCCGCAAAACCGGCAGTAAAGAAAGCGACCGCGACTAAAACCGCCGCCAAACCGGCAGCGAAAAAAGCGACCGCCACCAAAACCGCCGCAAAACCAGCTGTGAAGAAAGCGTCGCCCGCAGCAAAAAAAGCCTCGCCGGCCGCTAATAAAGCTGCGCCGGCTGCAAACAAGGCTGCTCCAGCCGCTAAAAAAGCTGCACCAGTGAAAGCTGCAGCAACCAAGACCGTTGCCGCAAAGCCAGAAGTCAAGCCAGCAGTCGTGACCAAGGCCGAAGCCAAGCCGGAAGCGAAAGTCGACACCAAGGCCGAAACCAAGCCGGAAGTGAAGACCGACGCCAAGGTCGAAGCCAAGCCGGAAGCGAAAAAGCCAGCGGCCAAGAAGCCGGCCGCCAAGCCGGCAGCGACGACCACCGCCGCGCAACCGGCAGCCGCACCTGCGGCCGCTCCGGCAGCGCCAAGCGCCGCTCCTGCAGCAAAGACCGTGCTGGCGCCGACCGCCTGGCCGTTCCCGACCAGCAGCCGTCCTTAATACCGGACGACGCCCAACCTGCCGCGCACCATGTGCGCATGGCAAGTCGGGTCTGCTTCAGGCACAATGCCGCTGTGTGATTGTTCGCACAGCGGTTTTTTTTTGAGGAGAGTCCGTGCTGTCCATTCTTCAGTTTATCGTCGATATCATCGCAGGCTTGCTGGGTGGGGTGCTGCTGCTGCGCTTCTGGACGAACGCCATCCGCGTGCGCCTGCCCGACCAGATCCGCCAGTTCGTGCACACCATTACCGACTGGCTGGTGATGCCGCTGCGGCGCGTGGTGCCGGGCACCAAGGGCTACGACTGGGCGAGCCTGATCGGCGCCTTCCTGGTGGTGCTGGTGGCCAGCACGCTCCTGCTGCTACAAGGCGGCAGCGGCGAGATGGTGCTGCTGTATGCGCTGCACCGCTTCCTGAACTGGATCCTGTACGGCTTCATGGCGCTCCTGATCATCGAGGCGATCTTCAGCTGGGTGAACCCGAACGCGCCGCTGGCGCCGTTCGTGCACGCCCTGAACCAGCCGGTGCTGCGCCCGATCCGGCGCGTGGTCCCGCCGATCGGCGGCATTGACCTGTCGGTGCTGGTGGCGCTGGTGCTGATCCAGATCCTGCTGTTCGTGTTGAGGCAGGTGTTCGGCTTCTGACCGTCGACCCCCACAACAAAATGGCCCTGCATCGCAGGGCCATTTTTTTATCCTGCGCAGGCGGGAAAATCAGCGGAAGGTGAAGCCGAACGCCGCCTCGAACTGCTGGTCGAATTCCTGCGGCGTGAAGCTGTGGTTCTGGCCGCCTTGCGAGGCGATCTTGATCGCGCCCAGCAGGCTGGCGATGCGGCCGCTGGTCGGCCAGTCGAGGCCATTGGTGATGCCGAACAGCAGGCCGGCGCGGTAGGCGTCGCCGCAGCCGGTCGGGTCGACCACGTTGGCTGCCTGCACGGCCGGGATGCGATGGTGCTCGCCACCGGCGTGGATGTCGGAACCTTCGGCGCCGCGCGTGATGATCAGCGCGTCCAGGCGCGCCGCGATATCGGCCTGGGACAAACCGGTGCGGTCCATCACCATCTCGAATTCATAGTCGTTGCACGCCAGGTAGCTGGCCTGGCCGATGAAGGTGATCAGCTCGTCGCCCGAGAACATCGGCAGCTGCTGGCCCGGATCGAACATGAACGGCACCTTCAGTTCGGCGCAGTCGCGTGCGTGCTTGATCATGCCGTCGCGGCCGTCCGGCGAGATGATCGCCACCGCCAGCTGGCCCTGGTCGGCCACGTTGTTCTCGTGCGAGAACTGCATCGCGCCCGGGTGGAAGGCGTTGATCTGGTTGTTGTCCTGGTCGGCGGTGACGAAGCACTGCGCGGTATAGGCGTCGGCGATGGTGCGGATGCCGCGCGTCTGGAGTCCTTGCTCCTGCATGCGTTTAAGGTAGTCGCCGCCGTCCATGCCCAGGGTGCCCATGATCAGCGGTTCGCCGCCCAGCAGCTGGAGGTTGTAGGCGATGTTGGCCGAGCAGCCGCCGTATTCGGTGCGCAGGGTCGGCACCAGGAACGACACGTTCACGCGGTGCAGCTGGTCGGCCAGCAGGGTGTCGCCGAAGCGGCCGTGGTATTGCATGATCTTGTCGAATGCGAGCGAGCCGCAGATCAGGGCGGTTTTGGTCATGGGGTCAGCCTTCAGGGGTAGAAAACGGCAATGTGGTAGCCGGAAGGTTCGAGTCCTTCCAGCCTGAAATGGATCTTGACCGGCTGCTCGGCGCGCGCGCCGAAGCCGGTGATGGAGTCGGCAAGCTGGGGAACGTAGTCGCGCGGACCGAACACGCGCCGCACCAGCGGCTTGTCGTCGGCGTCGTTCAGGGTCAGTTCGATGCTGGGCCACGCCAGCGCCAGGTCGCCGCCGTTGCGCAGCACGGTGCTCAGGGTATAGGCGTTGCCGCCCAGGGTAATCAACTCTCCGGTCTCGATCACCAGCGCATCGGGCCGCGCCGGCAGCCCGACCTGGCAGCCGAACAGGGCGCAGGTCGAGACCAGGGCCGGACGCAGGCCCGGATAGCGGGCGGCCAATACGTCGCGGAAGCTCACCATGGCCTGCAGGGCGAGCGCCAGCAGCAGCAGGATGCTGCCGGCGATCATCGCGATGCGCATGGCCCTGCTCGATTGCTCGCGCTGGCGGCCGCGGCGCACGAACTCGGGTTCGTCGATCTCGGGCACGCGCAGCTTGGGCGTGTCTTCGATCCGGGTCGGGGTCAGCTTGGAACGGCGCGAACGGGCGTCGGCGGCGCGTGCGCGCGGGGATTTCGCTGGCAGCGAAGGCGCAGGCGAGACGATCGGCGGCGAGCCGCCGGCCGATTCGCGCAGCAGCAGCGGCGGCGCGTCGGGCGCTGGCTGGCGCGCTGCGGGTTCGGACTCGGGGGCGGACTCAGGCTCGTCGCGCCCATCGTCCGGCGGCGGGGCGGCCACGATCTCTTCGTCGACCGGTAGCTCGGCCACCGCGGCGCCCGTATCCGGCTCGAGATCGACCGTGGCCTGCCCGTCGTTGGTGGCATGCGGCAGGATCCCGAACGGCGACAGCGTACGGTCGAATTCGAGCGTATAGATCGGTTGTTCGGTGTCGTCGGTCGCGGGAAGGTCTGGCGCAATGGCCGGTTCGGCGACTGAAGGAGGCGGAGGGGATGGGGGAAAAGACGGCGGGGCGTTCAGGTCGACCAGCCCCGTATTGCCGTCAAAGACCTGCTGGCAGGCGCCGCAGCGCACGATGCCCCCACGCAGCTTGAGCTGGTCCGCGGCGACGCGGAACAGCGTGCCGCAGTGGGGGCATTGGGTGGCGAGCGCCATGCCTGCCTAGCCGCCAGAGCGGGGCGGCGGCGCGCTGTCCTGGCCGAGCGTCCCGTGAAGGGCAACCCAGCCGTCCTGCTCGGCCCAGACGCCCAGCTTGATGAAAGGTGCATAGGCGGCGGCGACTTCTTCCGCCTGGCGCGCCAGCACGCCCGACAGGATCAGCGAACCGCCAGCGGCCACGCGGCCGGCCAGCATCGGCGCCATCAGCTTCAATGGGCTCGACAGGATGTTGGCCACGACGATGTCGAACTTGCCGCCCGCATGACGCTCGTTGCCGGAGGCAGCGAAGGTGTCGGGCAGGTAGTAGTCGATCTCGACTTTGTTACGTTCGGCGTTGGCGCGCGCCGATTCGATCGCCTGCGGATCGATGTCGACGCCGGCGACGTCTTGCGCGCCCAGCTTCTTGGCTACCATCGCCAGGATGCCCGAGCCGCAGCCGTAGTCCAGCACCGACTTGCCCGGCGCAGGATGGGCCTCGAGCCACTCCATGCACAGGCGGGTGGTCGGATGGCTGCCGGTGCCGAAGGCCAGGCCCGGATCGAGTTCGAGGATCAGGCCGGACGGATCTGGCGCTTCGTGCCAGCTCGGCACGACCCAGATGTTCTTGCCGATGTGGATAGGCTCGAACTGCGATTGCGTCAGGCGCACCCAGTCAGCGTCTTCGACCTTGCGGGTGGTGAAGGCCGGCACCACGGCCAGCTTGACCGCCTGCGCGGCCTCGGTGACGATTGCCAGCTGGTCGGCGTCGGTGTCGGTCAGGGCCACGACGCGGCTGTGGTCCCATGCGGCCTCGGTCGGCTCCATGCCCGGCTCGCCGAACAGGGGTTTTTCGTCCTCGGTGCCTTCATCGGCGTCCTCGACGGACACCGACAGCGCGCCGGCTTCCATCAGGGCGTCGGACAGCGCTTCCGCGTGGTCGCGGGCGATCTCGATGACGACTTCAGTCCAGCTCATTCTTGTACCTTGGCTTCCGATTTGGCGCCGAGCGCCGTTTCCTTCGGCAGGTCGGGCTTGGCGGCCAGCTTCTGCTCCAGGTAGTGGATGTTGGTGCCGCCTTCGATGAAGCGGGCGTCGACCATCAGTTCGCGATGCAGCGGAATATTGGTGAGGATACCTTCAACCACCATTTCGGAGAGCGCGATTTGCATGCGGCGGATTGCCTGCTCACGGGTCGCACCGTACGAAATTACCTTGCCGATCATCGAGTCGTAATGAGGTGGCACATAGTATCCCGCATACGAGTGCGAATCGACACGGATGCCAGGGCCGCCCGGCGGATGCCAGCCGGTGATGCGGCCTGGCGACGGGGTGAACTTGAACGGATCCTCGGCATTGATGCGGCACTCGATCGAGTGCCCCGACAGCATGATGTCGCGCTGGCGGAAGCGCAGCTTCTCGCCGCAGGCGATGCGGATCTGCTCCTGCACGATGTCGATCCCGGTGATCATCTCGGTGACCGGGTGCTCGACCTGGACGCGGGTGTTCATCTCGATGAAGTAGAACTCGCCGTTCTCGTACAGGAATTCGAAGGTGCCGGCGCCGCGGTAGCCGATCTTGCGGCAGGCTTCGGCGCAGCGGTCGCCGATCTTCTCGATCAGTTTGCGCGGGATGCCCGGCGCCGGCGCTTCCTCGATCACCTTCTGGTGGCGGCGCTGCATCGAGCAGTCGCGTTCGCCCAGCCAGACGGCGTTCTTATGTTCGTCGGCCAGGATCTGGATCTCCACGTGACGCGGATTCTCCAGGAACTTCTCCATATAGACTTCCGGATTGCCGAAGGCGGTGCCGGCTTCGGTCTTGGTCATCTGCACGGCGTTGAGCAGCGCGGCTTCGGTATGCACCACGCGCATGCCGCGGCCACCGCCGCCGCCGGCGGCCTTGATGATGACCGGGTAGCCCACGCGGCGCGCGGTCTGCACGATTTCCTTCGGGTCGTCCGGCAGGGCGCCGTCCGAACCGGGCACGCACGGCACGCCGGCGCGGATCATCGCCTGCTTGGCCGAGACCTTGTCGCCCATCAGGCGGATCGAGTCGGAACGCGGGCCGATGAAGACGAAGCCCGATTTCTCGACGCGCTCGGCGAAGTCGGCGTTCTCGGACAGGAAGCCATAGCCCGGGTGGATCGCTTCGGCGTCGGTCACTTCGGCCGCGCTGATAATCGCGGGCATGTTCAGGTAGGACAGGGTCGATTGCGCCGGTCCGATGCAGACCGATTCGTCCGCCAGTTTCACGTACTTGGCGTCCTTGTCGGCCTCGGAGTGGACGACGACCGTCTTGATGCCCAGCTCGCGGCAGGCGCGCTGGATACGCAGCGCGATTTCACCACGGTTGGCGATGAGGATTTTTTCAAACATGGTAGGTCCGGTATTCAGTGAAAACCGGCGCGGCTGAAACAACAGGCGGCGCCGGACACGTCATGGAGGTTAGCCGGCGGCGCGTCATGCGCGCGGCCGGCTTGGAGAAGCAGATCAGCCGATCACGAACAGTGGCTGGCCGAATTCGACCGGCTGGCCGTTTTCCACGAGGATCTTGGTGACGGTGCCGGAGACATCGGCATCGATTTCGTTCAGGAGCTTCATCGCTTCGATGATGCACAGGGTGTCGCCTTCCTTGATGTTCGCGCCGACTTCGACGAAGGCGGCGGCGCCAGGCGCGGACGAACGGTAGAAGGTGCCGACCATCGGCGACTTGACCACGTGGCCGGTCGGTTCGGCGGCGACGGCCGGCGCGGCTGCCGGCGCTGGCGCGGCGGCAGGAGCCGCGGGCGCCGAGTATTGCTGCACGCCCTGGTGCGGCAGCATGACCATCTGGTTCTGCGGGATTGCGGACGACTTGACGATGCGAACCTTGCTTTCGCCTTCGGTCACTTCGAGTTCGGCGATGTCCGATTCAGCGACCAGGTCGATCAAAGTCTTGAGTTTTCGTAGATCCATGTGAAACCCCTTGGAATTATTCGTTTTAGAGAGCAGGCCGCTACCATCAGGATAGTCGAACGGCCGCTGTTACATGAAGTTGACGTAGATTAACGCTATTTAAGTGCGAAGTCGATGGCAAACCGATATCCGTCCGTCCCCAGCCCGCAGATCACGCCGCGCGCGATTCCCGACAAATAAGAATGGTGCCGGAAGGACTCGCGTTGGTGGATATTCGAAATATGCACCTCCACGAAGGGAATGGCCACCGAGGCGAACGCATCGCGCAGGGCTACGCTGGTATGGGTCAGGCCGCCAGGGTTGATGACGATAAAATCCACGCCCTCGCTGCGCGCGGCATGGATACGGTCGATCAACGCTCCCTCATGGTTGCTCTGGAAGTGTTCCAGTGCTGCGCCAGCTGCCTGGGCTTGTGCGACTGCCGCCTGCTCGATGTCGGCCAGTGTGGCCGTTCCGTACACCGCCGGTTCCCGCGTCCCCAATAAATTGAGGTTGGGGCCGTTCAGCAGCAGGAGCTTTTTCGCCATGGTGAGTGTCTGGTTGCCCGAAAGTCAGGCATTGTGCCGCCTAGCTCAGCTATTGGCAAGCGGTAAAATTGCCGGTCGATAGGAGGAATTGGCAGCAGTTATAATCGTACGACCGTTCGCAATTTGCCCGGGTCACGAGCCCAACTTTGCAAGGTCGGCGCGCAATTCGTCGAACTTCAGTTCGCCGAGATACGTCTTGATCACCTGGCCGTCGGCGCCGATCAATACCGTATACGGCAAGCCGCCATTCGTATTGCCGAACCCGCGCGACAGCTCGGTGCCGCCCATGCCGCCCACGTACAGCGGATAGGTGACATTCATCTTGGCGGCGAACTCGCTCATATTGGTGGGCGAATCGATGCCGATGCCGATCACGTTGAAGCGCTTGCCGCCATCCTCGCTCGCCAGGTGCATCAGTTCGGGCATCTCGCGCACGCAGGGACCGCACCAGGTGGCCCAGAAATTGACCAGCAAGGGCTTGCCCTTCCACTGGGCCAGCGGCTGCGGCTTGCCTTCGAGGTCGTTGAGCGATTGTGCATACAGGTTGATGGCCGGGTTGGTGACCTGGCCGTCGTGGGCGACAGTCGCCGGAGCCACGGTCGCCGGTTTCTTGTAGACCGCCACCAGGGCGCCCATCACGCCGAACAGTGCGGCGACTGCCGCATACGCGGCCAGATGTTTCTTGTTCATTCTTCAGCTTTCACTGGGTTCACTCTTGTCGTCCGCCGCGATCAGCGCGCGCAGGCCGCCGATGTCGACGCGTTGCACACGGCCGTCGGCGCGCGGCTTGAGCGCGCCGCGCAGGTCTTGATACTCATACAGTTCGGCATGCACCGTTTCCTTCATCCAGGGGAAGGTCACGGTCTCGACCGCGGCATGGCGGCCCCCCTTGAAATGCGGGGTTTCCGAAATGTCGATATTAACATTGCGGTTGAGCAAGTAGATTTCCACCTCTTTGGCACTGTCGGCGAACAACTGAAGGTGGATGTGGTCATGCTCGCCCGCGGTGCCGTTGAGGACGGCGCCGGTGAGATAGGGATGGAAGTCGGCCAGCGCTTCCATCACCTGCAGCGCGGTGGCGCGCAGGTGCGCCAGGCGTTCGGTATGGGCGGCGCCGCCGAACAGGGCCAGGTATTTACGCACCTCGTCCTCGATCTGCCCGTCGTCGGGCAGCATATTCGGTTTAGGTGGGGTGACGCCCAGCACCTGGCGGGCGGCCTTGCGGCGGGCGGTATCGAGATCGGCGCCGTCCTGCGCGATCATGCGCGCAGCGGACAGGGCGATCTCGTTACGCAACTGGAGGAGATCGTTGTTCAGATTCGGCATCATGCCTGGGATCATACTCTTGAACGGAAAATGACAGCGGCTCGGGTAGAATCGCGTATTCGTCCATTCATTATTGGCTAGACATTCTCTCCATGCACATTCATATCCTCGGCATCTGCGGCACCTTCATGGGCGGCCTGGCCGTCCTGGCCAAGGAGGCGGGCCACCGCGTGACCGGTTGCGATGCCAACGTCTATCCTCCGATGAGCACCCAGCTGGAAGCCCAGGGGATCGAATTGATCCAGGGCTATGGCCCGGAGCAGGTAGCGCTGGATCCCGACCTGTATGTGATCGGTAATGTCATGACGCGCGGCAATCCGCTGATCGAAGAGATCCTGAACCGCGGCCTGCCTTATGTCTCGGGCCCGCAGTGGATCGGCGAACACATCTTGCGCGAAAAATGGGTGCTGGCCGTGGCCGGCACGCACGGCAAGACCACGACCACCTCGATGCTGGCCTGGATCCTGGAAGACGCGGGCTATGCGCCTGGCTTCCTGATCGGCGGCGTGCCGATGAATTTCGGCGTCTCGGCGCGCCTGCATGGCGACCAGCCGAGCGACTTCTTCGTGATCGAGGCCGACGAATACGACACCGCCTTCTTCGACAAGCGCAGCAAGTTCGTGCACTACCACGCCAAGACCGCGGTGCTGAACAACCTGGAATACGACCACGCCGACATCTTCCCCGACATCGGCGCCATCGAGACCCAGTTCCACCACCTGGTGCGCACCGTGCCGGGCGTGGGCCGGCTGGTCGTGAATGGCGACGAAGCGTCGATCGGCCGCGTGCTCAAGCGCGGCTGCTGGAGCGACAAGGAAAGCTTCGGTTCGGCCGACGGCGTCGACTGGGCGATGGTCGAACATCCGGGCGGCGCCAGCTTCGACGTCCTGTTCAAGGGCGAGCTGCAGGGCACCGTGCACTGGGACCTGAGCGGCAAGCACAACCGCTCGAACGCGCTGGCCGCGATCGCCGCCGCGCGCCACGTCGGCGTACCGACCGCCCAGGCCATCGACTCGCTGGCGCGCTTCCAGAACGTCAAGCGCCGCATGGAAGTGCGCGGCGTGGTCAATAACATCACCGTGGTCGACGACTTCGCCCACCATCCGACGGCGATCGCCACCACGGTCGGCGGCCTGCGCCAAAAACTGGGAACGGGCGGGCGCATCCTGGCCGTGCTCGAGCCGCGCTCGAACACGATGAAGCTGGGCGCCATGAAGGATGCGCTGCCGGGCAGCCTGAAGGATGCCGACCTGGTGTTCGGCTTCGGCAGCCAGCAGGCGCTGGGCTGGTCGCTGGCCGACGCCCTGAAACCGCTGGGCAAGATCGCGCACAGCTTCGACCAGATCGACTATATGGTGCAGGCCATCGTGCAGCAGGCGCAGCCGGGCGACCACATCCTGGTGATGAGCAACGGCGGCTTTGGCGGCGTGCACCAGAAACTGCTGGACGCGCTGGCGCCATGAGTTCGGCCCCGTACCTGCTGTACCTGCACGGCTTTCGCTCCTCGCCGCGCTCGTTCAAGGCGCGCGTGGTGCAGGAAAAGCTCGAGCAGGCAGGGCTGGGTGAGCGCCTGATCTGCCCGCAGCTGCAAGCGTCGCCGAAGGCGGCGATGGACCTCGCGCTGGCGCTGGCCGAACGATATGCGCCGGATAATCTAACGATCGTCGGCTCTTCGCTGGGCGGATTTTATGCATGCTGGCTGGCCGAACGCCTGGGCGTGCGCGCGGCCGTCATCAATCCTTCGGTCGACCCGACGCGCAACCTTGAGAGGCATGTCGGCGTGACCACCGCCTGGCACTCCGACGAACCGTTCGAATTCCGCCAGGAGTACATCGGCGAGTTGCAGGCGCTGCGCGTGGCGCGGATCACCCGGCCGGAGCGTTACTTCCTGCTGGCCGCGACCGGCGACGAAGTGCTGGACTACCGCGATATGGTGGCCCACTATGCCGGGGCGCGCCAGCACGTGATCGAGGGCAGCGACCATGCGATCCCGGAATTCGCGCAGTATGTGGATGAGGTATTGGCGTTCTGCGGCTTTGGCCCGGTGGACGCGGCGCAGTGAAGGGCAAGTCTTTACGCCTGGCTGCGTGGCAGCCGCATGCGCGCGCGGTGCGCGCGCCGGAAGGCATGCACGACTGGCTGCTCACACAAGGTTCGCTGACGGCGCGCCTGGTGTCCTGCAGCGCCGTGTTCCGGGTGCGCCGCCTGCACCAGCGCAGCGCCACCTGCCTGGCGGACGAGGCGCAGGCGATTGGCCTGGCGCGTCCCCAGCGGGCGTGGGAACGCGAAGTGCTGCTGGAGTGCGATGGCAAGCCGGTGGTATTCGCCCACACGGTGGTGCCGATGGATTGCGACGCCACCGATTGGCCGCTGTTCTCGGCGCTGGGCGAGCGCTCGCTGGGCTCCACGCTGTTCTACGATCCGCTGGTGCGACGTGGGCAACTGGAATTTGCGCGTCTGTCTGCCGACCATCCACTGGTGCGCCGTGCGCACGCGGCGCTCGGCAAGCCAGGCGACACTGACACGAACATTTATTACGCGCGGCGCTGCGTCTATCGCCGCCGTCAAGGCCTGCTCCTGGTCACCGAGGTATTCTTGCCCGCGGTGCTGAGTCTGAGAGCGGCCGCAACCATGAAGAACATTACTTAACTATGAACGTATTTTTCGAGGAATCGGGCGACTTCAAGGTCGGCGCCATCCTGTCGCAAGCGGGCGAGGCCTATCAGGTGGAGATGCCGAGCGGTAAGCGCACCAAGGTCAAGACGCGCGACGTGCTGCTGCAGTTCGAGAAGCCCGAGCCGCAAGCCCTGCTGGACGCGGCCAAGGCGATCGTCGCCGAGGTCGATCTCGATTTCCTGTGGGAAGTCGCAGGCGAAGAAGAATTCGGTTTCGCCGAGCTGGGCGCCGAATATTTCGGCCACGCGCCGCTGCCGCACGAAGCCGCCGGCCTGGTGCTGGCCCTGCATGGCTCGCCCATCTATTTCTACAAGAAGGGCCGTGGCCGCTACAAGGCAGCGCCGGAACAGTCGCTGAAGGCGGCGCTGGCCGGTATCGAAAAGAAAAAGCAGCAGGCCATCGTCCAGGCCGGCTATGTGGAAGAGCTGAAAGCGGGCAAGCTGCCCGCTTCGATGCAGCAGATCGTGCACCAGCTGCTGTTCAAGCCCGACAAGAACACCATCGAATACAAGGCATTCGAGACGGCCGCCAACGAACTGCAGACCAGCGCGCCGCGCCTGATGCTGGACGTCGGCGGCCTGGCCTCGCCGAAGGAGCTGCACATGGGCCGCTTCCTGTTCGAGCACTTCCCGCGCGGCGCCGGTTTCGCGCCAGTGGAGATCCCGAAAGCGCCGGGCGACCTGCCGCTGGCCAATGTTGCCGCCTTCTCGATCGACGACGTCACCACCACCGAGATCGACGACGCCTTCTCGGTCGTGCACCTGGACGACGGCAACGTGCAGGTCGGCATCCACATCGCCGCGCCGGGCCTGGGCATCCGCCCGGACGACGCGATCGACAAGATCGCCCGCGCGCGCATGTCGACCGTGTATATGCCGGGCGACAAGATCACCATGCTGCCGGACGAGGTGGTCAATGCCTTCACCCTGGCCGAGGGCAACGATTGCCCGGCCTTGTCGCTGTACGCCGTGCTCGATCCGAGCGACTGGAGCGTCAAGTCGACCACGACCCGCGCCGAGCGCGTGCCGATCAAGAACAATCTGCGCCACAACGACCTCGATCACGTGGTCAATGAAGAAACGCTGGAGAGCGGCGAGGGCAACTATCCGCACAAGGACGAACTGGGCCTGCTGTGGAAGTGGGCGCTGCAGCTGGAAGCGGGCCGCATGAAGAAGCGCGAAGCCTTCGGCCTCAAGCCGGAGCAGGCGAACCGGGTCGACTTCAATTTCTACGTCGAGGACGACGTGGTCTCGATCGTGCGCCGCAAGCGCGGCGCGCCGCTGGACAAGATCGTGGCCGAGCTGATGATCTTCGCCAACAGCACCTGGGGCAAGCTGCTGCACGACTCGGGCGTGCCGGGCATCTACCGCTCGCAGACGCCAGGCGCCGGCGGCTGGGCCGCCAAGATGCAGGTGCGCATGGTCACGCACGCGGCCCCGCACCAGGGCCTGGGCGTGGACCAGTACGCCTGGAGCACCTCGCCGCTGCGCCGCTACACCGACCTGGTCAACCAGTGGCAGATCCTGGCCGCCGCCGAGCACGGCGTGACCGCGCCGCTGGTGGCGCCGTTCAAGCACCGCGACGCGACCCTGTTCGCGATCGTCTCGAGCTTCGACGCTGCGTACTCGGCCTATAACGACTTCCAGCAGAATATGGAGCGCTACTGGTGCCTGCGCTGGCTGGCGCAAGAGCAGGTGAAACAGGCCGAGGCCGTCGTGCTCAAGGACGAGCTGGTGCGCCTGGTCGACGTGCCGCTGGTGGTGCGCCTGACCGGCATGCCGCAGGTGGCGCGCGGCGCCCAGGTGAAACTCGACATCGTGCGCTGGGACGAGATCGAGCTGAACCTGGAAGCGCGCCTGCTCGAGGTGGCGTCGGCCGAACCGGATGCATCGCTCGACTACGAGGAAGAAGCGGACACCGGCGAAGCGGCGGTGGCCGAGGTGGTCGAGGCCGAAGGTGCGGTAGCGGCGGTCGATACCGGGGATGCGCCGCAGCCGGCGCCGGCGTCGGCTTCGTAGGGTTGGCGGGTCACCCGCGACGCGGTGATGGTTATCTGTGCCGATTTCGCGCCGGATGATCCCGCCGCTAACCGTCACTAGAAGGCAACGACATCCAGCTCGCGTCCGAGCGCGGCCATCGCGTTCGCGACGGTATCGATCTTCGTGTTATGGCCCAGGTCGATAATGCGATTCACTTCCTGCGGCTTGATGCCCATGAGGCGGGCCAACTGGGACGGGCCGACCTGGCGCTCGATCATCGCGTTCAGCAACAGCACCTTGGCCGACACGCTCAATGGCAGCGCGACCAAGCGCTCGCCTCTGCGTGCTTTCGAAGGCGCGGGTACAAGGCGGCTGTCCTCAAAGTAGAAGTCCATCGCGGTGACGAGCGCATCTTGCGCTTCCTTGATCGACTCATCCTCATCGTCGCCTTGGGCAATCGCCTCAGGGATATCTCGGAACGTGACGACGAATCCGCCTTCGTCGGCTGGGGTGAAGGTTGCAGGGTATTTCATACACACACTCCATGGCTTGCATTTAATTTACTGTGGTACGGTGCTACGGGGCAAAGACTTAATCGCGTGTATTACTTGAGCTTTAACTGCTTTTTTACGCCCTCGACAAGGCCTGTCTTGAGTTCCTTGCTCGGGTGCCTAGGCAGGATGGTCTGCTGCCCGTTCAGGTAGACCTTCAAGTGGTTGGCGCCATCCTTGAACGTCGCGCCTTGAAGCTCAGCCACCTGACGAACTCGCTCTGTTTCACCGCGTGTCCCCAGTGTGCTTCGACACGTCTAAGTTAGACAGGTTTGAGTGAGAGCGCAAGTGGATTTTTAAACATATTTGTTTAAATTTTCATCCTCCAAATTTGATTGTCGGCTGTTTTTGCCTGACTTGCAGCATTGATGCGTCCGAAGTTTGGAAAAAACGCCCGAGTCTTTAGCCACTAAGCGTTATCGAACCGACCACGTTCCCGGTCCTTCACGTTTTCAACCTCCCTCAACCGTTCCTGCCGGGTTAGAATTGGTCAATTCTCTGATTCAATTGCCTCACTAGGCCACCCGTAGCGCGTGAAGTCTTTCCTCCAAAACCGTCCCCTGATGATCGCCCTGGCCGTATCGGTGGCAGCCCACGCGGGCCTGCTGGCGCTGCGGTTCGCCGCGCCGGAGGCTTTCCGCCACCAGCCGGCCGATCCCGGACTGGAAGTGGTGCTGGTCAATGCCAAGCACGACCGGGCGCCAGCCAAGGCCGACGCGCTGGCGCAGGCCAACCTGGACGGCGGCGGCACGGCCGAGGCTGGCCGAGCGAAGTCGCCGCTGCCCGACCTGCGCAAGGTCGAGGACGGCGACAGCATCAAGGCCCTGCAGCGCCGCATCTCCGAACTCGAGCGATTGCAGCAGAACGTGCTGACACGGGCTCGCGGCGGCGGCAATTTCACCGCGCCGCCGGTCACCGAGCGCGAAAAGCCGGATCCCACCCGCCAGGGTGCCGACAACATCGACACCACGCGCGCCATCTCGCGCACCAGCGCCGAGATCTTCGAGCGCATCGAGGAAGAAAACCGCCGCCCCAAGCGCACGAAAATCACGCCCAGCACGCGCCAGGTCGGCTACGCGCTGTATTACAAGACGATGCAAAAGCGCATCGAGGAAGTCGGCACGCTGAATTTCCCGCAGCAGGCGGGTCGCAAGCTGTACGGCGACCTGGTGGTCTATATCCCCGTGTTCCAGGACGGCACCCTGTACCTGGGCGATGGCGGCCCGCGCGTCGAGCGCAGCTCGGGCAACCCGGCCCTCGACAAGGCCGCGCTCGAGATCGTGCGCCGCTCGGCCCCGTTCGGCGCCTTCCCGGCCAATATGCGCACCGAAGGCAAGGACGACCTGTGGGAAGTGTTCACCCGTTTCCGTTTCACCCGTGAGGACAAGATGCAGGCAACCCTTGGAGAAGCCGCCAAATGAGCGACCGCTATTGCGTCATCGGCAATCCGATCGCCCACAGCAAATCCCCGCAGATCCACGCCGCCTACGCGCTGCAGACCGGCCACGACCTGCTATACGAGCGCTGCCTGGCGCCGCCCGACGGCTTCGAGGCCACCGTGCGGCGCCTGGTCGCCGAAGGCTATCGGGGCGCCAACGTCACCTTGCCGTTCAAGCTCGACGCGGCGCGGCTGGCGACCCGGCTGGCGCCGCGCGCCCAGGCCGCCGGCGCCGTGAACACCCTGATTTTCGACCAGGGCGAGATCGTCGGCGACAACACCGACGGCCCCGGCCTGGTGGCCGACATCGTGCGCAATGCCGGCGTGCCGCTGGCCGGCAAGCGCATCCTTTTGTTGGGCGCCGGAGGCGCCGCGCGCGGCGCGCTGTTGCCGCTGCTGATGGAAAACCCGCGCCAGATCGTCATCGCCAACCGCACCCTGGCGACCGCCGAACGGCTGGCGGCCGATTTCGCGGCGCACGCCGACCGGCTGGCGGTGAGCGGTTTCCAGGACGTGGAGGGCGGCTTCGACGTGGTCATCAACGCCACCTCGGCCAGCCTGGCGGCCGACGTGCCGCCGGTGCCGGCGGCGGTATTCGGCCCCGGCGTGCTGGCGCTGGACATGATGTACGGGAAGGAGCCGACCGTGTTCATGGCATTCGCCGCGCGCCACGGCGCAAATGTGCGCGACGGCCTGGGCATGCTGGTGGAGCAGGCGGCCGAGGCCTTCCTGCTGTGGCGCGGCGTGCGGCCGGAGACGGACGGCGTGCTGGCCGCGATGCGCCAGGCAGGCTGACCATGGCCAAGTCGCGCAAGGCCGCGCCGACGCGGCGCCGCTGGATCAAGTGGATCTTCCTGGCCCCGCTGCTGCTGGTGCTGCTGGTCCAGCTGTATTTCTTCGCCATGGTGTGCTGGTATTCCCAGTTCAATCCCGGCTCGACCAGCTTCATGCGCGAGCAGCTGTCCCAGTTGCGCGAAAAGAATCCGAACGCGGCCCTCAAGCACCAGTGGGTGCCGTATGAGCGCATCTCGCGCAACTTGAAGCGCGCGGTGGTGGCCTCGGAAGACGCCAACTTCAGCGTCCACGGCGGCGTGGACTGGGAAGCGATCGAACGCGCCTATGAGCGCAACAACCGGCGCAGCAAGGTGGTCGGCGGCGGCTCGACCATCACCCAGCAACTGGCCAAGAACCTGTTCCTGTCCGGCTCGCGCAGCTATGTGCGCAAGGGGCAGGAAATGGTGATTACTTTCATGCTCGAGACGGTGATGAGCAAGGAACGCATCCTCGAGCTCTACCTGAACGTGGTCGAATTCGGCCGCGGCGTGTTCGGCGCGGAAGCTGCTGCGCGCTACTACTACAAGACCTCGGCGGCCAACCTGAGCCAGGCCCAGGCCGCCCGGCTGGCGGTGATGCTGCCCAATCCGCGCTACTACGACAAGCACCGCTCGACCAATTACCTGCAGCGCCGCACCAACGCGATCATGCGCCAGATGCGTTTCGCCGAGGTGCCTTGACGCGAAATTCTCGTTACTGAGTTGGCTCAGTGCACGGCGAACGGTTACACTTGCGCTACTTTCCGACCCGGCCAAAGATTTGCAAGAACAGCGAACGAGACCCAGCGCATGATCAACGTATTTGTCCTACAGAATGGCCGCCTGAACCAGGCAACGATCGCTTCCCGGGAAGACCTGGAAAACGTCGCGCCGGTCTGGGTCGACCTGACCGATCCGGACGAAGAAGAGCGCACCTGGGTCAAGTCCAAGTATGGCGTCACCCTGCCGGGCGAGGACGAAGTGCAGGACATCGAAGCCTCGGCGCGCTACTACGAGGCCGAAAACGGCGACCTGCACCTGCGCACCGACTTTTTGCTCGAAGAAGAAGACGGCCCGTCGCGGGTGGTCACGGTGGCCTTCATCCTGTCCGGCAAAATCCTGTTCTCGGTCCATAACGACGACTTGCCCGTGTTCCGCCTGGTGCGCATGCGCGCGCGTTCGCGGCCCGGCTCGATCGAAGACTATATGGACGTGCTGCTCGACCTGTACGCGACCGACGCCGAGTATTCGGCCGACGCGCTGGAAGGCATCTACGAAAGCCTCGAGGAAGTCTCGACCCGCGTGCTGCAGAAGGAATTCACCGACAATGACGCGGCTGCCGCGCTGAACGCGATCGCGCACGAGGAAGACTTGAACGGCCGCATCCGCCGCAATATGATGGACACCCGGCGCGCGGTCAGCTTCCTGATGCGCGGCCGGCTGCTCAATTCCGACCAGTTCGAGGAGGCGCGCCAGATCCTGCGCGACATCGAGTCGCTCGACGGCCACACGTCCTTCCTGTTCGACAAGGTGAACTTCCTGATGGACGCCACCGTCGGCTTCATCAACATCAACCAGAACAAGATCATCAAGATCTTCTCGGTGGCCTCGGTCGCCTTCCTGCCGCCGACCCTGATCGCCAGCCTGTATGGCATGAACTTCGCCCTGATGCCGGAACTGAACTGGCGCTTCGGCTATCCGTTCGCGATCGCCCTGATGGCGGCCAGCGCGGTGGCGCCGCTGCTGTACTTCCGCCGGCGGGGGTGGTTGAAGTAAGGCGTGGGAATGCGCGGCAGTTTTTCTGCCAGTGGCCTCTGCAACGTCATTCCCGCGCAGGCGGGAATCCAAGTCACTAGCGCCGCCACCAGCATTCGCTTCAGTGGTAGGGCAAGAAACTTAGGTTCCCGCCTGCGCGGGAAGTCGTTATCTCCAGTGGAGATAACGACGTGCGAGGGCCAACAATAATGCTTAGCCGATCCGCTTGAACACGCGGCGCGCCGCCTCGATCGTCTCGTCAATGACCGCATCATCGTGCTGGATCGACACAAACCCCGCTTCGAACATGGCCGGCGCGAAGTACACGCCTTCTTCCAGCATGCCGTGGAAGAAACGGTTGAAGCGTTCCTTGTCGCCCGCCATCATTTCGCTATAACTGCCCGGCACGTCCTTCGAGAAGTAGAAGCCGAACATGCCGCCCACCGAGTCGCCGCAGAAATCGATGCCCGCTTCCTGGGCCGCCGCCGTCAGCCCCGTCACCAGGCGATCCGCCGTCGCCGTCAGCTGCTCGTAGAAGCCGTCTTCCTGGATCAGCTTCAGGGTGGTCATGCCGGCCGCCACCGCCACCGGATTGCCCGACAGCGTGCCGGCCTGGTACACCGGGCCGATCGGGGCCATCTTCTGCATCAGGTCGGCGCGTCCGCCGAAGGCCGCCACCGGCATGCCGCCGCCGATCACCTTGCCCAGTGCGGTCAGGTCGGGGGTGATGCCGTACATGCCCTGGGCGCCTTCGAGGCCCACGCGGAAGCCGCACATCACCTCGTCGAAGATCAGCACCGCGCCGTGTTCGGTGCACAGTTCGCGCATGCGCTGCAGGAATTCAGGGGTGGCGCGGATCAGGTTCATATTGCCGGCCACCGGCTCCACGATCACGCAGGCGATGGTGTCGCCCATCGAGGCGAAGGCGTCTTCCAGCTGCGGGACGTTGTTATAGTCGAGCACCAGGGTGTGCTTGACGAAGTCTTCCGGCACGCCGGCCGAGGTCGGGTTGCCGAAGGTGAGCAGGCCGCTGCCGGCTTTCACCAGCAGCGAGTCGGCGTGGCCGTGGTAGCAGCCCTCGAACTTGACGATCTTGTCGCGGCCGGTGGCGCCGCGCGCCAGGCGCAGCGCGCTCATGCACGCCTCGGTGCCCGACGAGACCAGGCGCACCTGTTCGATCGACGGCAGCAGGCGGCAGATTTCCTCGGCGATCTCGATCTCGCCCTCGGTCGGCGCGCCGAACGACAGGCCATTCTCGGCCGCGGCCTGCACCGCCTTGACCACCTCAGGACGGGCGTGGCCGAGGATGGCCGGGCCCCAGGAGCCGATGTAGTCGATATAGCGCTTGCCGTCGGCGTCCCAGAAATGCGGGCCCTTGGCGCGCTCGATGAAGCGCGGGGTGCCGCCCACCGAGCGGAAGGCGCGCACCGGCGAGTTGACGCCGCCAGGGGTCGATTGCTGGGCGCGGGCAAACAGGGTGTCGTTGCGCGAGGTGGATTGTTCAGTGGTCATGATAGCTGCTTCGTGATTGGAAAGAACCCGTCCCAGCGCAGAACGCCTAGGGACGGAAGAATTTACTGGGAATGAACTTGCCCATGCCGAAGCGCTGCGCATGTTCGAGTGCGCCGGTGGTGTATTCCTGGGCCAGCGCCAGTGCCTGCGGCGCATCCATCCCGCGCGCCAGGCAGGCGGTGAAGGCGGCCGAATAGGTGTTGCCGGCGCCCAGGAAGGGGCCGGGCAGGTGCTGCCAGTCGACCCGCGCGACTTCGCCGCTGGCGTCGTACAGGCGGTTCGAGCAGGCGCCGTGTTCGTCGCGGCTGCCGGTCACCAGCACGTAATGCAGGCCGCTCGAGGTGAGCTCGGCCACGTCTTCCTCGAAGTCGCCGTCCTTGCCCTCGGCGCCATCGCGCCACAGTTCGGCCATGCGGCCCAGTTCGGACTGCGACAGGATCAGGGCGGTGGCCTGCGGCGCCAGGATCGAGCGCAGCGCGGACAGCATTTCCTCGTCGCCCAGGCCGGCGTCGGGCAGGGCCGACAGGAAGGGGTCGAGGACCAGCGGCGCATCCGGGTAGTCGGACACGATCTCGGCGATCGCAGCCAGGTGCAGGGCCGAGCCGACGGCGCCGACCTTGAAGGCGGCGATCGGCATGTCTTCCAGCAGGGTGCGCGCCTGCTCGGCCATCCAGTCGCTGTCGAGCTCGTACATATTCTCGATGCGTGCACTGTCCGAGACCAAGAGGCCGGCGATGGCCGACAGCCCGTGGCACCCGAGGGCGGCGAATGCGGCGCAATCGGCCTGCACGCCGATGGCGCCGACGGGATCGCAGACGCCGAAGCTCAGGATGAGGGGGAACGTTTGGTTTTGCACGTCGGGTAGATTAAGATGCCGGATTCCGATTCCACATTTTACTAGATACAAGGACCAATACTGTGAGTACCGAATCCACCGCGCCTTTCCAGACCTGGATGTGCCTGATTTGTGGCTGGGTCTATGACGAGGCTACCGGTTCGCCAGACGATGGCATCGCTCCCGGTACGCGCTGGGCCGACGTTCCGATGAACTGGACCTGCCCGGAGTGCGGCGCGCGCAAGGACGACTTCGAAATGACGATGATCTGAACCCCGATTCATGCAATAAAGATCACAATGTGATCAGCTTGCCAATGGCATCTCGTCCACTCTCGGGATGCCATATTACGCAATAGTTGACTCCCTGCAACACTTTGCGCACAAGAAAGATGCGCTGTGCTATCGTGGCGCTTCAAGCCGAAGTGAAACGAAAATGACGACATCGCCGCAATCCACGGCCCTGACCATCATGGTAATCGACGACAGCAGCACGATCCGCCGCTCCGCCGAGATTTTCCTGAACCAGGCCGGTTACCAGGTGGTGTTGGCCGACGACGGCTTCGACGCCCTGGCCAAGATCAACGACCATCATCCGGCGCTGGTGTTTTGCGACATCCTGATGCCGCGCCTGGACGGTTACCAGACCTGCGCCCTGATCAAGAAGAGCGCGCGTTTTCGCGCGACGCCGGTCCTGATGCTGTCGTCCAAGGATGGCCTGTTCGACCGCGCGCGCGGCGCGATGGTCGGCGCCAGCGCCTATCTCACCAAGCCCTTTACCAAAGACAGCCTGCTGGCGGCCGTGCGCGAGCATGCCATGTCCCAGGCCTGACCTATCTACCGAGCCGGAGCCGTAAGTGGCCATCAACAAGATCCTCATCGTCGACGATTCCCCGACCGAACGCCTGTACCTGACCGACATCCTGGTGAAGAACGGCTTTGCCGTCAGCACCGCCGTGAACGGCGACGAAGCGATCGAGCGCATCCGCGCCGAACGTCCTGAATTGATCCTCATGGACGTGGTCATGCCGGGCGCCAACGGCTTCCAGGTCACGCGCGCCATCGCGCGCGACCCGGAGCTGGCGGCGCTGCCGGTCATCATCTGCAGCAGCAAGAACCAGGAAACCGACCGTATCTGGGGCCTGCGTCAGGGCGCGAAGGACTACCTGGTCAAGCCGGTCGATCCCGAGCGCCTGCTGGCCAGCATCGCGGCCCTGGCGACTGCCGGCGGCGTGAGCGCATGACGGTCGCGGCGGACGACGTCGGCGAGAGTGAAGAGGGCGGCCGGCGCGATCCCGCGGCGCGCCGTACCCGCCTGCGCCTGTACCAGGAGCAGCTGCTGGAAAAGATGCAGGCGGCCAAAACCGGCGCCGGCGCCAGCACCGGCCAGCTGGGCCTGGCGATCGGCGCCACGCGCTACCTGGTCGACCTGCTCGAGGCCGGCGAGATCGTCGCACCCCCGCCCCTGACCGCCGTCCCGCTGACCCAGCCCTGGTACCTGGGCCTGGCCAATGTGCGCGGCAGCCTGCTGGGCGTGATCGACCTGGCGCGCTACCTGGGCGAGGAAGCAGCGCCCGATGGCGCCGCGACGCCGCGCCTGGTGGTGTTCGCACCCCATCTTGGCTTCAACTGCGCCTTGCTGGCTTCGAACGTCTACGGACTGCGCCAGGCCAGCGCGATGGAACGCGTGGGGGATGCCTTGCGCGATGCCGACGGCAACACCTGGACGCCGCTGTCGCTCGCGGCGCTGGTGCGGGAAGAGCGTTTCCTCCAAGTCGCACGCTAACAACAAACACACTCACAGCAGGAAACAGGGAGCAGCAATGGGATTCGCTTCGAAACTGACCACGAACTTCTTCGCGAAGGGCGACGCCGCCCTGGAGCCGGCGCCGGCCGGCGAGTCCCCTTCGGCGCCGCACCTGGATGCGGGCGGTTCGGCCACCGCGGCCGCGCGCCGGCTCGGGGGCTTTCGCAGCCGCAGCGCGAGCGAGGCGCTGGCAGCGGAAAGCGGCGGCGACCTGCGCGCCGTCCCGATCGGCGGGCAGTTCCAGCCCGGCCGCCTGAACCTGCTGCTGGGCGCCTTCGTCGGCGGCGTGCTGCTGACCATGCTGGCAGCCTGGCAGAATTCGGCGATCGATGCCCGCCTGGCCGGGCAGAGCCAGGTGACCGGCGACGCCGTGATGCACTCCCAGCGTTTCGCCAAGGCGGCGCCGATCGCGCTGCGCGGCGACGCCGCCGCCTTCGACCAGCTCGAAGACAGCCGCACCCAGCTGGGCCGCGAACTGGACCTGCTGGCGCGCGGCGGCCAGTCGCCGACCGGCCGCATCCCGGCCGCCAGCGGCCAGCGCGCCGACGACCTGCAAAAGGCGATCGTGCTGTGGAACGCCTCATCCAAGGCGGCCGCCAGCATCATCGCCAACAAGCGCAACCTGCTGGCCTTCGGCGTCAGCCTGCGCCAGTATGAAGAGGTGGGGCCAGAGTTGACCGCGATCGCCGAGCGCCTGCAAAAGGACGAGTCGAGCGACGCCCGGCGCCAGGTGGCGGCGCTGAGCATGCAGTCGCTGGCCCAGCGCTTGTCGGCCGGCACCCAGACCTTCACCACCCCGGGCTCGGCCCAGAACGCGGTGACCTACATCATGGGCGACATCGAGTCGCTGCGCGCGATCGTCGACGGTCTGCTCGATGGCGGCGGCAAGCTGGGCCTGGCGCCGCTGACCGACCTCGAACAGCGCATGCGCCTGGCGCGCACCCGCGACAGCTTCGACGAGTACGTCAAGACCATCACCCCGTTGCTGGGCAATCTCACCAACTACGCCAGCGCGCGCGCCGCCGAGCGCGTGATCTCGCGCGACAGCGAACAGCTGCGCGTCATGCTGGCCAAGCTGCACGGCGACTATCAGCGCGACCAGGCCGGCACCAGCGGCTGGTTCTGGCTGACGGTCGTCGCCGCCCTGTTCACCCTGGTCGCGGCGCTGGGCATCTCGCGCGCCATGCTGAACGATGCCGCCGCCCGTGCGCGCGCGGCCGAGGAGCGCCGCCGCGAAGCGGAGGCGATGCGCCAGCTGGCCCAGGCCAAGGAAGAAGAAGCCAAGGCCACCAACGACCAGAACCAGGCCGCGATCCTGCGCCTGATGAACGAGCTGCAAGAGGTGGCCGACGGCGACCTGACGGTGCAGGCCACGGTGTCGGAAGACATCACCGGCGCGATCGCCGACTCGGTCAACTACACGGTCGAGGAATTGCGCGAGCTGGTGGTGCGCGTCATCAAGACCTCGGAACAGGTGGCGCGCGCCTCGAACGGCGCGCAGCAGGTCTCGACCGAGCTGCTGGGCGCGGCCGAACGCCAGTCGAGCGAGATCCAGGAAGCGTCCAGCACCACCATACGCCTGGCCGGCCTGATCACCGACGTGTCGCGCTCGGCCCTCGAATCGGCCAATGTGGCGCGCCAGTCGGTGGCGGCGGCGGAGCAGGGCGCAACCGCGGTGCAGAACGCGATTCGCGGCATGCAGGAGATCCGCGAGCAGATCCAGGAAACCTCGAAGCGCATCAAGCGCCTGGGCGAATCCTCGCAGGAGATCGGCGAGATCACCGAGCTGATCTCGGACATTACCGAGCAGACCAACGTGCTGGCGCTGAACGCCGCGATCCAGGCCGCATCGGCCGGCGAGGCCGGTCGCGGCTTCTCGGTGGTGGCCGAAGAGGTGCAGCGCCTGGCGGAACGCTCGGGCGAGGCGGCCAAGCAGATCGGCGCGCTGGTGCGCACCATCCAGACCGACACCCACGACGCGGTGGCGGCCATGGAAAAATCGACCCAGGGCGTGGTCGAAGGTGCGCGCCTGTCGGACGCCGCCGGCGCCGCGCTGTCGGACATCTCGCGCGTGTCGAACCGCCTCGGTGAACTGATCGGCGACATGTCGCACGCCACCGAGCGCCAGGCCACCAAGGCCACCGGCGTGGCCGACAAGATGCAGGAGATTCTCTCCATGACCGAACATGCCCAGCAGGGTACCCGCCAGACCGCGCAGTCGATTCATGAACTGGCCACCCTGGCCCAGGAGCTCAAGGATTCGGTGTCGCGCTTCCGCGTGGTATCCTGAGCGGCCCATGGCTACCCCGATCCCGACCTTGCAACGTTCCAGCTTCGACACCGGCCCGCTGTCCTGGGTCATCGGCGAAATCCGCGACGCCCTGGCGCGCGCGGCCACCGCCTTGCGCGAGGCCGCCGGGCGTTCGCCGGAGGCCCAGCCTACCCTGCTGCTGCACGCCAAGACCCACCTGCACCAGGCGCACGGCGCCCTGCAACTGGTCGACGTCGAGGGTGTCGGCGTCTACACCGGCGCGGCCGAGGCGGTGCTGGATGGCTTCAAGAATGGCGAACTGCCATGCACCGTGGATAGCGTGCAGGTGGTGCTGGACGCCTTCGGGGCGCTCGGCGAATACCTCGACGAACTGCTGGCCGGCATGCCGCAACAGCCGGCGCGCCTGTTCCCGTATTACCGCGACATGGTCGAACGCCAGGGCGAACGCAAGGTGCATCCGTCCGACCTGATGCCGCTCGACCTGTCGGTGCTGCCCGAGTTGCCCGCGCCGGAAGATGACGACCAGGTCGATATCGCGGCCTGCCGTGGTCGATTCGAAAAAGCCTTATTGCCCTACCTGAAGGCCGAGGACGACGCCGGGCGAAAGAATCACGCCGCCGACCTGGTGGCCGCGATCGCGCCGATCGCAGCGACGCAAGACGAAGGGCGCGCGCGCCTGTTCTGGCAGGCGATGCATGCCTTCGCCACCGTGGTGGCCGATGGCCAGGTCGAGAGCGACCTCTACATCAAGCAGCTGTTCGGGCAGGTCAACCTGCAATTGCGGCGCCTGGTCAAGGGCGAGACGGACGCGCCCGAAGCGATGCTGCGCGACGCGCTGTTCTTCATCGCCGCCGCGCGCGAACCGGGACCGGAGGCGCGCGCGCTGCGCCAGGCCCTGGGCCTGGATGGCGCCGTGCCGCCCGACTATGCCGAGCGCCGCTACGGCAAGCTCGACCCGCAAGCCCTGCAAGAGGCGCGCGAAGCGCTGGCGCGCACCAAGTCGGACTGGGACCGCATCGCCGGCGAGGGCAAGCCCGACGCCGAAGTCGAGAGCGATTTCAACGACGCGCTGGCGCGCCTGGCCGGCGCCAGCGAAAAGCTGGGCGCCCCCGCGCTGGCCCAGCTGCTGCGCGAACTGGGCCGCGCGGCCAGCGACTCGGTGCAGTCGGGCCGCGACGACCAGTTCGGGCTCGAGATGGCGGCCGCCATGCTGTTCGTCGAGAACGGCCTGGACCAGCTGCGCCAGCTGCCCGAGGATTTCTCGGAGAATGCCGAAGCCGTCGGCGCGCGCCTGCTGGCGCTGGCCGCCGGCGAGACGCCGCCCGACGCCCCGCACTGGCAGGGCGAACTGGCGCGCCAGATCCAGCAGGGCCAGACCGTGGCCGTGCTGGCGAACGAAGTCAAGGCAGGCTTGCGCCAGATCGAGAAGCTGCTCGACGATTACTACGACGACCCGGGCAAGCGCCAGGTGCTCGGGCAGGCGGCGCCGATCCTGCACCAGTTGCAGGGAGCGTTCGCCATCCTCGACCAGGACCAGGCGGTGCTGGCCGTGCGCCACGTCGAGGAAGCGGTGCGCGCTTTGGCCGCCAGCGAGGCCGACGTGACCGACCAGCATGCGTCGCTCCACAACATCGCCCAGAACATCGGCGCGCTCGGTTTCTTCGCCGACCTGCTGGCCCAGGACAGCGAGGCCGCGCGCGGCCGCTTCACCTTCGACACCGACAAGCTGCTGCTGCGTGAGCTGCCGTTCGAGTTCGTCGAGGCCGCGGCCGAAGCCGCGCCTGTGGACACGCCGGAGGCCGTGGACGGCGTCGACGCCGAACTGCTGGGCATCTTCATCGCCGAGGCGCAGGAAGTGCTGGCCTTCGTGGTCGAGACGCTGCCGCGCGCGGCCGACGAGCCGTCCAACCAGGAAATCCTGACCCAGCTGCGTCGCGCCTTCCATACGCTCAAGGGCAGCAGCCGCATGGTGGACCTGGAGGCCTTCGCCGCCACCGCCGCCGCCATCGAACGGGTGATGAACGTGTGGCTGGCCGACGGCCGTTCGGCCACCGCCGACCTGCTGGCCCTGCTGGCCCATGCCTATGCCGAACTCGATGCCTGGGTGGCCGAGCTGGCCGCTGGCCGCAGGCCTGAGCGCGACGGGGCGGCGCTGATCGAGGCTGCCGCGCGGGTGCAGGATGGCGGACCGTTCGAACCACTGACGTTCGAGCCACCGCGTGACGAGCCACTGGTGCTGGACGACATCATCGAAGCGCCGGCGCTCGACGATATCCCGCTGCTTGACCAGCCGTTGGAAATGCCGGGCGACGATGGCGTGAAGCGCGTCGGCGACCTGGCCATCCCGCAGGCCTTGCACGACGTCTACCTGGGCGAAACCGAGACGCTGTGCGCCACCCTCGAACAAGGCTTCGACGCGCTGCGCCACGGCCTGGACAAACAGGTGGTGCAGGACGCGGTGACGGCGGCGCATACCTTGTCGGGCACCTCGGCCACGGTCGGCTACGGCGCCCTGCGCGACCTCGCGCACGAGCTGGAGACGACGCTCGAGAAACTGGCGGCGCCGGGCACGAAGCTCGAGGACGGCCAGTTCGACCTGTTCGATGCGACCCTGTCGCGCATGCGCACCATGCTGCAGGTGTTCACCCTGGGCGAGCTGGCCCCTGGCCAGCCCGACCTGGTGGAACAGTTGACGGCGCTGCGCGAGCGCCTGGCCAGCCAGCAGGCGGCCGCCTTGTATGGCGAGGCCGATCCGGCCCTGGCCAACCAGCTCGACGCGCTGTTCGCGGCCGCCTACGAGCAGTTGCTGGCCGCGCCGCCCGCATTCGAAGCGCGCCGGGCGCCAGAGCCCGCGCCGAAGACGGCCGAGACCGACGACATCGACGATCTGTTCGATTCCTTCCTCGACGATACCTTCGCCGCACCGGAACTCGACCAGGCAGCTCCGCAGGCGCAGGAAGCCGCGCCGGAAGCCGCGCGGGCAGCCGATTTCGTGGCCGTCACCCCGGACGAAGCGGTGCTGGCCGAAGCGGTGCTGGAAGCCGAACCTGAACTTGAGCCGGAGCCCGAGCCCGAACTGGTCGGCGCCAGCTATGCCGACGAGATCGACCCGGATCTGCTGCCGGTATTCCTGGAAGAGGCCGCGGACCTGTTGCCGCGCATCGGCCACGACCTGCGCCAGTGGCAGCAAGAGCCGACCAATACCGCGATCGCCCAGGGCATGCAGCGCGACCTGCATACGGTCAAGGGCAGCGCGCGCATGGCCGGCGCGATGCGCCTGGGCCAGCACGCGCACGAGCTGGAAACCCAGATCGAGAACATGGTCCACGCCGGTACGTCCACCTTGCCGGCCACCGCCTTCGACGAGCTGCTGGCCAACTACGACGCGGCGATGCTGCTGTTCGAGGCGTTGCAGCAACCGGCTCAGGCGCAAGCCGCACCGGAGCAGGCGCCGGCGCACACACCGGCGCCGGCCGAGCCGGTCCGTTCGCCGCTGGTGCGGGTGCGCGCCGACATCCTCGACCGCGTGGTGAACCAGGCCGGCGAGGTGTCGATCACGCGCTCGCGCCTGGAAAACCAGATGGGCGCGCTCAAGGGTTCGCTGGGCGACTTCTCGGACAACGTGGCGCGCCTGCGGCGCCAGTTGCGCGAGATCGAAATGCAGGCCGAATCGCAGATCGCATCAAAGCTGTCGATCTCGGGCGAGCGCGAATTCGACCCGCTCGAATTCGACCGTTTCACGCGCCTGCAGGAACTCACGCGCATGCTGGCAGAAAGCGTCGACGACGTCGCCTCGTTCCAGGAAAGCCTGGTGCGCACGGTCGATGGCGCCAACGAGGAACTGGCCAGCCAGGCGCGCATGACGCGCGACCTGCAGCGCGACCTGATGCGGGTGCGGATGGTGCCGTTCGCCAGCCTGTCGGAACGCCTGTTCCGCGTCGCCCGCCAGACCGCCAAGGAAACCGACAAGCGCGTCAACCTCGACATCCGCGGCGGCGCCGTGGAGATCGACCGCGGCGTGCTGGAACAGATGGCCGCGCCCTTCGAACACCTGCTGAGGAATGCGATCGTGCACGGCATCGAGCCGTGCGCGGCGCGCCAGGGAGCGGGCAAGGCGGAGACGGGAGAACTGCTGGTGCAGGTCAGCCAGCATGGCAACGAAGTCATGATCGTGTTCGGCGACGACGGCGCCGGCCTGGACCTGGAGCGCATCCGCGCCAAGGCGCAGGCCAACGGCCTGCTCGAGGGCGGCGAAGACGCGTCCGACCAGGAGGTGACGGAACTGATCTTCGAGCCCGGCTTCTCGACGGCGGACACGCTGACCGAGCTGGCCGGCCGCGGTGTCGGCATGGACGTGGTGCGTTCCGAAGCCCAGGCGCTCGGTGGACGCGTGGCCGTCGTGTCCGAGCCGGGGCAGGGCGCGCGCTTCACGATCACGCTGCCGTTGACACTTGCTGTCGCCCAAGTGGTGCTGGTGACGGCCGGCGGGCGCACGCATGCGGTGCCGTCGACTCTGGTCGAGCGGGTGGAGCAGGTGCGCGCGCTGGAGCTGGCGGCGGCGATCGAGGCCGGCCATATTTCGTTAGCCGGCACGACGCTGGCGCTGCATGCCTTGCCCGGCCTGCTGGGCGAAGACGAGGACGAGCGCACCGCGAACCAGCGCTCGACACCGGTGCTGGTGCTGAACGGCGGCGCCAGCCGCATCGCGCTGCGCGTGGACGAGGTGCTGGGCAACCGCGAGGTGGTGGTCAAGCACATCGGCCCGCAGCTGTCGCGGGTGCCGGGCATCGCCGGCGCGACGGTGCTGGGCTCGGGCGAGATCGTCCTGATCCTCGATCCGCTGGCGCTGGCGCAGCAGCCGCAGGCCGCCGCGCAGGTAAAGCAGGAAGTGGCGCGCCAGGTGCGGCGCCCGACCGTGATGGTGGTCGACGACTCGCTCACGGTGCGCCGCGTGACCCAGCGCCTGCTGGAGCGCGAAGGTTATCGGGTGCAGCTGGCCAAGGACGGCGTCGAGGCGCTCGAACTCTTCAAGCAGGGCGCGCCCGACCTGATGCTGGTCGATATCGAGATGCCGCGCATGGACGGCTTCGACCTGACGCGCAATGTTCGCGGCAACGAGGCCACGAAAGACATCCCGATCGTCATGATCACCTCGCGCACGGCGGACAAGCACCGCAACGTGGCGCTGGGGCTGGGTGTGAATGCCTATTATGGCAAGCCGTATCAGGAGCCGGTACTGTTGGCGGCGATCGAGGGGTTGTTGAATCGCGACGGGGTGTGATGTGGTGGCTGGGTGACGGACTTGGGTTCCCGCCTTCGCGGGAACGACGTGCTTGGGCAGTGGGTGCGATCACGCGGCCTGATGGTTTGTACCGCTAGCCTCCAAACCGTCGTTCCCGCGCAGGCGGGAACCCAAGTCAACACGCCCAGCCACCACCATCAATCGCCACCCGCATCCCCCTTGACACCAACCGTCTTCTTGACCACCGCAAACCGTTCCAGCGTGCGCCTGCGCGCCGCGTCGTGGTCCACGACCGGCGCCGGATAATCCTGGCCCAGCACCACGCCGCGCTCGGCCAGCGCTTCCGGCTTGACCAGCCAGGGCGCGTGGATCTGCTTGCCATCCAGCTTGGCCAGTTGAGGCAGGTAGCGCCGGATGAATTCCCCGCGCGCGTCGAAGCGCGTCGATTGCGTCACCGGATTGAAGATCCTGAACCAGGGCTGGGCATCGCAGCCGGTCGATGCCGCCCATTGCCAGCCGCCGTTGTTCGAAGCCATCTCGTAGTCGTTCAGCTTCAGGGCGAAATAGCGCTCGCCGCGGCGCCAGTCGATGCCGAGGTCCTTGGTGAGAAAACTGGCCGTCACCATGCGCAGCCGGTTGTGCATGAAGCCGGTCGTGTTCAGTTGCACCATGGCCGCATCGACCAGCGGATAACCGGTGCGGCCCTCGCACCAGGCCGCGAACAGCGCATCGGCGTCCGGGCCGTCGTCCCACTGCACCGCGTCGAAGGCCGGCTTGAAGGAGCGCTCGACCACGTGCGGGTGCTGGGCCAGCACCATCGCATAGAAATCGCGCCAGATGAGTTCGGAGAGCCATACCGAGGCGCCGCTGCCGCCGGCGCCCGACAGCATCAATTGCTGGGCCGTGCGCACCAGGTGACGGATCGAGGTGGTGCCGAAACGCAGATGGGTCGACAACCGCGACGTGCCATCCTCGGCCGGGAAGTCGCGTGCGCGGCTGTAGTCGGCGATGTCTTCCATGAAGGCTTCGAACAGCGCTTCCGCGCCTTCCATCCCGGCCGGCAGCGGCGGTTCGCCGGCCTCGAAGCCGATGTCTTCCAGCGCAGGCAGGGCGGACGGTGCGGCGGGCGGCGCGAACGCATGCGCATAGGCGTCGACCGGATATGCCGCCAGCGTCTCGGGACGCGCCGCCAGTCGCTTGAGCCAGGCGTTCTTGTAGGGCGTAAACACCGAGTACGGCTGTCCCGCCAGGGTCAGCACTTCATCCTTCTCGAAGATGACCTGGTCCTTGTATGCATGGAAGGCGCACCCTTGCGCCGCCAACTGTTGCGCCACCTCGCGATCGCGCGCGATCGCCGCCGGTTCATAGTCGGTACAGGCATGCACCGCATCCACGCCCAGTTCATTCGCCAGTGCAACAAGCTCATCCCGGGCGCTGCCATGGCGCACGATGAGGTAGCCTCCAAGACGTCGCAATTCCTCATCCAGGCTGGCCAGGGTGGCGTGAATGAAGCGCAGGCGCCGATCGTCGCGCGGCAAGCCGTCGAGAATGTCGGTGTCATACACGAAAACACAGAACACTTGTTGCGAACAGCGCAAGGCGTGGTGCAGCGCGGCGTGGTCGAAGGCGCGCAGATCGCGCCGGAACCAGACTAAAGACTTGCTCAAATTCATCACTGTGTGCAGGGTCAAGGTGGGAGCAGATTTTACTGTCTAGGATCGGACCGTGGTGTGCGCGTCGTGATGGTTCCGGGGGGCCTCTCGGCCAAATGGGTGTAAACTAGGGAAAAGCGTAACGTTGTGCTGCAGAACGTTGGCAGTCGATCATGTTTTAACGCAAGAGTGCGCCTTTTGAGAGTATCCGTATGAAAAAAACCAAAGTTGGCAAAACTCTACCGATGCCGGGTATGCCCCGGGAGCAGGATGAATCGCTCGCCAAGGCCGGTCCGGCAGCGTCCGGACTTAATCTTGCGAACCATTTCCTGATCGCCATGCCATCGATCCAGGACCCGATCTTCGGCGGCACTGTCGTCTATGTCTGCGAGCACAACGACAAGGGCGTGCTGGGCGTGGTCATCAACAAGCCGACCGACATGACGATGGAAACGCTGTTCGACCGCGTCGACCTGAAGCTGGCCGAAGGCTTGCGCGCGACCGTGGTGGACGAGCCGATCATGTTCGGCGGGCCGGTCCAGGACGACCGCGGCTTCGTGCTGCACTCGCCGGGCGGGCGCTATTCCTCGTCCCTCAACGTCACCGACGACGTCGCCTTCACGACCTCGATCGACGTGCTCGAAGCCGTCGCCAGCGGCGGCGGCCCCGCCCGCATGCTGGTTTCGATCGGCTACGCCGGCTGGAGTCCCGGCCAGCTCGAAGAAGAACTTTCGCGCAACGGCTGGCTGACGGTGGGCGCCGACGCGCGCGTGCTGTTCGACCTGCCGATCGAGGAACGCTACAACGCCGCCATCAAACTGCTGGGGATCGATCCCTTCATGCTCGCCACCGAAGCCGGCCATGCTTGATCTGACGTACCAGCATGGTTGACATCGTTCTTGGCTTCGACTTTGGCGTCAAGCGGATCGGCATCGCCATGGGCAACACCCTGACCGGGCAGGCACAGCCGCTGCGCGTCATCGCCGCGATCGACAACGCCACCCGCTTCAAGATCATCGGCGAGCTGATCGCCGAGTGGTCTCCGGCGCGCCTGGTGGTGGGCGAGCCGCGCCATCCCGATGGCGCCGAGCACGACATGACCCTGCGCAGCCGCCGCTTCGCCAATCAGTTGCATGGCCGCTTCAACCTGCCGGTCGAGCTGGTCGACGAGCGCTATTCGTCGGCCGTCATCGCGTCCAAGCGCGGCGACGTCATCGACGACAAGGCGGCCGCCATCATTCTGCAACAATACTTTGACGCATTTTCCCCACCTAATGCCAACTTCTAACCTCAACCTCGACGCCGAAGCGCTCTACCGCGAGCTGCTGGGCCAGGTCCGCGCGGGCCTGGACGGCGTGTCCGATGCCGCTGTCGTCGGCATCCATTCCGGCGGCGCCTGGCTGGCGGAACGCCTGGCGCGCGACCTCGACCTCACCGCCCGCCTGGGTTCGATCGACGTGTCGTTCTACCGCGACGACTATGCGCGCAAGGGCCTGCACCCTGACGTGAAGCCGACCCACATCCGCTTCGCCGTCGACGGCGCCACGGTGGTGCTGGTCGACGACGTGCTGCAGACCGGCCGCACCACGCGCGCCGCGATCAATGTGCTGTTCGACTACGGCCGGCCTAGCTGCATCAAACTGGCCGCGCTGGCCGACCGCGGCGGGCGCGAGCTGCCGGTGGCGGCCGATTTCGTCGGCACCCGCGTGTCGCTCGCGGCAAACCAGTCGCTGTGCCTGCAGCGCGACGAAACAGGCCAACTCTCGCTGACCATCGAAGAAGACAATGCCGACCCTGCACAATAATCCGCAACTGAACAAGAACGGCGAGCTGCAACACCTGCTCACCATCGAGGGACTCAAGAAGTCGCACATCGACCACATCCTCGACACCGCATCGAGCTTCGTCGGCATCTCCGACCGCGAAGTCAAGAAGGTCCCGCTCATGCGCGGCAAGAGCGTGTTCAACCTGTTCTTCGAAAACTCGACGCGCACCCGCACCACCTTCGAGATCGCCTCGAAGCGCCTGTCGGCCGACGTCATCAACCTGAACATCCAGGCTTCGTCGACCACCAAGGGCGAGTCGCTGCTCGACACCATCGACAACCTGGCGGCGATGCACGCCGATATGTTCGTGGTGCGCCACGCGCAATCGGGCGCGCCCTACATGATCGCCCAGCACCTGAACCGCACCCGCTCCGACGTGCACGTGGTCAACGCCGGCGACGGCCGCCACGCCCACCCGACCCAGGGCCTGCTGGACATGTACACGATCCGGCACTACAAGAAAGATTTTACGAACCTGCGCGTGGCCATCGTCGGCGACATCCTGCACAGCCGCGTGGCGCGCTCGGACATCCACGCGCTGACCACGCTGGGTGTGCCCGAAGTGCGCGCCATCGGCCCGCACACGCTGCTGCCGGGCGGCCTGGACCAGATGGGTGTTCGTACCTTCACGGACATGGATGAAGGGTTGAAAGACGTCGACGTCATCATCATGCTGCGCCTGCAGAACGAGCGCATGAGCGGCGCGCTGCTGCCCTCGGCCCAGGAATACTTCAAGAGCTATGGCCTGACGCCGGAGCGCCTGGCGCTGGCGAAACCGGACGCGATCGTGATGCACCCGGGCCCGATGAACCGCGGCGTCGAGATCGACTCGGCGGTGGCGGACGGCGCCCAGGCGGTGATCCTGCCGCAGGTGACTTTCGGGATCGCGGTACGGATGGCGGTGATGAGCATTTTGGCAGGAACCCACGCATGAAACTTCATATCAAGAACGGGCGAGTGATCGACCCGGCGAACGGCATCGACGCAGCGCAAGACCTGTTCATCGTCGACGGCAAGATCGCGGCGCTGGGCGCCGCACCGGCGGGCTTTTCCGCCGACCAGACCATCGATGCGGCCGGCCTGGTGGTCGCCCCCGGCCTGGTCGACCTGTCGGCGCGCCTGCGCGAACCGGGCTACGAATATAAGGCCACGCTCGAATCCGAGCTGCAGGCTGCGATGCAGGGCGGCGTGACCACGCTCGTGTGCCCGCCCGACACCGATCCGGTGCTCGACGAGCCAGGCCTGGTCGAGATGCTCAAGCACCGCGCGCGCATGCTCGACCAGGCCAATGTGCACCCGCTGGGCGCGCTGACCGTGGGCCTGAAGGGCCAGGCGCTGACCGAGATGGCAGAATTGACCGAGGCTGGCTGCATCGGCTTTGCCCAGGCCGAGGAACCGGTCCTGGATACGGTCGTGCTGCTGCGCGCCATGCAGTACGCCAAGACCTTCGGCTACACCGTGTGGCTGCGTCCGCAAGACGCCCACATCGGCCGTGGCGGCGTGGCCCACAGCGGCCCGCTGGCGTCGCGCCTGGGCCTGTCGGGCGTGCCGGTGATGTCCGAGACCATTGCGCTGCACACGATCTTCGAACTGATGCGCGCCACCGGCGCACGCGTGCACCTGTGCCGCATCTCGTCCGCCGCCGGCCTGGAGCTGATCCGCGCCGCCAAGAAAGAAGGCCTGGACGTCAGCGCCGACGTCGGCGTGCACCACCTGCACATGACCGACGCCGACATCGGCTTCTTCGATTCCAACGCGCGCCTGACCCCGCCGCTGCGCTCGCAGCGCGACCGCGATGCAATTCGCGCGGCCGTGCTGGACGGCACCGTGGACGCGGTCTGCTCCGACCACACCCCGGTCGACGACGACGAGAAGCTGCTGCCGTTCGGCGAAGCCTCGCCCGGCGCCACCGGCCTGGAACTGCTGCTCAGCCTCACGCTCAAGTGGGCTGAAGGCCAGCACGATGCTGACAAGGCGCTGGCGTTGGCGCTCAGCCGCATCACCAGCGACGCGGCCCGCATCGCAAGGCTGCCGGCCGGCACCCTGGGCATCGGCGCCGCGGCCGACGTGGTGCTGTTCGATCCAAACGCGCGCTGGAAGGTGGAGGGCAAGACCCTGGCCAGCCAGGGCAAGCACACGCCTTTCCTCGGCTATGAACTGGCCGGCCAGGTCAGGGCCACCATCGTGCGCGGCCGCGTGGCGTACCAGCGCTGATTCACACCGGACGGCAAGCCTCGCATGAAGCTTGACGTCCTTCGCTCCTTCGCATCTTGAAAATCCGCCTTGCCTGGCGCCTCGCGCGCGTCGTCGTCCACCTGTGCGAGGGCCTGGCGACCTGCGCGCTGGTGTTTCCCTTCGCTCCGTCCGGCTCGCGCATGCGCCTGACGCGCGGCTGGTCGCGCCGCCTGCTGCGCCTGTGCCGGGTCGAGGTCGAACATCGCGGCGGCGTCCCCGCGCTGGAGCACGCGCTGGTCGTCGCCAACCACGTGTCCTGGCTCGACATCTTCGTCATCAACGCCCTCGATCCCTGCCGCTTCGTGGCCAAGGCCGAGATCCGTTCCTGGCCGGTGATGGGCTGGCTGGCGGCCGGCGCCGGCACCGTGTTCATCGCGCGCGGCAACCGGCGCGAGCTGCGCCATGTGTTCAAGGGACTGGTCGAGGTGCTGCAAAAAGGGGAGCGGGTCGCCTTGTTCCCGGAAGGGACGACCGGTTTGCAGGGCGGGGTGCTTCCCTTCCATGCCAACCTGTTCGAGGCCGCGATCGATGCCGGCGTGCCGGTGCAGCCGTATGCGCTGGCCTATGTCGATGCCGCCGGCCGGCATCATCCGTCGATCGAGTACATCGGCGACACCACCTTCGTCGATAGCCTGTTCAGGATCCTGCAGGGTCCACCGGTGACGGCGCGCCTGGCCTGCCTGGCGCCGCTCGAGAGCAGCGGCGCGCACCGGCGCGAGCTGGCGCTGGCGGCGCAGGAGGCGGTGGGGGCGGCGGTGGCGCGGTAAGCCCCGCTGCAGTCGCGCTCCGCCGTCGTTCCCGCGAAGGCGGGAACCCAAGTGTGCGTGCGCTACCACAGACGTTTGCGTAAGTGGTAGGCCGAAGCCTTGGGTTCCCGCCTTCGCGGGAACGACGTGCATGGGGACGGTGTCACAACACGGGAACGACGGTTAGCGCTTCTTGCCGCCATGCTCCCGGTACTCGGGACAATCCACCTGCAACAGCGTGCGGTCGTCCAGGCAGACCGCCGTCAGCTTGCCGCCCCACACGCAGCCGCTATCGAGGCCGATCAGGTTCGGCCGCTGCACCAGGCCCAGCGCCGACCAGTGGCCGAACACCACCGTCACGTCCTGGGTGCCGCGCTGCGGCAGGTCGAACCAGGGTAAAAGGCCGGAGCCGGCCGGGCCGGCGTCGCTTTCCTTGTGCTTGAAATCCATCGTGCCGTCCGGCGCGCACAGGCGCATGCGGGTGAGGGCGTTGACGATGCAGCGCAGGCGGTCCATGCCCACCAGGCCATCGTCCCAGCGGTCCGGCTGGTTGCCGTACATGGCGCCCAGAAAATCGATCCAGCCATCGCCGCGCAGCGCGGCTTCGACTTCGCCGGCCAGCGCCATGGTCTGGCGCGCATCCCATTGCGGCGCCACGCCGGCGTGCACCAGCAGGTGGGCGTCGACGAATATCGCCAGCGGGCGCTGGCGCAGCCAGGCGATCAAGTCGTCGCGGTCGGGCGCGGCCAGGATCTCGTCGAGGGTGTCGGAGCGGCTCAGGCGCTGGACGCCGGCCGCCACCGCGATCAGGTGCAGGTCATGGTTGCCGAGCAGGGCTTCGATGCGCCCGCCGCTCGATTCCGATAAAGCCTTCATGTGGCGCAGCGCGGTGAGTGAATCGGGCCCGCGATTGATCAGGTCTCCCACGAACAGGACGCGCGCATCGGGGCCCGCGGTTTCGAAGATTCGGTCCAGCAGGAGTTGCGCTTCGTGCGCGCAACCCTGGAGGTCGCCAATGGCATAGGTTTTCATATTTTTTGAGATTGGCCCGTGAAGCTGTTGCTGTTGCTTTTGCGGATACTAAATGATTTTACCCGCCGGCGTTGTCGCCGGCCCCGCGTTTGTTGATCTCCACGCCTGTCTCGTGTTCGAAATGCGTGCGCATCGACATTTTTTGACTCAGTTCCAACACTGCAGGCGACCACTTCGGGCATGTTAAATACGTGCGCCCGGAAATGCCCATCCATTCCGGTACAATGAATACGAGCCTTCACGGCTCCACATACAGGCATCGAAAGAAAACAATAATGTTCTCGTTTTTCGTGAGCTTCCTTTCCTGCGCATTGCTGACCCTGCTGGTTATCAAGACCGCGCGAAAACATGGGCTGGGGCTCGATGGCGATTTTGGCGGCGTGCAGAAAGTGCACTCGCATGCGGTCGCGCGTATCGGCGGCATTCCAATCTTTCTCGCAGTGGTGGTGGCGTCCGGGATATCGATCCTGCGCGAGCCGCAAATGATGGCGTGGCTCGCCACCCTGATCGCCTGCGCCTCGATCGCGCTCGCCGGCGGCATCGCCGAGGATTACACCGGCCGCGTTTCCCCGCTGCGCCGGCTTACGCTGACGATGATCGCGGCGGCGCTCGGCTACTGGCTGCTCGACGCGCGCGTCGGCCGGCTCGACCTGCCGTGGGCCGTGCTGCCGATCGAGGCGGTGTGGATCGTGCTGCCGCTGACGATGCTGGCGGTGGCGGGCATCGCCAACGCCATCAACATCATCGACGGCTTCAATGGCCTGGCGGGCGTGATCAGCATCTTCATGCTGCTGTCGCTGTCCTATGTGGCGCTGCAGGTGGGCGATATGTTCGTGCTGGTGGCGGCGCTGATCGTGGCCGGCGCCACCGCCGGCTTCCTGATCTGGAACTATCCGGTGGGGCTGATCTTCCTGGGCGACGGCGGCGCCTATTTCATCGGTTTCCTGCTGGGCGAGCTGGCGCTGCTGCTGGTGATGCGCAATCCCGGCGTATCGACCTGGTATGCGGCGCTATTGCTGATTTATCCGGCTTTCGAAACGATATTCTCCGCTTATCGGCGCATGTTTGTGCGCGGTAAGTCGCCGGCGATGCCGGATGGTATTCACCTGCACAGTTTGATATTCCGCCGTATCGTGCAATGGACGGTAGGGCCGCGCGAAGCACGCGCATTGATGAAGCGCAATGCGCGGACTTCTCCTTATTTATGGCTGTTTTCACTGCTGGCGGTGATACCGGCGACGGTGTTCTGGAAAAACACGACAGCCCTGATGTTCTTCTGTTTGTTGTTCATAATCAGTTACCTCTGGTTGTATGGCCGTATTGTTCGATTCAAGTCCCCGCGCTGGCTTTTTTTAAGCAAGAAGGACTAGCCACGGTTTATTGATGTATTATATTGCGACAATTAGTGAGAATTCACTAGATTCAGTAATTGCTGAATCTGCATTTAATCTTTAACGAACGAGGAACGATGATGGATCTGTCGAATATGTCCGTAGGCGATTTGCGCAACCTGCAAGAGCAAATCAAGCAGGAGATGAAAAAGCGTGAAGTCCAGGAAGTGCAAAAAGCCCGCGAGCAAATCCTGGCCATCGCCCAAAGCGTCGGCCTGCCGCTGAAAGACCTGATGGCCGCCACCGGCCGCGGTTCGAAAGGCGCCACCGTCGCCGTGCGCTATCGCCACCCAGACGATTCCAACCTGCAATGGACCGGTCGCGGCCGCCAGCCGAAGTGGGTCAAGGAATGGGTCGAAGGCGGCAAGTCGATCGACGATCTGCGCGTCTGATCGTATTCCCCCTGCGTTGCGGAACCTCACTTCCGCACTGCAGGCGGTGGCAGCATTCCGCAAGGCATCGGGCGCATCCACGCCGCCCGTACTCAACCGATCCTACGCGCGCCAATCCCACGGCGCCAGCGCTTGCCGGTACAATAGCAAGCGATTTTTTATCATTCCTCCAACATCCGGCGATGACCACGGTCGATCAAGTGACCGGTGCATGCCTCTCAAGAATTCCAAGGAAGAACATGGTTGCTCTCTCGAAAACGATTTTCAAAGCCTATGATATTCGCGGCATCATCGGCAAGACCCTGGATGCGGGCATCGCACGTCATATCGGCCGTGCCTTCGGCGCCGCCGCGCTGGCCAAGGGAGAGCGCAAGGTCGTGATCGGCCGCGACGGCCGCCTGTCGGGTCCGGAGCTGGCCGCCGCCCTCTCCGAAGGCCTGCGCGACGCCGGCGTCGACGTGATCGACCTGGGTATGGTCGCCACGCCGATGGTCTATTTCGGCACCAATGTGCTGGAAACCCGCTCGGGCATCATGGTCACCGGCAGCCACAACCCGCCCGACTACAACGGCTTCAAGATGGTGATGGCGGGCGAGGCGATCTACGGCGACGCCATCACCGGCCTGCACGACAGCATTGCCGCCTATGACGGCAAGATCGCCGACCAGCGCGGCGGCTACGGCACCCACGACATCCGCGCCGCCTATATCGAGCGCATCGTCGGCGACGTCAAGCTGGCGCGTCCGATCAAGATCGTGGTCGACTGCGGCAACGGCGTCGCCGGCGCCTTCGCGCCCGAGCTGTTCACCCGTATGGGCGCCGAGGTCGTCGAGCTGTTCTGCGACGTCGACGGCACCTTCCCGAACCACCACCCTGACCCGGCCCACCCCGAGAACCTGCAGGACGTGATCCGCGCGCTGCAAGAGACCGACGCCGAGATCGGCCTGGCCTTCGATGGCGACGGCGACCGCCTGGGCCTGGTCACCAAGGATGGCCAGATCATCTTCCCGGACCGCCAGATGATGCTGTTCGCGGCCGACGTCCTGTCGCGCAACCCGGGCGCCGAGATCCTGTACGACGTCAAGTGCACCCGTCACCTGGCGCCCTACATCGAAAAGAACGGCGGCAAGCCGCTGATGTGGAAGACCGGCCACTCGCTGGTCAAGGCCAAGCTGAAGGAAACCGGCGCCCCGCTGGGCGGCGAGATGAGCGGCCACATCTTCTTCAAGGACCGCTGGTACGGCTTCGACGACGGCCTGTATGCCGGCGCGCGCATGCTCGAGATCCTGACGAAAGGCCAGAACCCGTCGGCGCTGCTCAACGGCCTGCCGATCGCCAGCAGCACCCCGGAACTGCACCTGCAGCTGCAGGAAGGCGAGAACTTCGCCCTGATCGACCAGCTGCGCCGCGACGCCACATTCCCGACCTCGGAAAAGATCAACGACATCGACGGCCTGCGCGTCGAGTACGCGGACGGCTTCGGCCTGGCGCGCTCGTCGAACACGACCCCGGTCGTGGTGCTGCGCTTCGAGGGCGAGAATCCGGAAGCGCTGGCGCGCATCCAGTCCGAGTTCAAGAACGTGATCCTGGCCGCCAAGCCCGATGCTGATCTGCCGTTCTGAGGTGATTGCTTGAAGATTTTACTTGTGCGGGTGTCGTCCCTGGGCGACGTGCTGCACAACCTGCCGATGGTGGCCGACCTGCTGCGCCGCCATCCGGGCGCCACGGTCGACTGGGTGGTCGAAGAGGGCTACGTCAGCCTGGTGCGGCTGAATCCGCACGTGCGCAAGGTGATCCCCTGGGCGCTGCGGCGCTGGCGCAAGAGCCTGGGCAAGAGGGAGACGCGCGCCGAGATCCGCGGCTTCTTTCGCACCCTGCGCGAGGAAGAATACGACTATGTGTTCGACACCCAGGGCCTGCTCAAGACCGGCATCATCATGGGCGCTGCGCGCGTTCGCAAGGGCGGCAAAAAGGTCGGCCTGGCCAACGGCAGCGAAGGCTCGGGCTATGAAGGCATCTCGCGCATCTTCCATACCGACAGCATCCCCCTTTCCCCGCGCACCCACGCGGTCGCGCGCGGCCGGCTGGTGGCCGGCGCGGCGCTCGACTACCCGGTCGATACGGCGCCCGATTTCGGCCTGCCGGCGCCGGATGCGTCGACGCGTCCGGCTTTCCTGCCGCAGGAAGACTACGCGGTGTTCTTCCACGGTACGGCGCGCGCCGCCAAGAAGTGGGCGGACGCCAACTGGATCGCGCTCGGCAAGGCGCTGGCGCCGATGCCGGTGCTGCTGCCCTGGGGCTCGGAAGCCGAACGCCGGGACGCCGAGGCGCTGGCCGCCGGCATCGCGAACGCGCGCGTGCTGCCCAGGCTGTCGATGATGGACGCCGTGACCCTGGCCCAGCATGCGCGGCTCGCGGTCGGCGTCGACACCGGCCTGACCCACATCGCCGCCGCCTTCGTGCGGCCGACGATCGAGATCTATTGCGATTCGCCGAAGTGGAAGACCGAGGGCAACTGGTCCGAGCGCATCGTCAACCTGGGCGAGCTGGGTGCGCCACCATCCGTCGACGAGGTGGTGGCGGCCGCGCGCCGCCTGCTGGCCGCGGCATGAACCGCACGCTGTACTCCGCCCTGTGGTGGGTGGCCCTGCCGGCCGTGCTGGGCCGCCTGTGGTGGCGTGGCCGCAAGGAGCCGGGCTATCGCGCGCATTGGGGCGAACGCCTGGCCCTGACTGGTCCGGCGCCGGGCGAACGTCCCACCATCATGGTGCACGCCGTCTCGGTCGGCGAAACGCGCGCCGCCGAACCGGTGGTCGACGCGCTGCTGGCCGCCTATCCCGACTGCCGCATCCTGCTGACCCATATGACGCCGACCGGGCGCGCCACCGGCAAATCCCTGTTCGCGCATCACGGCGAACGCGTGGTGCAAAGCTACCTGCCGTACGACACGGGCGCGATGACGCGGCGCTTCCTGCGCCGCCATCGCCCGCGCGCCTGCATCCTGATGGAGACCGAGGTCTGGCCGAACCTGATCCACGCCTGCACGCGATTGGACATCCCGGTGGTGCTGGCCAATGCCCGCCTGTCCGAAAAATCCCTCAGGCGCGGCCGCAAGGCCGGCGCCGTGATGCTGGAGGCGGCGCGCGGCTTTACGCTGGTCGCGGCCCAGACCGAGCTCGATGCCGAGCGCATCGGCTCGCTCGGCGCGCCAAACGTGGTGGTCACCGGCAGCGTCAAGTTCGACGTGACGCCGCCGCCGGCGGCGCTGGAGAAGGGCGACTGGCTGCGCAGCCGCATCCGTTCCGGCGGCCCCGAACGGCCGGTGTTCCTGTGCGCCAGCACGCGCGAGGGCGAAGAGGCGCTGATCCTCGACGCGTGGCAGCGGATGCCTGACAAGCCGGCCGGAGCGCTCTTGGCGCTGGTGCCGCGCCATCCGCAGCGCTTCGACGAAGTCGCGGCGCTTGCCTCGGCGCGCGGATTCACGCTGGCGCGCCGCTCGCAACTCGATCTCGATCATGGCGTGGATGGCGCCGACGTGCTGCTGGGCGATTCGATGGGCGAGATGTTCGCCTATTACGCGGCCTGCGATTGCGCCTATATCGGCGGCAGCCTGCTGCCGTTGGGCGGCCAGAACCTGATCGAAGCCTGCGCACTGGGCAAGCCGGTGCTGGTGGGCGAGCATACCTTCAACTTCCTCGACGCCACCAATGAGGCGGTGGGCGACGGCGCCGCGCTGCGGGTGCCTGACGTCGACGCCCTGGTGGCGGCGGCCGTGCGCCTGCTGGGCGACAGCGCGGCGCGGATGGCGATGGGGGAAAAGGCGCTGGCCTTCGCCCGCCGCCACCGCGGGGCAACCCTGCGCACTGTTGAACTCGTGCAACGGCATATCCGGTAGGTTTTGTTACCATTCAAAACTGCACGGTACAAAACAAAAGGGGATGCGCCATGTTGTCGTTCAATCGCCCGGTCGGTAGCGGAAAGCCCGCGGTTTTCCCAACGTCGGTCCTGGTCCAGGAACAGGCGGCAGAGGCGCTGGAGGCAGTCATGACCGCAGCACCGACCGAAGTCCAGGCGCCGCCGCGCGCTGACGCTGCGCTCCCTCTGGATGCGCTGCACTTTTTCGTGCGCTATTCGCTGCGCGAGTACACCAGTTTCATGTGGCAGCATGGCGGCTTCCTGATCCGCCGCCGGCGCGTGCGCTGGCCGGCCAGCTTGCTCCTGCGCCTGAGAAGCACCTTCAGCGCGGCCCTGAACTTCGTCCTGCTCGGACGCGGGCGGCGCACCTATGAATTCACCATCGACGAACACGGCATCGTGCGCACCAGCGGCGGCGTGACCCTGATCGACTGGGACGACGTGGCCGCCGTGCGCACCTATTCGCGCGGCTTCATGATGGTGCTCAAGCGCGGCACCTTGCCGATTCCCTTCCGTTGCCTGTCCGAGGGCCAGGTGGCCACCATGCGCGAGCTGGCGGCGGCGCGGCACGAGCTGGCTTTGCGCTGATTTTTTCCCTGCCTGCGAGCGGTGTTGGACGCGTGGACGGGGGACCCGTCCACGCTACTCGAACAACACCGGCATCTCATGCGAGCGGCGGCGCAACGCCAGGCGGGCGCCGTCGTAATCCGGATATACCTCGCCCACCGTGGCCCAGAACGCCGGGCTGTGGTTCATCTCGCGCAAGTGGGCCAGTTCGTGCACCACCACGTAGTCGATCAGCGCCAGCGCATAGTGGATCAGGCGCCAGTTGAGGCGAATGCTGCCGCCCACCGTGCACGAACCCCAGCGCGAGCCGGCCGACGACAGCGTGAAGCTGCTGTAATTCACGCCCAGCTGCGGCGCGAAATGGTCCAGGCGCTCGCGGAACAGGCGCGTGGCCTCGGCCTGGAACCAGAGCTTCACCCTTTCCTTGAGCTGCCATTCGGACAGCCCCGGCACCACGCCGATCCACAGTTCATTGCTGGCGGCGTCGAACTGGCAGTGGCTGCGCGCCGCTTCCTCGAGGCGCAGCACGATGTCGCCGCCCAGGTAGGGCAGGCGCGCGCCATCCTTCCATTCGACCGGCTGGCGCAGCTGGCGCTGGTCGCGCCGCTCGCCGCGTTCGAGCAGCTTGGCGACGATCCAGCGCTGCTTGGCGCGCAGCGCGTTGTCGATTTCCTCGAGCGTCACGCGGCGCGGCGCCGTCACGCGCAGTCCGTCGTCGTCGATCGTGAAGCCGATCGAGCGCCGCGACGAACGGCGCAGGGCGTACTCGATGGTGTGGTGGCCGAGATTGATGCGTTTCAGGGGAGGGTCTTGCGGGCCGACGGGCGGCGAGGGAAGCTTGATGCGGGGCGGCGCCGGCGGCGCCTTGAACAGCGGCTGCGCGGGCGGGAGAGGCCTGTCGGAAGGCCTCAGCGCCGCGAAGAATTCTTGCGCGAACAACTCCAGCTGGTGGCCGTCGACCTTCGCCGAGGCCATGGTCTGTGGCCTCGACTCACGAATCTGGGCGCTGACGTCGCTCAACCACCTTTGTAGGCGTGGGGCGAAATGACGCGCATTTCGGATTCTATCCAATTTTCTACCTCTGCCATCAGGCTGTCGGGGGTATGGCCTTCGGGCGAGATCGGCTTGCCGATCGAGACCGTGATCAATCCGGGCCGTTTGATGAATGAATTCTTGGGCCAGCACTCGCCCGAATTATGCGCGATCGGCACCACCACCGCTTGGGTTTCCACAGCCAGGCGTGTGCCACCGCTCTTGTACTTGCCCTTCTGGCCAACCGGGATGCGGGTGCCTTCGGGGAACATGATGATCCACTGGCCGTCGGCCAGGCGGCGCTTCCCGTGGCGCACGACGGAGCCGAAGGCATTCTTGCCCTGCTTGCGGTCGATCGGGATCATGCGCAGCAAGCCCATGGCCCAGCCGAAGAAGGGGATGTACAGGATTTCCTTCTTGAAGACGTAGACCAGCGGCCGCGTGAGATTGGGCAGCAGGAAGATCGTTTCCCATGCCGACTGGTGCTTAGAGAGCACGATGGCCGGCGCGTCGGGCAGGTTGTCGTAGCCCTTGAATTGGTAGCGGATGCCGCAGATGACGCGCGCGCACCAGATGATGAAGACGTTCCAGCGCGAGGTGAACCAGAAACGCTTGTTGTACGACAGCGGCGCCGCCAGGAAGCAAAGGCAGGCCCAGATGACGGTGGCGACGATCATGACGATCGTGAACAGCAGGGAACGCAGGAACAAACTGAAGTTACGCAAAGGGGCTCCGGACAAATCGATCTGGTTCTGGATAGTGCAGGACTACTTTTTTATGATGGCTTTTTTTATGATTATGCAGCTTGTGGGCCGGTTGCACCAGTAGCCCCCGGCTTGAGGAATGCAGTGACCATCGACGCCAGGTCCGGGAACACCTGGGTGCCGGGCGGCAGGCCGCCGGTGGCCTCTGTCTTTTCGCCTTTCCCGGTCAGCACCAGATAGGGCGTGCAGCCGCGGTTGAAGCCTGCCTGCAGGTCGCGCAGCGAGTCGCCCACGGTGGGCACGCCCTTGAGATTGACCTTGAAACGCTTGCCGATCTCTTCGAACATGCCCGACTTGGGCTTGCGGCAATCGCAGCCGTCGATCGCCGCGTGCGGGCAGAAGAAGATGGCGTCGATGTCGGCGCCCACCAGCTGGGCCGACGCATGCAGCTTGGCGTGGATGGCGTTCAGGGTCGCGATGTCGAACAGCCCGCGCGCGATGCCCGACTGGTTGGTCGCGATCACGACCCGGTAGCCCGCCTGGTTCAGGCGGGCGATCGCCTCGAGCGAGCCGGGGATAGGGGTCCACTCCGCCGGCGACTTGATGAAGTCCGGCGAATCGTGGTTGATCACGCCATCGCGGTCGAGGATGATGAGCTTCATCGTCCGTTCTTCCTTGGCTCGCTCGTGACCCATCTACGCCGCCAGCTTGGAGATGTCGGCCACGCGGTTCATCATGCCGTGCAAGACCGCCAGCAGGGCCAGGCGGTTGTTGCGCAGCGCGACATCGTCGGCCATCACCATCACGTCGTTGAAGAAAGCGTCGACCTGGTCGCGCAGCTGGGCCAGGGTCTTGAGCGTGCCGCTGAAGTCGCCCGCGGCGAAGGCCGCATCGACGTCGGGCTGCACGCGGGTGACGGCGGCCGCCAGGTCCTTCTCGGCCTGGTCCTGCAGCAGGCCAGGGTCGACCGCGGCATCCTTCGGCATCGCTTCCTCGTTCTTCTTGAGGATGTTGGTGATGCGCTTGTTGGCGGCGGCCAGCGAGGCTGCCTCGGGCAGCGCCGCGAAGGCCTGTACCGCTTCCAGGCGCTGCACCACGTCGTCGACGCGGTCCGGGTTCTGGGCCAGCACCGCCTCGACCTCGTTCGGGGAGAAGCCGCGCTCGCGCAGCATGCTCCGCAGGCGGTCGAGCATGAAGGCGGTCACTTCCACGCGCGGATCCCGCAGCGATGCAAAGCGCGCCGGTTCGTCGGCGAAGGTGGTCATCGCGTCGGCCAGCATGTCGGCGATCGACAGCGGCAGGCGCTTCTCGACCAGCATGCGCACGATGCCCAGCGCGTGGCGGCGCAGCGCGAACGGATCCTTCTCGCCGGTCGGCTGCAGGCCGATGGCCCAGATGCCGACCAGGGTTTCCAGCTTGTCGGCCAGGGCGACCGCGAGACCCGTATTGGTGGCCGGCAGGGCATCGCCGGCGAAGCGCGGCTGGTAGTGTTCGGACGCCGCGCGCGCGACGTCGTCATGCTCGCCATCGTGGCGCGCGTAATACGTGCCCATGATGCCTTGCAGCTCGGGGAACTCGCCGACCATGTCGGTCAGGAGGTCGGCCTTGGACAGGCGCGCGCCGCGCTCGGCCAGCGCCGCGTCGAAGCCCAGGCGGGTGGCGATATAGGTCGCCAGCTTGGTGACGCGCTCGCTGCGCTCGGCTTGCGAGCCCAGCTTGTTGTGGTAGACCACGCTGGCCAGTTGGGGCAGGCGCGACTCCAGCGTTTTCTTTTTATCCTGCTCGAAGAAGAACTTGGCGTCCGACAGGCGCGGACGCACCACGCGCTCGTTGCCGCCGACGATGGACTCGGGCGCATCGGTCGCGATGTTCGACACGATCAGGAAGCGCGAACGCAGCTTGCCTTCGTTATCGGTCAGCGCGAAGTATTTCTGGTTCGTCTGCATGGTGAGGATCAGGCATTCCTGCGGCACGGCCAGGAATTCTTCCTCGAAGCGGCATTCATAGACCACCGGCCATTCGACCAGGGCCGCCACTTCGTCCAGCAGCGATTCGGGCATCAGGACCTGGTCGGCGCCGGCTTTCCCGAGCAGCTGGGTGCGGATGCTTTCCTTGCGCGCGTCAAGCGACGACAAGACCTTGCCTTCGGTTTCCAGCACTTGCGCGTAGTCGTTCGCGTGCCCGATCGTGATCGGACCGCCATGCGACAGGAAGCGGTGGCCCATCGTGGTGCGGCCGGCGGCCAGGCCCAGCAGGGACAGCGGCAGCACCTGGTCGCCATGCAGCGCGATCAAAAGGTGCACCGGACGCACGAACTGCACGGTGTCGCCGCTCGGGCGCTGGTAGCTCATGACCTTCGGGATCGGCAGCTTGGCCACCGTCTCGGCCAGCACGTCCTGCAGGGCGCCGGCGAGCAGGCTGCCGGCGGCCGTATAGGTGTAGAAGAAGCTTTCGGCCTTGCCGTCCTGGGCGCGTTCGAGCTGGTCGACGGAGAGGTCGGGGAAGCCCAGCGCGGCCAGCTTCTTGGCCAGCGGCGCGCTCGGATTGCCTTCCTTGTCGAGGGCCACGGAGACAGGCAGCACCTTCTCGCGGATCGATTTGTCGGGTGAAGTGTCGCGCACGTTCGTGATCGACACGGCCAGGCGGCGCGGGGTGGCGTGGGTGGTGACGCTGCTATCGGCTTCCAGGAAGTCGCGGGCTTTCAGGCCGTTCGAAATGCCGGCGGCAAAGGCCGCGCCCAGCTTGACGAGCGCCTTCGGCGGCAGTTCTTCGGTCTGCAGTTCGACGAGGAGTGTTTGGTTCATGGTCTGTTCTGTTCTTTTCAAGCCGCGGCTTGTTCGCTTTTAGGCGCCATCGGGAAGCCCAGCTTCTCGCGCGAATCGTAATAGGCTTGCGCCACCAGGCGCGACAGGGTGCGCACGCGGCCGATGTAGGCGGCGCGCTCGGTCACCGAGATCGCGCCGCGCGCGTCCAGCAGGTTGAAGCTGTGCGAGGCCTTCATGATCTGCTCGTAGGCCGGCAGGGTCAGTTGCAGCTCGACCAGGCGCTTGGCTTCGGATTCGTGGTTATTGAAAGCCTGGAACAGGATTTCGGTATTCGAATGCTCGAAGTTGTAGGTCGATTGTTCGACCTCGTTCTGGTGGAAGACGTCGCCGTAGGAGAGCTTCTTCTTCTCGCCGTTCTCTTCCCACTCGGTCCACACCAGGTCGTAGACGTTCTCGACGCCCTGCAGGTACATGGCCAGGCGCTCGATGCCATAGGTGATCTCGCCCAGCACCGGCTTGCAATCGAGGCCGCCGACCTGCTGGAAATAGGTGAACTGGGTCACTTCCATGCCGTTCAGCCAGACTTCCCAACCGAGGCCCCAGGCGCCCAGGGTCGGGCTTTCCCAGTCGTCCTCGACGAAGCGCACGTCATTCTTCTTGAGGTCCAGTCCCAGCGCCTCGAGCGAACCGAGGTACAGATCGAGAATGTTCTCGGGCGCGGGCTTCAAGGCCACCTGGAATTGGTAGTAGTGCTGCAGGCGGTTCGGATTCTCGCCATAGCGGCCATCCTTCGGGCGGCGCGACGGCTGCACATAGGCGGCGCGCCACGGCTCGGGGCCGATCGCACGCAGAAAGGTGCCGGTGTGGAAGGTGCCCGCGCCGACTTCCATGTCGTAGGGCTGGAGCAGTGCGCAGCCCTGCTTGTCCCAGTAGGACTGCAGGGTGAGGATGATTTGTTGGAATGTGAGCATCTCGAATGGGACGGGGCTGGTGGGCCGCGAACACGGTATGTTTGCCAAATGACTAATTCTACTGAATTTTTGCGCCCCTCTGGGGGGCGATTTCACTCATCTATTTGAATCGGCGCGATTTGCGTAGGGTTGGCGGCTCTGCCGCCGACGCGGTGATGGTTTGCAATGAGATCATCCGGTGCGAAATCGGAGGCGATAGCAATCACCGCGTCGGCGGCGTAGCCGCCAACCCTACGTGGCTACGGTAGCGGCGGCCCGCAAACCAGGCGCCGAGCAGCATCAGGCCTCCCAGCATCAGGAAGGCCGCGCTGCCGAGACGGATGAACGGCGTCATGCCGCTCGCGCCGCGCACCGTCGCGCTCAGGACACCGTCGGTGTAGAACGGCAGCACTTGCGTGATGTTGCCGCGGTGGTCGATCACGGCGGTGGCGCCGTCGTTGGTCGAACGCAGCATCGGGCGGCCCGTCTCCAGGGTGCGCATGCGCGAGATCTGCAGGTGCTGCGGGATGGCCACCGACTGGCCGTACCACGACAGGTTCGACACGTTCAGCAGCAGGGTCGCCGGGTGCTGCGCATTGCGCAGCTGGTAGGCGATCTCTTCTCCGAACACGTCTTCGTAGCAGATATTCGGCAGCACCCACTGGTCCTTGACCTGGAACGGGGCCTGCAGCGCGGCGCCACGGGTGGCGTCGCTCAGCGGGATGTTCATCATGTCGGTGAACCAGCGGAAGCCCGGCGGGATGAATTCGCCGAACGGCACCAGGTGCGCCTTGTCGTAGCGATAGGGCCTCGGTTCGGGGCTCATCGCGATCAGGCTGTTGCCGTATTTTTCCGGACCGTCGAACAGCGGCAGGCCGATCGCCAGTGTGCTGCCGCTGGTCGTTGCGAAACGCTGCAGGCCGTCCAGGTAGCCGTCCGGCAGATTGTGCGGGAAGACGGGCAGGGCGGTTTCGGGCGTGGCGATCAGGTCGGCCGGGGCCGCCGTGATCATGGCCTGGTAGCGCGTTACGATGCTGGTCAGGAATTCCATATCGAATTTCCTGTCTTGCGGGATATTGCCTTGCAGCAGGCGCACGGTGATCGGCTGGCCCGTCTCCTGGGTCCATTCGACCGTGCGCAGGCCCGCGCCCACCAAAATGAGGCCCGCCAGCAGGCCGATCGCCGGCCAGCGCGCGCGCTGGGTCAGCATCGCGATGCAGCCGGCGCCGACGCCGGCCAGGATGCCGATGCCGTATACGCCGATCAGCGGCGCGAAGCCGGCCAGCGGCGCCAGGTCGTGAGCATAGCCCGACGAGGCCCAGGGGAATCCCGTAAACACCCAGCCGCGCAGCCATTCGGACACGCCCCACAGCGTGGGCAGCACCAGCAGCAGGAAAGCGGCCACCGGCAGCGACCAGCGCTTGCGCAGCCAGGTCGCGACGCCGGCAGTGAAGGCGGCGAACAGGCCCATGTACAGGCCGAGCAGGACGATCGCCACGACTGCCAGCAGCACCGGCAGGTGGGCGAAGCGGGTCATGAGGACGGACAGCCAGTGCATGCCGGCGACCGACCAGCCGAAGCCGAAGGCCCAGCCGATCAGGGTCGCGCGCTTGACCGAACTCTTCAACCCGACCTGGTAGAACAGCCAGGCCAGGGACAGCAATTGCAGCGGCCACCAGCCGAAGGGCTGGAACGACAGGATGGAAGAACCGCCGGCCAGCGCGGCGGTGAGCAGCAGCAGCGCGGATGGCTTGTCGCCGCGCAGCGCGGCGGCAGGCGCCGCGGCTGGCGCCGATGCAGTCTTGGTCCGGCGGCGCAGCATCAGTCGCGGTCGTCTTCAGGCGACGGCAACTGTTCGACCAGCAGGACGTGGATCTGGCGCGCGTCGGCGCGCAGAATCTCGAAGCGCAGGCCGTGCAGGTCGACCACTTCGCCCTTGTGCGGCATATGCCCCAGGTGGCTGGCGATCAGGCCGCCGATGGTGTCGACATCAATGTCCGGCAGCTCGGTGCCGAGTTCCTCGTTGAACTGCCCGATCTCGGTCAGCGCCTTGATGCGCCAGCGCGGGCCATGCTGGCCTTCGCGGATCGAGATGATGTTGTCTTCTTCTTCATCGAAATCGTATTCGTCCTCGATGTCGCCGACGATCTGCTCGAGCACGTCCTCGATCGTGATCAGGCCGGCCACGCCGGAATACTCGTCGACCACGATCGCCATGTGATTGTGGTTGGCGCGGAAGTCGCGCAGCAGCACGTTCAGGCGCTTCGATTCGGGAATGAAGACCGCCGGGCGCAGTTTGGTGCGCACGTCGAAAGATTCTTCAGCGTAATAACGCAGCAAATCCTTGGCCAGCAGGATGCCGACCACCTTGTCGCGCTCGCCTTCGATGGCGGGGAAGCGCGAGTGGGCGGTTTCGAGCACGTTGGGCATCCATTCCTCGATCGGTTTCGTGATGTCGATCACGTCCATTTGGGAACGGGGAACCATGATGTCGCGCGCCGACAGGTCGGAAACCTGGAACACGCCCTCGATCATCGACAGCGCATCGGCGTCGAGGAGGTTGCGTTCGTGGGCATCGTGCAGCACTTCGAGGAGCTCTGCGCGATTTTCGGGCTCGGGGGAGATGAAGGCGGTCAGCCGTTCAAGCAGTGACCTGTGGGGTTTGGCGTCCGGTCGGACGTCACTGGGATACTCGGGCATAGTTGGCGGGAAGCCGTTGTTGCAATGGGGTGTAGGATACACCAAATAGGGGTGCGACCAGTATTTACACGAGTGCGCACTGATGTTGCGTAGAATTGGCGGCACTGCCGCCAACCCTACTCCGCGTACGGATCCGGAAAGCCCAGCACCTCCATGATGTCGCGCTCGAACTGCTCCATTTCTTCGGCGTCGTCCTCGTTTTCGTGGTCCCAGCCCTGGGCGTGCAGCACGCCGTGCACGACCAGGTGGGCCGTGTGCTCCTCGACCGTCTTGCCCTGTTCCTCGGCCTCGCGCTGCAGCACGTCGGTGCACAGCACGATGTCGGCCTGGGTCGGGTCGTCCTCGCCCAGCTCCTCTTCTTCGTTATAGGCAAAGGTGAGGACGTTGGTGGCGTAGTCCTTGCCGCGGTAGGCCTTGTTCAGGGCCTGGCCTTCCTCGGCATTGACGAAACGGATGGTCAGCTCGGCCGGGCCGAGCAGGGACTCCTCGACCCAGCGCTGCAGCTTGGCTTCGGTGATCTCGCCTTCGAGGCGGGTATCGGCGAACTGGACTTCCAGCTCAAGGGGATGTTTTTTTTCTTGCATGTTTCACCGGGGTCGGTTTGGGGAGGGCGCCCAGTTCCTGGACGGACATATCCTTGTCATACGCGTCGATAATGCGCGCCACCAGCGGGTGACGCACTACGTCGGCGCTCGAAAACTGGGTGAATTCGATGCCGCGCACATCCTTCAGCACGTGCATGGCGTCGACCAGGCCGCTGCGCTGGGTCTTGTGCAGGTCGACCTGGGTCACGTCGCCGGTGACGACGGCCTTGCTGCCGAAGCCGATCCGGGTCAGGAACATCTTCATCTGCTCGACGGTCGTGTTCTGGGCTTCGTCCAGGATCACGAAGGCGTGGTTCAGGGTGCGGCCGCGCATATAGGCCAGCGGCGCGATCTCGATCACCTGTTTTTCGAACAGCTTCTGGGTGCGGTCGAAGCCCAGCAGGTCGTACAGCGCGTCGTACAGCGGACGCAGGTAAGGATCGACCTTCTGCGCCAGGTCGCCCGGCAGGAAGCCCAGGCGCTCGCCGGCCTCGACGGCCGGTCGGGTCAGGATGATGCGCTTGACGGCGTCGCGCTCGAGGGCGTCGACGGCGCAGGCCACGGCCAGGTAGGTCTTGCCGGTGCCGGCCGGGCCGATGCCGAAGCTGATGTCGTGGTTGAGCACCGCGTTCAGGTACTGGATCTGGTGCGGCGTGCGGCCGCGCAGGTCGCTGCGGCGGGTCTTGAGGATCGGGCTCTCGAGGCTTTCCGGAGCGTCGCTGGTTTCTTCAGGAGCGTCGGCCTTGCCCGCCGGGGCGGCATCGGGATCGCCGGCGCGCGGCTTCAGGCCGGCGCGCTGCTCGACCAGGGCCAGTTGCACTTCTTCGATCGGCACGATCTTGTTGGCGACCGCATAGAAGCGTTCCAGCAATTCGACGGCGCGTCCGGCATTGGCGCCGCTGACGATGAATTTCTCGCCGCGGCGGAACACCGTGACGTCGAGAGCGGCCGAGATCTGGCGCAGGTTTTCGTCGAGCGGGCCGCACAGGTGGGCGAGCCGCGTATTGTCGAGCGGTTCGGGAATGAAGTACGAGGGCAGGGTTGGCTGTGTTTTCAACTGGCTTTGGCTATCGTATCGAGGTTGGCGACGAGTTCGCCGCGCAAATAGTAATCGTGGCTGGCGACGATGCGCACGTCGGCCAACTGGCCGATCAGCGAGGCATTCGTCTCGTCCAGCGGGAACAGAACCACGCGGTTGTTCTCGGCGCGGCCCTGCAATTGGGTGGCATCCTTCTTGGCGACGCCTTCGACCAGCACCCGCTGCACGGTGCCGACCATGGCGGCGCTGTGCTTGCGGGTGTTCAGGTCGATCAGGGCTTGCAGGCGCTGCAGGCGCGCCAGCTTGACTTCGTGCGGGGTGTCGTCTTCGAGGTTGGCGGCCGGGGTGCCGGGGCGCTTGCTGAAGATAAAGCTGAAGCTATTGTCGAAGTTGACGTCCTCGACCAGCTTCATCATGGCCTCGAAGTCGGCTTCGGTCTCGCCCGGGAAACCGACGATGAAGTCGGACGAGAAGGTCATGTTCGGCCGCACCGCGCGCAGGCGGCGGATGATCGACTTGTACTCGAGGCCGGTATAGCCGCGCTTCATGGCGTTGAGCACGCGGTCGGAGCCGTGCTGCACCGGCAGGTACAGGTGGCTGACCAGTTGCGGGATGCGGGCATAGGCGTCGATCAGGCGCTGGCTGAATTCCTTCGGGTGGCTGGTGACGAAGCGCAGGCGTTCGATGCCGGGAATCTCGGCGATGTATTCGAGCAGCAGGGCGAAGTCGGCGGTCTCTCCGCTTTCCATGGCGCCGCGGAAGGCGTTGACGTTCTGGCCCAGCAGCATGATTTCCTTCACACCCTGGGCAGCCAGGCCGGCGACCTCTGTCAGCACGTCCTCGAAACGGCGCGAGACTTCCTCGCCGCGGGTGTAGGGCACGACGCAGTAGCTGCAATACTTGCTGCAGCCTTCCATGATCGACACATACGCGATGGGGCCTTCGACCTTAGCCGGAGGCAAGAAGTCAAATTTCTCGATTTCGGGGAAACTGATATCGACTTGCGCCTTGCCCGACTGGCGCCGGTCCTGGATCAGCTGGGGCAGGCGATGCAGGGTCTGCGGGCCGAACACCACGTCGACGTAGGGTGCGCGCTTGACGATGGCGTCGCCTTCTTGCGACGCGACGCAGCCGCCGACCCCGATGACCAGCTCGGGCTTCTTACGTTTGAGTTCCTTAATGCGGCCCAAGTCGGAAAACACTTTTTCTTGCGATTTTTCGCGGATCGAGCAGGTATTAAACAGGATCACATCCGCGTCTTCCGGCGTGTCGGTGCGCACCAGTCCATCCGAGGCGCCAAGGACGTCGACCATCTTGTCCGAGTCATACTCGTTCATCTGGCAGCCGAAGGTTTTAATGAATACTTTTTTTTGCATGGAATTACTAGTTGGGGGCGAGCGCGGCATCGACAAGGCATGGGCGAGGCCAGTTTACCGTACTTTGGTAATGACCCCGTTTGCCCACGAAGTTGGCCATTTTAGTGCCGCTTGGAATGGTTAATTTCTTTACCTAAAGTAATTGTATTTATACTTAGATTGTTAAATGTCCGCTAGCGAACATACTTTATTATTCATGACACATAGCTTCGCTGTCATGAAGTGTTTCCCTATGTAAATCAACGACTTCTGACTGGATTCTGATTTACAAAATTTATCCAAGAAATCTCTTGCGTGCGCCACAATTGGGCCCCATGTGCTGAAATGCAAACGTGACAAGCTTTCCACACGTTAGCTTGATTTCCGACAAGGAGTCACATGCGCCGGTTCGTCATCGCACTGGCGTACAGGATAGATAATTTGTTTGAAAGACAAGTGCGTATGTGGAAAGAAACATGGAGCACTGTGGGCCGGAATTCTTAAGGGAATGTTCAGATTAGCGCTGTTTAATCCCTGTACAAGTTCCGGGAACTTATGTTGACGAAATGTAGTCTTTAACAAAAGTTCGTAAGGGAACTATTTTAACCAAACTCGTGAGGTAATTATCATGGCACAACAACATCACGCTCTATCTTCGCAGGAAAGTTACAACCCGAACCACCTGCTGGACATCCTGCTCGGCAAGATGCAGCTGAAAAACGACGCCGCCCTGTCGCGCATGCTGGAAGTGGCGCCGCCCGTCATCAGCAAGATCCGCCACCACCGCCTGCCGGTCGGCGCCTCGCTGCTGATCCGCATGCACGAAGTGACCGGCATGAGCATCCGCGACCTGCGCGACCTGATGGGCGACCGCCGCACCAAATACCGCCTGTCGGATGCCCAGGGTCGTCCGAAGCCAGAAGAGAAAGCGGCACAGGCTGCAGCCGCTGCCGCCCAGCAGCAAGCCCAGCCGCAAGGCCAGGGCGCGCAGACCAACGAAGCGTCGAACAAGACCTCCGGCAATTATGCGCACTAATGCCGTGGGCATGACAGCCGCATCTGTCATGCCTTCGGTATTGGCGGGCCGCGGCGCCGCCGTGCTGACCTTCCAGCAGCGGCGCCGCACCAGTTTCTACTGATTCATCGTGCACCGTCCTGCGGCCTAGGCCATCAGGATGGCTGTCATTTCCTCGTACTGCAGTTCCGTCTCGCGGAACACGTGCAGCCATGTTTCCTCAGGCAGACCGAGCGCCGTCCAGGCCACGCTGGACACGGCGGGCACCAGCTCGTCCGCGTCGCCGGCCAGGTCGAGCGCATGCGCCACCGCATTGGCGACATGGACGATGGTGGCCAGGAAGCCGGCTCCTGGCGTTTCCGGCTTGTGATAAAAGGCAATCGCCTGCTGCATCGTGCCCGAGAACTGCCAGTGCTCGGCCAGCGCCGCACCGGCCAGCAGGTGGTCGACGCCCAGCATGGCCCGTTCGGTATCGAGCAGGTCGCCATCGAGGCGCTTGCGTTCGCGCAGGACGGCATCGTACTGCTCGGGAAAGCGCGTCACCAGCACCAGGCGGCCGATGCCGTGCAGCAGGCCAGCCGTAAACGCCACATCCTGGTTGAAGCGCATATGGCGCGCCAGCACCCGCGCGCAGGCGGCGGTGGCGATCGACAGGCGCCAGAAGGCCTTGTCGTCGAAGCTGGGGCAGCGTCCGCTCGGGAAGCAGCCCGTCATCGCCGCCGCCATGATCAGGTTGCGCGTGGCCTGGAAGCCCAGATAGGTCATGGCTTGCTGGATCGTGGTGGCCTTGACCTGCAGCCCGAAGGCCGATGAGTTGGCCAGGCGCAGCGTCTTGGCCGTCAGCGCCTGGTCGGCCGACACCTTCCTGGCCAGCACCGAGACGTCGACGTCTTCCTGGTCGATGCTGCCGAGCAGCTCCATCACGACGGCGGGCAGCGAGGGCAGGTCTTCCAGGCCCTGGACCAGATGTTCGGAGGTGATCGCTGACGTGATCGTCATGGCGCCACCTGCCGTTCCAGGCGGTAATCCTCGACGTAGCGGCGCAGCAGCTTGCCGGCCCAGTCTTCGTCACCCTCGAGATCGTGCTTGCGGAACAGGTGGTCGAGCCGGGCAACGACCGCCCCCTCGTCCGGCGCGCGGTGCGCCTCGACGCGCGCCACCGGCACCGCCTCGATATGGTGACGCTGCAGCGAGGCGATGGTCGCCTCGCTGAGGACGGCGCCCTTGGCCAGCAATACCAGGCCCTGATTGTCCAGCAGCTCGTCCGAGAGCACCATGCCCGGCGTTACCTGGGTCACGGGGACCATCGCGTGGTCATCGCTCATATTACCTCCATTCAATTCAGCGCCGATGTTATCACCGGCGCGGCTGAATATCTGTAAGCATCGGTCATCGTTTGTCTGTCCCGCCTGCCATATGCGTCAAGACGCGCGCACCGATTGCCCGCGCCAGGCTACCATGACCCCGTGACCAGCCAACGCTACATTGCTCTGCTGCGCGGCGTAAATGTCGGCCGCGCCAAACGGATTGCCATGGCCGACCTGCGCAAGCTGGTCGAAAGCCTGGGTTATACCGGCGTGCGCAGCCTGCTCAATAGCGGCAATGTGATCTTCGACGCCGACGTGCCATCCAGCCGGGCGGCGGAAATGATCGAGGAAGCGATGGTGCTGCGCCTTGGCGTGGCGGCGCGCGTGTTCGTGCTGGAGCGCCAGGAGCTGGCCGACATCATCGACGACAATCCCTTGCTGGACCTGGCCGACGACCATGCGCGCCTGTTCGCCTTCGTACTGGCGGGCGAGCCGCAGCGCGAGGTGGCGGCCTGCCTGTGCGGCCAGGACTGGCAGCCCGAGGCGCTGGCGATCGGCCGCCGCGCCGCCTACGTCTGGTGCCCCGAAGGCGTGCTCGACAGCGCCGCCGCGGCGGCCCTTGGCAAACAGTTGGGCGATGGGACGACCTCGCGCAACTGGCGCACGATCACCAAGCTGCACGGCTTGTGCAGCCATCCGGCCGGGTGCTGACCCGGCGCTGTCGGCCGCCTACTTGAACTTGTCGCTGCTGTCGCGGCCCGCGCGGTAGCCGATGAGGATCAGGCCGACCAGCATCATTGCGAACACTTCCGGCTCGGGCAGCTCGGACAGGTGGGATAGTGGAGTGACGATGTGCGTGTGGCCCGTGACGGCCAGGTCGTGCACCGCCTGCGGGGCCGGAGTGGCTTCGACGCCATTGCCGGGAGAAAGATCGATAACGGCGGCTTGGGCTGCGTTGCCGAGGAAGAGCGCAAGCGCCGCCGTCAAAGCAAGTCTGTTCATAGCCATTCCTCTTTACGAGCTAAATGCCACCGAGCTTTGGATGAGTTCGAACTCGATCCGCGGTCGCCATCTTGCTACATCAGCATAGCAAATCCGTGGCCACGTTGCGCGCAATTGAATCCATGAGTTGTAGAAAGAAGTCATGTTTTTGCTGAAAGATGCGAGCATCTTGCGTTCACTCAAGGCAAAAGTTGACTGTGGTAAATAAACAGCGCTCAGCAGTAAATATAATGCAGGATTGGGCAGAGTGATAATGCGAATTTCGCAAGAAATCGTCATTTGATTGGCACATTCATCATTATTGCTGTCACTCGAATAATTAAAACCGTTATCAGCTTTTTCATCATCATCAAATTCCGCATTTTTTTATCCTTGGGGTATTCACCGCGGTTTTTTTTGAATGTATAGTCTCCTTATCCCCTTGCCCTCGGGCATCACAGCAACGTCCCAACCAACACGTCTGAAACCTTCGGCCCTGGCCGACGCCGCGTTCGCCGCCTTCCGCGATACGGCAACAGCAGCCCCACTTTTGCACGACGCACCTTTCGACGAGTAACCAGATGCCCAACTTCGCCCGACTTCAGATTGCATTCAAGAACGTTTACGTCCGCATCCTGTCCGCTATCCTGCTGGGCATGCTGGTGGCGCTGGCGATCTTCAAGTCCGATGTGCCGCAAGACCCGAGCCCGGTGGTCCACTCGCAGAACATCGCCGAGATCACGTCGCTGGCCGAGCAGAAGGCGCGCCTGGATTACCTGCTGATCGCGCATCCGCTGTCGGAGGCGCCGCGCTACATCTATAAATTCAAGGACGCGGCAAGCCTGCACGTGGTGAAGGTGCCGAGCACCTCGCACCTCTCGCTCGAGCGCGAAGTGCTGCTCAAGAACGCGATTCCTTATTCGATCGCCAGGGACGATTTCCTGGCCAGCCACAAGGCGGTGATGGATGAGGGCGTGAGCATGCTCGAACAGACCGGCGACTTCCTCAAGCGCAATGCCTTCCCGATCATCCTGGTGCTGATGATCCTGTATGTGATGAAGTTCGGCATCCCGGGCATGGGGACGAGCGCATCGATGATCACCCCGGACAAGCTCAAGGGCAGCCTGGACGACCTGATCGGCATGGACGACATCAAGCAGGAAGTGCTGCACCTGGAAGACATGATCCGCAACCGCGCGGAATACCAGTCGCACAATATCGACAAGCCGTTCAATGTGATGCTGACCGGGCCTGCCGGCACCGGCAAGACCAAGCTGGTGGGCTACCTGGCCAAGCGCCTCGACATGCCGATGATCTCGGCCTCGGGTTCGGCGCTGGAGTCGGGCTATGTCGGCGGCGGCTCGAAGGCCCTGAACGCCCTGTATCGTAAGGCTTGCGCCAAGGGCAAGTGCATCATCTTCCTGGATGAAGCGCAAAGCCTGTTCATGCCGCGCGGCCGCAGCGAAAAGAAATGGGAAGACGACACCGCCAACACCATGCTCGGCCTGCTTGACGGCGTCAAGAGCGACAAGGGACAGGGCGTGATCTGGATCGTCGCCTCGAACTTCGATGACAACACGACGGAAATGGACGAAGCGATGCTGCGCCGCTTCTCGGTGAAGATCAACTTCCGTTTGCCGAACAAGGCCGAGCGCCGCGAACTGCTGCGCAGCTTCCTGGGACGCAAGAAGGATGGCCTGGTCGATTGGGAAGACCTGAACCTGGACCAGGTGGCCGAGATCACCCAGAACCTGAGCCCGGCGCTGCTGGAAACCGTGGTCGAGCGCGCCAGCATGCTGTCGATCCAGGAAAAGACGATCATCAACACGAACCTGATGTTCCGCGCCTATGAACGCGCCACCATCGGCCTGACCGACCGCGCGACGACGGCCGAGAAGCACAAGCAGCGCGAACGCATCGCCCTGCACGAGCTGGGTCACTTCTTCATGCAGATCGACCCCTACCTGCGCGCCGGTCTCAGCCTGGCCGAAGTGAGGGAAAAATCGCACCTGCTCAAGATCAGTACCGAAGCGGTGTCGAAGATCGGCGCGCTGGGTTATGTGCTGCAGTCGGGCGAGGACATGTCGCTGCGCACCCTCGAAGAGCTGGAGCGTGACGTGGTCGGCCTGTATGGCGGCGTGGCGGCGGAAGAGATGTTTTATGGGGCGCGCGGTATTTCGGTCGGCAGCCAGAACGACATCGAGAAGATCACCAAGATGCTCAATTTGATGGTGAGCCGCCTGTCGATGTATTCGCGTTCGAAGATCGATTACAGCCAGCTGGGGCAGGAAGCCAGCGGCGAGCACACCGTGCGCCTGGTCGAAGAGAAGGCGGATGCACTCTATAGCTACACGCTCGATTCGATCCGCGATTACAAGCTGGTGATGGAGTCGCTCAAGGATACGTTGCTGGAACAGTATGTGTTGTCGAAGGATGAGGTGTTTGCGTTGCTGGAAGAGCGGAGTGAGTTGCTGATGCCGCAGTTGCATGGGCATCGGGCGGCCAAGCTGACGTTGTGCGAAGAAGAAGTCGCCGCGTAAGCAGTTGGTTCCTTTTGATGAAAACCCGTCCCGCGCAAGCCGGACGGGTTTTTTGTTAGTGCGGGATTGTTCTCGTTAATTCATTACTACATCCGAGAGGATCGTGTTAAACGAGGGCGGTGAGCTCGACTATGATGGGAGTGGGAAACCGGATCGCTCATGCTCATATCAGGAGGTCGCATGCGTATGCTAAAGCTCGCTTTGCCAGTTTTTCTTTCCTTGCAATTGTGCATGGCATCCGCTGAGGCAAGATCGCCGAACCAGGTCCTGGGCACCTGGCGCATGGTGACCGCCCAGATCGATCCGGATGGCAAGAACCTGCCGGCCTATGGCGACAAGCCGAATGGCCTGCTCGTGTTTACCGAGGACATGCATTTCATCGAGGTGCTGACCGATGCGACTATTCCAAAATTTGCTTCGGATGCACGAGGGCAGGGCACGGCCGAAGAAAACCGCGCGGCGATGGCCGGCAGCATCGGCTTCTTCGGCACTTATACGGTGGACAAGGATGGCGTCTTCAGCGGCAACCGCGTCGAGGCATCGACCTTCCCGAACTGGATCGGGCAGGTCCGCACGCGCAAGGAGCTGCGCCTGGTCGTTGAAGGCGATCGCATGACTGAGAATTTTCAGAGGCCGGACGGCACCAGGATCCGGATCGTCTGGCAGCGGGTCAAGCCTCAGTAGCGGTCACAGGGCCATGCCATTATCTCGATAGCGAAGATCGACTCCTGCAATCCGATGATCAGGCGGGAATGCGGGCAATGACCTTGATCTCGAAGTCGAACCCTGCGAGCCAGGTGACGCCGACAGCCGTCCAGTTTGGATAAGGCGCTTCAGGGAAGATTTCGCTTTTCACTTTCATCACCGCGGCAAACTGTTTTTCGGGATCGGTATTAAACGTGGTGACGTCGACAATATCGTCAAACCCGCACCCGGCCGCTTGCAGTGTCGCCTGGAGATTGGAAAACGCCAGACGAACCTGGGCTTCGAACTCAGGCTCGGGCGAACCGTCGTCGCGACTTCCGACCTGACCGGATACGAAGAGAAGATCGCCTGATCTGATCGCCGCCGAATAGGTCTGTTTCACGTAAAGGTCTTGCCGGCCAGCTGGGAAAACGGCATCGCGTACACTCATGGTGATTGCCCCTAGGATAGTGAGTCAATAATTTAGTAACCACTACACCATATTTTGCCGTAACTGCCTGTGCTGTCGCGTTCGCTTGCGCGGTCTCTGCTCAGGAAGGTCCGCCGTCAGCCGATATCGAGAAGATCGCCAAGATGCTCAATTTGATGGTGAGCCGCCTGTCGATGTATTCGCGTTCGAAGATCGATTACAGCCAGCTCGGGCAGGAAACCAGCGGCGAGCACACCGTGCGCCTGGCGGCCTGCAACCATCAAACGACCCGATGTTAGAAATCACTCAGCTTTGCGCCATCGATCCCCTCGATCTGGTCCAGACGCACGGTGTCGCCCGTACTTATCGACATGTACTCGGCACCATTCTTTGCGTATAAGTCGGTAATGGAGGCAGTGTAATACTGTAAGGCGCCTGTCTCGTTGCGAATGCCGATCTGCACTGGCTTGCCTAAGGTGGCGTGGGCCTCGAGCAAATCGTGAAATTCGCAGTTGATCGGCTGATATGGGGAAGAAAAGTTTGTCGTCATGGTCGAGTCACTTTCAGTGGGGTTATCAAGGGCGAGCGAGTCGGGCAAGTTTGTTGACCTAGGCGCGCTTTTGTTCCTGCAATGTTTCTAGCACATGCCGCGTCATGCTGCTCGCCAGCTCCTCCTCACCAACGAACACCCGCCCGCCGGTCTCCGCCCGCAACAACTCTGCTTCCTTGTCGTTATGCGTGCGCACCACGCAGCGGATCGATGGGTTGAGCGCCTTCGCAATCTCCACCATCTTGCGCACGTCGAAGGTATCCGGCGTCGCGATCACCAGCATCGCCGCCTTGTGGATATGCGCCTGGATCAGCACCGCCGGCTCCGCCGCATTGCCCACCACTGCCGGAATCCCGCGCTGGCGCGCCTGCTCGACCAGTTCGCGATGCTGCTCGGCGAGCACGAAGTGAATGCCACGCGCCGTCAGGTCGTCCGCAATCCGTCGCCCAACCCGTCCGAACCCCACCAGCACTACCTGGTTGCTGAGTTTTTCGCGCGAGGTTGTCATCGGTAGTTCCGCCAGCGGATCGGCCGGCCGCTCGAGCCTGCGCGCCAGGTGCATCAGGTGGTCTTGCTTGCCGAACCAGCGCTGCACCGGCTCGATCGACGAGAACACCAGTGGGTTGAGGGCGATCGAAATGATGGCGCCGGCCAGGATCAGGTTCTGCCCCAGTTCCGGCAGCAGCCCGAGCTGCATGCCCAGCGCAGCCAGGATGAACGAGAACTCGCCGATCTGCGCCAGGCTGGCCGACACCGTCAGCGCCGTATTGAGCGGATAACGCAGCGCCAGCACCAAAATAAAAGCGGCGAGCGACTTGCCGACCACGATCACCAGCACCACGCCCAGCACGTGCAGCGGATTGTCGACCAGGACCATCGGATCGAACAGCATGCCGACCGAGACGAAGAACAGCACCGAGAACGCATCGCGCAGCGGCAGCGATTCCTCGGCCGCGCGGTGGCTCAGTTCCGACTCGCGCAGCACCATGCCGGCGAAAAAGGCGCCCAAGGCGAACGACACGCCGAACAGGTTTGAAGAGGCATACGCGATGCCGACCGCCGCCGCGATCACCGATAGCGTGAACAGCTCGCGCGAGGCGGTCTTGGCCACGCGCCACAGGAACCACGGAAAGACCTTGCGCCCGACGATCAGCATGAAGGCGATGAAGCCGCCCACCTGCAGCAGGGTCATGCCCAGCGCCGGCCACAGATCGAGCCCGGCATCGCCCTTGCCGCCCAGCGGCCCGGCGAGCGCCGGCAGCATCACCAGCACCAGCACCATGACCAGATCCTCGACCACCAGCCAGCCCACCGCGATGCGGCCGTTCATCGAATCGAGCACGCCGCGCGCCTCCAGTGCGCGCAGCAGCACCACGGTGCTCGCCACCGACAGCGCCAGGCCGAACACGATGCCGGCGCCCAGGCTCCAGCCCCACCACCACGACAGCGCCATGCCCATCGCGGTGGCCACGCCGATCTGCAGCAGCGCGCCGGGCAGGGCGATGCGGCGCACGTCGAGCAAGTCCTTCAGCGAGAAGTGCAGCCCGACCCCGAACATCAGCAGCATGACCCCGATCTCCGCCAGTTGCGAAGCCAGGCCGATATCCGCCACGAAGCCCGGCGTGGCGGGGCCGATGAAGACGCCGGCGGCCAGGTAGCCGACCAGCGCCGGCAGTTTGAGGCGCACGGCCAGCATGCCGAACATCAGGCCGAAACCGAGTGCGGCGGCAATCGTGGTGATCAGGCTTAATTCGTGGTGCATGTAGTGGAGGACTCTTGAACAGGTAGGAAGGTCTTTAGTATAAGTCAGCAGTATGTACAGGCTAAAAAAACCCAAGCAACGCCGGCGCGTCGTCCGCGCCTGAAGTGCGATAGCATTGGTATAACGTCACTGCCGAGCTAGCGCTGCATGGAAAAACAAGATGAACTGCGTCGTTCCAAACGGATCGCCCTCGGCTTCTTCGTAGGCGCGGCCGCGCTGTTCGTGATCAGCCTCCTGCTGCCGTACACCTGGTGGACTGGCCTGCTGCGCGCGTTTTCCGAAGCGGCCATGGTCGGCGCGCTGGCCGACTGGTTCGCGGTGGTGGCCTTGTTCCGGCGCGTGCCGATCCCGATCGTGTCGCGCCATACCGCCATCATCCCCAGCAACAAGGACAAGATCGCCGACAACCTGGCGCTGTTCGTGCGCGAAAAATTCCTCGACACCGACTCCATCGTCGGCCTGATCCGGCGCCACGATCCGGTGCAGAAGGTGGCCGAGTGGCTGGTCAAGCCCGCCAATACCGAGTTGATGGGCGCCCACCTGGTGCGCGCCGCCACCTTCATGCTCGACTTTATCGAAGACGCGGCCGTGCAGAACTTCATCCGCCGCGGCGTGCACACGATGGTGAACAGTGTCGACCTGTCGAAGTCGAGCGGCGCCATCCTGGAAAGCCTGACCCGCGGCCGGCGCCACCAGGAACTGCTCGACGAAGGCATCCGGCAACTGGCACACTTGCTGGACAACGCGGACACGCAAGACTACATTGCCCAGGGCATCGTCGAGTGGCTCAAGGAAGACTATGCCTTCATCGAAAAGATGCTGCCGTCGGACCTCATCGGCCGCAAGGGCGCCGACATCGCCGTGCGCCTGGCCGCCGGTGTGCTGAACAAGGTAGCGGCCGATCCCGAGCACCCGCTGCGCCACCGCTTCGACGACTACGTGGCCGGCTTCATCGAACGCCTGAAAGGCGACCCGGCCTTCCTGGCCAGGGCCGACGACGTCAAGCGCTACCTGCTCGAGGACGAAACCGTCAACACCTATCTCGGCTCGCTGTGGGCCGAACTGAAGGCCTGGCTCAAGCGCGACCTCGAAAGCGAGGACTCCAGGCTGCGCGGCCGCATCGTCGCCATGGGCGCCTGGATCGGCAAGGTGCTCAGCGAAGACCCCGCATTGCGCCAGTCGCTGCAAGAGAACCTGGAAGCGGCCGCTCGCGGCGTGGCGCCCGAGTTCGCGGGCTTCCTGACGCGCCACATCGCCGACACCGTCAAGCAGTGGGACGACCGCGAGATGTCGGCCCAGATCGAACTCAATATCGGCAAGGACTTGCAGTACATCCGCATCAACGGCACCATCGTGGGCGGCATGATCGGCGTGACCTTGTACCTGCTGTCCCACCTGCCCGCGCTCCTGAACTGAAGGCCTTCACCATGCACACGCTCGCACTGAACGACTGGCTCGCCGCCCACCCCGAAGTCGAGCGCATCCCCGAACGCGACCTGTATGTGGTGGCGCGCTACATGATCCCGATCGACGCCAACCTGGCCCAGGGCTGCCTGGAAGCCTCCGGCATCCCCGCCATGCTGGCCGATGCGCATTTGATGCAGACCGACCTGCTGCTGGCGCCGGCCCTGGGCGGCGTGCGCCTGCTGGTCGATGCCGAACACGTGCAGCAGGCGTATGGGGTGCTCGAAGCGCTGGCGCGGGGCGACTTTGCGCTCGACGAGCACGCGCCGGAGGGCGAGTGGCAAAAGGCCGAGTAGACCAGGTCGACAAGCGGGGTGGCGTACGAAATGATGGCGGCCTGCGGCTTGGCGGCGCCGGAAACAACAACGGCCCGGTTCGCGAAAACCGGGCCGTTCTGTATTTGGTGGTGATAGGTGGACTTGAACCACCGACCCCAGCATTATGAGTGCTGTGCTCTAACCAGCTGAGCTATATCACCTGAAACTGACAAAAGCAAAAATGGCTCGACTCGTTGGAGAGCCAAGCCATTCGCCTGGAATTCTTGGTGGTGATAGGTGGACTTGAACCACCGACCCCAGCATTATGAGTGCTGTGCTCTAACCAGCTGAGCTATATCACCTG
>NZ_JBDGJG010000006.1:465802-487231 GCF_057657035.1 Massilia sp. Soil_C_3
CCGCAACGACCAATATTATCGGGCGCGACCGGTTGCGTGTCAAGATCGTGGCGTGTTCTGCGCGGAAAAATGTCGCATCGATGTCATTTATCCAACGTTTCGAGGCGGGCCAGCATCGCCCCTGCCGGATCGGGCCCGAGGCAGTCAATCACGATCCGGTCCGGCATCGCGCGCAGCCAGGTGATCTGGCGCTTGGCCAGCTGGCGGGTGGCGATGATGCCCAGTTCGCGCAACTCCGCACGGTCGATATTGCCGTCCAGGTAGTCCCAGGCCTGGCGATAGCCGACGCAGCGGATTGACGGCAGCGCAGGCGACAGGTCGCCGCGCGCACGCAGGCGCGCCACTTCCGCCACCAGACCGCCATCGTCGCTGTCGCCTAGCATCTGGTCGAAACGCAGCGCGATGCGCTTGTGCAGCACGGCGCGGTCGTCGGTCTCGAGGCCGAACGACACCAGTTCGAACGGCAGCTCGGGCTTGGCACGCTTTGCCAGCAGGGCCGACATCGGCTGGCCGGACAGCGCATGGATTTCCAGCGCGCGGTTGATGCGCTGGGCGTCGTTCGGCGCCAGGCGCGCAGCCGTCACCGGATCGACCGCGCGCAGCTTCTCGTGCATGCCGGGCCAGCCGATGCGCGCCGCCTCTGCGTCGAGCGCGGCGCGCACGCCCGCATCCGCCGTCGGCAGGTCGTCCAGGCCGTCGACCAGTCCCTTGAAATACATCATCGTGCCGCCCACCAGCAGCGGCAGCTTGCCGCGCGCCGTGATCTCGCCCACCAGGCGGATGGTATCGGCGCGGAACTGCGCCACCGAATACGCCTCGAGCGGATCAAGGATGTCAATCAGGTGATGCGGCACGGCCGCCAGTTCGTCAGGAGTGGGCTTGGCTGTGCCGATGTCCATCCCGCGATACACCAGGGCTGAATCGACCGAGATGATTTCGCACGGCCGCGTTTGCGCGATGCGCAAGGCGCTTGCCGTCTTGCCGGACGCGGTCGGGCCCATGATGGCCACCGCCATCGGCTTGTTCGTCTGGTTCATCATTGGCCGCGCAAGAACAGTTTATCGAGCGCGGAGATCTCGAGCTGGACCCATGTCGGGCGGCCGTGGTTGCACTGGTCGGCGCGCTCGGTGCTTTCCATCTGGCGCAGCAGCGCGTTCATTTCGGGCACGGCCAGGATGCGGTTGGCGCGCACCGCCGTGTGGCAGGCGAGGGTGCCGAGCAGCTCGTTGCGGCGCTCGATCAGCACGCGCGAGCCGCCGTATTCGCGCACGTCGCGCAGCACGTCGCGCGCCAGGGTCTGGGCGTCGGCGTTCTTGAGCAGGGTCGGCACGCTGCGCACGGCCAGCGTGGTCGGCGACAGCGCGGCGATGTCGAAGCCCAGCGTCTTCAGGGTGTCCTGGTGCTCGGTCGCGGTCGCGACTTCGATCGCGTCGGCGTAGAAGGTCACCGGGATCAGCATCGACTGCACCTGCATCTCCTGGCCCTGGGCCTGGGCGTCGAGCGCGTTCTTGATCTGCTCGTAGAGGATGCGTTCGTGGGCCGCGTGCATATCGACCAGCACCAGGCCGCGCGTGTTCTGGGCCAGGATGTAGATGCCGTGCAGCTGGGCCAGCGCGAAGCCGAGCGGGAAGTCGTCGTTCGACAGCGGGCGGTCCGATGCCGAGAGCGGCACGTCCATCGGGGAGCTCGTTGGCGCCGAGGTCGTGGCCGCATCCGACTTGAACAGCGCGCCATAGGCCTCGGTGCGCTGCGCCACGCCACCCTGCGTGCCTGGATCGTCCCAGCGGCTCCCCGGCGGATAAGGCGACGGCGAGAAGGTCGACAACTGCGCCCCGAACGACGTCTGCTCATGCGGCCGCATCTGCGGCTGCGATGGCGACGGCGACATTTGCCACAGCGGTGTGCCGCTCGGCCGCACTTCGGCCGCCGTGATCGGCGCCGGCACGCTGCCGTGGGCGGTGGCAGAAGTCTGGGCCAGCGTGCGCTGCACCGCGTGGAACACGAACTGGTGCACCGCGCGGCTGTCGCGGAAGCGCACCTCGATCTTCGATGGGTGGACGTTGACGTCGACCAGCGCCGGATCGAGGTCGAGCGACAACACGTAGGAGGGGAAGCGGTCGCCGTGCAGCACGTCCTGGTAGGCGGCGCGCACCGCGTGCACCAGCACCTTGTCGCGCACGAAGCGCCCGTTCACGTAGAAGAACTGGCCGTCGGCGCGCGCCTTCGAGGCGGTCGGCAGGCCGACATAGCCATGCAGGTGCAGCGGGCCGGCAGATTCGTCCAGGGCCAGCCGCGCCTCGGCGAAATCGCTGCCGAGGATGTGGGCGCTGCGCTTGGCCGCTTCGCTCACGTTCCAGTGGTCGATCGTGCGGCCGTTGTGCGACAGGCTGAACGACACGTCCGGACGCGCCAGCGCGATGCGGCGCACGACTTCGGCGCAGTGGCCGTATTCGGTCTGTTCGGATTTCAGGAATTTGCGGCGCGCCGGCGTGTTGAAGTACAGGTCCTGCACGTCGATCGTGGTGCCGAAGGCGCCGGACGACGGCGCCACCGTGCCTTCGTGCGAGCCGACGATCTCGAAGGCGTGGGCCGCGTCGGGCGTACGCGAGGTGATGCGCACCGCAGCCACCGAGGCGATCGAGGCCAGCGCCTCGCCACGAAAGCCCAGCGTGCCCACGTTCTCAAGGTCGTGCAGCGACGTGATCTTGGAGGTGGCGTGGCGCGCCAGCGCCAGCGGCAGTTGTTCCGGCGCGATGCCGCGGCCGTTGTCGGTGATCGCGATGCGTTTGACGCCGCCTTCTTCGAGGCGCACGGTGATCTGGGTCGCGCCCGCATCGAGCGCGTTTTCCAGCAGTTCCTTGACGACGGCCGATGGCCGCTCGACCACTTCGCCGGCGGCGATCTGCGAGATGAGCTGGTCGGGGAGCTGCTGGATGGGGCGATGGGTCGGGGCAGGGGCGTTCATGGTGCGATTATATCGCGCTGCCCGAGCCCCGGATCGTCAACGACTCATTGCTGTTCGCGCACGGGAATCGGCACATTGCACAGGTCGATCGCGCCGGCCGCGACCTTGGTCCACGGACCGCCGCGGTTGCGCTGGGCCTCGATCACGGCCTGGAAGGCGGCGCTCTCGGTGCGCATCACCTCGAGCTTGCTGCGCTCGGCCTGGGGCACGTCGGCCGCCAGGCGCACGCTGGCGATCGGCGTGCGCTGCTCGGCCTTGTCGTAGAAGCCGGCGGCGGCCGTCCCGCGCGGCATCACAGTGAGCAGCGGCATGCCGGCCACGATGCGGCCGACCACGGTGATGTTGCGGTCCAGGTGGCGCGGCGCGTGGCCGATCACCGTGTACAGCTGCGAACCGTTGCCGGTATTGGACGCCTCGTCGCGCGCCACGCCGACCATGGCGTAGCAATGCGGCAACCAGGCCTGGCCGCCCTTCGGGTCGCGTGCTGCCGGGAAGCCGTTCACGTGGCCCACCTGCGGCGCGTAGACGTCGCGTTCCCTCAGCTGCGTGAACGCGCCGGTGCCCTTGGCAGGCACGGTGAATTCGGCGTCCACCGTCTTGGCGGCCTTGAACGGGCGCGGCGTTTCTTCGTCCGGATCGCCCCATTGCACCACGAAGCCATCTTGTGCGCGCATGACCCACAAGCCGTCGAAATAGCGCTCGCGCACCAGCGCGCGGATGTTCGCGGCCGCCTTCGGCGCGAAGTTCGGCGCCAGTTCCATGACCACGCGGCCGGCCGGCAGTTCCATGTACAGCGTGTTCTCGGGATCGAGGGGACGCCAGTCGCCCGGCTTGGATGCCTTGACCACGTCCGCCACCGAGGGCTTGGGTGGCAATTCCTTGCCGGGCGTGGCCGGCGCGGCGCTGGCGTCGTGCGCGAGCAGGGCAAGGAGCGCCATGCCGGTGAGTGCGTGGATCGTGGTCGCTGCCTTCATGGATTCTCCGTCTGGTTATGTGTATCAGGCAATTGTAGTCGAGCGTGAGGTCTGTACAAACCTGGCGGGCAGGTCCTGTGCCATAGTTGACAATTGGTGTAAATAAGTCGGCAAAAGGCGTGAATTCAGCGCCTTTTGTTGCTGCGGCGCACTCAAGTTAGCTGCGCCGGGTCCGATAAGGATAGGGTAAGCCCACTATCTGGACATCCATGCGTAACCTGATCGCACTATTCGCCCTGAGCCTGGTCACGGCCCTGGCGAATGCGAACGATGCAGCTCCCACGACCAAGCCCGCGGTTGAAAAACCCCTGGCGATCGCCTCGATCAAGCCGAACCTGCGGCCTGGCGCGGCTACCCCTGCTGCTGCCCAAAAAACCGAAGAAGATGCGGAAGTCGACCTGTCGGTCCGCATCGCCGAAAAACTGGCCGAGCTGCGCGCCAAGCAAGCCTTGCGCGCCGAGGACGCCGCACGCGCACGCCGCGCCACGGAAGCCCGCCGCAAGAAGGAAGCCGCCGCCGCTGCCGCTGCGGCAGTCGAGGCCGCCAAGCCGAAGAATGGCACCCATTGGACCTATGAGGGAGAATTCGGCCCCGAGAACTGGTCGAAGATCAATACCGCCTGGGCGTCCTGCAATACCGGCAACCGCCAGTCGCCGATCGACCTGCGCGACGGCATCAAGGTCGACCTGGAGCAGATCAACTTCGACTACCACCCGAGCTCGTTCAACGAGATCGACAATGGCCACACGATCCAGGTGAACGTCGCGGGCGGGAACTTCCTGAGCGTGGGCGGCACCACGTATGAGCTGCAGCAATTCCACTTCCATCGCCCGGGCGAAGAGCGCATCAACGGCAAGGGCACCGAGATGGTTGTGCACTTGGTGCACAAGAGCTACGACAACAAGATCGCCATCCTGGCGGTGCTGCTCGAGCGCGGCGACGCCAATCCGATGATCCAGACCGTGTGGAACAATCTACCGCTGGAAAAGCACATGACGGTGACGCCGTCGATCGTGCTCGACGTGAACGAGATCCTGCCGGCGCGGCGCGACTACTTTACGTATATGGGTTCGCTGAGCGAGCCGCCATGCACCGAGAACGTGCTGTGGCTGGTGATGAAACAGCCGATGACGGCCTCGCCCCAGCAGATGGCCTTGTTCTCGCGGCTGTATCCGTTCAACTCGCGGCCTGTGCAGCAGGCGAATGGGCGGATGGTGAAGGAATCGATGTAAAACAAAACAAGTGGGGTCACAAGTGGGGTCAGGTCTGACATTCGGACACGACCTGGACTGTGCCACGAAGTACGATTGCAGAGGCCGTGTCCGAATGTCAGACCTGACCCCGATTTGTTTGATGTTGCAGGCTGTTCGACTGTCTTGGGTTCCCGCCTTCGCGGGAACGACGTGTTCGGGCAGCGGGTCAAGAAATACGGTAACGCCCTTCCCACACCGCACCCGGTGCCAGCTCGACCGGGCTCAGCTGCGCCGGCTCGATGCACACGAAACGTTGGTATTCGTCGTCTTCCATATCGGCCAGCGCGGCCGTGTCCGCGGCGCCCGGATTCCACACCACGGCATCGCTGAAACCTTCCTGCTCCAGTGTCAGTACGCGCGCCCAGGTACCCAGGGTGATGTTGCCGGCAATATTTTCATAAACCACGTCGAGCTTGTCCGCGATCGACAAGGTCCCTGCCTCGAGCCCCTCGATGCGCACGTCCGCCAGGTGCGGCACCAGGTGATAGGTATGCAGCGCCGCCGCGAAGGGGAAGGGCGCGGCGCCCGTGTTGCGCACGCCCAACGCCATCTCCAGCGCATTGGCGCGCACGGTCACGCGCAGCGTCAGTGCGAAACGATGCGGCCAGGCGGCGGCCGTTGCCGGCGCCAGGTCGGCCTCATTCAGGCCGAATTCCGCCCACGCCGCATCGCCGTCGATGCCGTGCTGCTCAAGACGCCAGGTGCTGAGCCGCGCGAAGCCATGGCGCATGCCGTCGCCGCGTTCGCCGAACTGGGGAAAGATGACCGGCACGCCGCCACGGATCGCGCGGCTGCCGTCCAGGGCCGAACGGCCGCTGAGGAACATGCGCTCGCCGCCGTCGGCGCCATGCCACGACACCAGGTGGCCGCCATACAGGGTGACGACGGCGCTGGCGCCGTCCGGCGCCGTGATGCGAATCGCGGGCAGTTGCCCGAAGCTGATGTTTTCCATGATGGGTTCCGGCTCAGGTCTGGCGGCTCTTGGCCATGGGCGGATTATCGGCGAAATAGCGGCGGATGCCATTCGTGATCGCATTGGCCAGCTGGTCCTGGTAGGCGTCGTCGTTCAGGCGCGCTTCTTCCTGCGGGTTCGAGATAAAGGCGGTCTCGACCAGGATGGACGGGATGTCCGGCGCCTTCAGCACGGCAAAGCCCGCCTGCTCGACCGAGGCCTTGTGCAGGCGGTTGATGCCGCCGATTTCCTTCAGCACGGCCTTGCCCAGCTTGAGGCTGTCGTTGATCTGGGCCGTGGTCGACAGGTCGAACAGCACGCTGGCCAGGTGCTTGTCGCCCGTGCCGGTCAGGTTGGCGCCGCCGATCAGGTCGGCCTTGTTCTGGTCGTTCGCCAGCCAGCGCGCCGCGCTCGAGCTGGCGCCTTTTTCCGACAGCACGAACACCGAGGAGCCGCGCGCCGTCGGCGAGATCCAGGCGTCGGCGTGGATCGAGACGAACAGGTCGGCCTGCACCTTGCGCGCCTTTTGCACGCGGGTGCCCAGCGGCACGAAGAAGTCGCCGTCGCGGGTCAGCATCACGCGGGTATTCGGCATCTGCTCCAGCTTGGCCTTGAGGCGCTTGGCCACCGCCAGCACGATGTCCTTCTCGCGGCTGCCCTTGGCGCCGATCGCGCCCGGGTCTTCGCCGCCATGGCCCGGATCGAGGGCGATGGTGATCATGCGCGCCACCTTCTGGGCAGGCAGGGGAGCGGTTGCCTTGGCCGGCGGCGGCTGCACCGCCAGGGCCGGGGCCGTGCCCTTCAGGCCCGACATCTCGGCTTCCAGCTTGGCGATCGCGTCCGGGCCGGCATTCGGCTGGGTGCGCGGGACGGCGGGCGGCGGCACGGGAATCTGCACCGGCGGCGTGCCGGTGACGGGATTGGGCGAGGCCGGCGCGCCGGCCACGGGCGTACTGGCGACGGGATCGCCCAGGGCCGGCTGGTCGGCCGCCAGCGTCGTGGTCGGGCCCGGACTCCAGTCGCCCTGTTCGATCAGGGCGGCGATCGGGTCGACCGGGGCCGCCGGGTACAGGTCGAACACCAGGCGGTGCTGGTAGCCGGCCACCGGGGCGAGCGTAAACACCTGCGGCTTGATCTCGGCCTTGAGGTCGAACACCAGGCGCACCACGTTCGGCCGGTTCTGGCCGACCCGCACCTGCTTGATGTAGGGATCGTTTGCCTCGATCTTGGCCACCAGGCTCTTGAGCGTGTTGCTCAGGGCGAGGCCGTCGATATCGACCACCAGCCGCGGCGGATCGGGGATCAGGAAGTGCTCGGCCTTGAGGTCGGTGTCGTTTTCCAGCGTCACCCGGGTATAGTCGGGGGCGGGCCAGACACGCACGGCCAGGATCTCGTTGGCGCTGGCGTGCAGCGGGATGACGGACAGCAGCAGCGTGCCGCCGGCCTTGAGCAGGACGCGGCGGCGCGAGGACGCAGGCGTCACGCTGGCGGCTGGGGCGGCAGAAGGGGGGCGAGACGGTCGAGGCATAGCAGGCCTAATTCAGACAACGCCTGCAATTCTACATCACGGCCGGGCCCGCTAACGTTGAGCAAGACACGCAAGTCGGGCGGCGGCAACACCGGATCGCCTTTTTCGGGCCACTCGACGATACATACATTGCGCCCGTCGAAGTCCTCGCGAAAGCCCGCGTCCAGGAATTCTTCCGGGCTGGACATGCGGTACAGGTCGTAGTGGATGACGTTCAAGGGCGTGCCATCGAGCATCACCCGATACGGTTCCGACAAGGTGTAGGTCGGGCTTTTGACGTTGCCGGCATGGCCGGCCGACTGCAGCAGCGCGCGGGTGAGGGCGGTCTTGCCGGCGCCGAGGTCGCCGTGCAGATAGATCACCAGGCCCGGCTGCAAGGCGCGCGCCAGGGCGGCGCCGAGGGCGGAAGTGGCGGACTCGTCCGGCAGATAGCGCTGCAAGCGCGATTTAAAAGGCTGCATCGAATAAAATAGCGAGTTGTTTTGCGTGATTTCTTGCGGTATGCCCACTTCCACCAACCCTGCTCCTGACCTGCCCCAGCTTGCGCGCGCCATCAAGACGTGGGGCAAGGAACTGGGCTTTGCCGACGTGCGCATCGCCGACGTCGACCTGGGCCATCTCGAGGCCGGCCTGCAAGCCTGGCTGGACGCGGGTTACCACGGCGAGATGGATTATATGGCAAGCCATGGCATGAAGCGTGCCCGTCCCGCCGAACTGGTGCCGGGCACGGTGCGCGCCATCGTCGCGCGCATGGATTACCTGCCCGCCTCCCAGGATGCCGACTGGCGCGCCGGGGAGCGCCTGCGCCAGCAGGACCCGGATGCCGCCGTGGTCTCGGTCTACGCCAGGGGCCGCGACTACCACAAGGTCTTGCGCAACCGCCTGCAGTCGCTCGCCGGCCGCATCCAGGACGCGATCGGGCCGTTCGGTTTTCGCGTGTTCACCGATTCGGCGCCGGTGATGGAGTTGCCGCTGGCCGAGAAGGCCGGCCTGGGGTGGCGCGGCAAGCACACGCTGCTGTTGTCGCGCGCGGCCGGTTCGACCTTCTTCATCGGCGAAATCCTGATCGACCTGCCGCTGCCTGTCGATCCGCCCACCGGCGCGCATTGCGGACAGTGCCAGGCCTGCATCGACCTGTGCCCGACCGGGGCGATCCTGGGGCCGGGCAAGCTCGACGCGCGGCGCTGCATCTCTTACCTGACGATCGAGCTGAAAAGCAGTATCCCGGAAGAACTACGGCCCCTGATCGGCAACCGCATCTATGGCTGCGACGATTGCCAGGTGGCCTGTCCGTGGAACAAGTTTGCGCAGCGTGCTGCGGTGCCGGATTTCGACGAACGCAACGGCTTGGGCGAAGGCGACCTGGTCGGCCTGTTCGCCTGGGACGAAGCCGAATTCAACCGCCGCATGGAAGGCAGCCCGATCCGCCGGATCGGTCACGAGCGCTGGCTGCGTAACCTGGCAGTGGGATTGGGAAATGCCGCCGAGAAAAAGCGCGGAGATGCTGTCATCGTGGCTGCCTTGCAATCCCGGCGCGATCATCCATCCGAACTGGTGCGAGAGCACGTCGCCTGGGCCCTGGCGCGCCACGCCGCCTGAGCCGATAGGGAATCAGGCCATCAGATCTCGATGCGTTTCAGGCGCAGGGCCGACCAGTCGCCGTCGATCGAGATCATGGCCACGCCGGTGATGCCGTTCTCTTTGGCATAGGCGTTGATCGAATCGCGGTTGATGTCGGTGGCCTTGGAGGCGGTCTGCTTGAGGTAGGCGATCCACAGCGAACCCTTCTCGCCCAGCTTGCGCTTGGCGACATCGAAATAGTGCTCGAGATCCTTGCGGTGCATGCAGAACATCAGGATCGCGTCGAAGGGACCGTCGCCCTCCTTGACGATCTCGGCCGGCATCTGGGCCGCCACGTTCGGATTGACCTGGCCATTGAGCACGAGCATCGATTTTGCCGTTCGTAAAAACATCTTGTCTGCAACTGTCTTTTCGTTCATTGGAGTTTCCTAAAAGAGAGGTGCATCGCGGCGCCCGGGGCCGCGGCGCGTTCAAGACTATTTTACAAGGCTTCCATTGAGAAGCTGGAACGCTTGACGCGCGACAAGCTCGGCAAAAAGGGAGAGACCGCGCGAACGCGCGGCCGGTATTTACTTCAACAACCCGGCCAGCTCGACGGCCGTCTTGACCTGCATCTTGTCGAAGATATGGGCGCGATGCACCTCGACCGTGCGCATGCTGATGCCCAGTTTATCGGCCACCACCTTGTTCATCATGCCGGCCAAAATCAGGTCGAGCACTTCGCGTTCGCGCGCCGACAGGGTGGCCAGGCGCGCCTGCACGCCGGCCGAGGCGGCCGCCTTGCGCGAGGCGGCGAGGGCTTCCTCGACCCGGTCCATCAGCTGGTTGTCATTGAATGGTTTCTCGAAGAAATCGAAAGCGCCGCGCTTGAGCGAGTCGACCGCCATCGGCACGTCGCCGTGGCCGGTGAGAAAGATCACGGGCAGGCGCGGCAGCAGGCCGCGCTTGAACAGGTCGTCGAACACGGCGATGCCGTTCATGCCGGGCATGCGCACGTCGAGCAGGATGCAGTCGCCGCTGACGTCGAGGTCTTGCAGGGCGTCGAGGAATTCCTGGCCGCCCGCGTAACCGCGCGCGGGCAGGCCGCGCGACTGCGCCAGCCAGGCGAGCGAATCGCGAATGACTTCTTCGTCGTCGACGATGTGCAGCATGCAGGTCTCCGTAGTGGCGGGATGAATCTCCCGCCTTGTTGCTCTTCTAATAAAGATGGCGCATCCAGCCAACACCGGCGCGTCGCAGACCGGATTTTAGCCCAGCGCCCGGCTTGCCGCTTGGGCCGGCAGCGAAAATGTGAATACGGTGCCGCCGGCCGGATGCGGCGCATGGCTCAGCGTGCCGCCATGGAACTCGATCGCGGTGCGGCAGATCGACAAGCCCATCCCCATGCCCTCGGCCCGGGTCGAGTAGAACGGAGAAAACAGCCGCTCGGCTACTTCAGGGGCGATGCCATGGCCGCGGTCGATCACCGAGACCGCCACCTGCTCATCCGCGTGCACGGCCTCGATGCGCAGCACGCGCTGGTCGGGCGCCGTGTCCTGCATGGCCTGGATCGCGTTGCGGGTGAGGTTGAGCAGCACTTGCTCCAGCATCACGCGGTCGGCCAGCACGGTCGGCAAGCCGGGCGGTAACTGTACGCGCAGCGCCACGCCGGCCTGGCGCGCCTGCAGCTCGATCAACGCATGCACGTTGGAAATGACGCTGCGGATCGTCACCTCCTGGCGCAGCGGTTCGCGCTTCTTGACGAACTCGTGCACGCTGCGGATGATCTGGCCGGCGCGCTGGGCTTGCTGGCGCGCCTGCTCCAGCGCATGGCGCAGCATGCCCGGCTTGAGGTCTTCGCCGCTGCCGGCGGCGCGCTCGAGCATGTTCAGGGCGCCCACCGTGTAGCTGGAAATAGCCGCCAGCGGCTGGTTCAGCTCGTGCGCCAGCATCGACGACAACTCGCCCATGGTGGCCAGGCGCGCGCTGGCCTGCAGCTTTTCTTCCTGCTGGCGGTTGAGTTCTTCCACCCGCTTGCGGTCGGTGATGTCGAGTACCGAGCTCATCCAACCGGTATGGCGGCCGTCGACGTCCACCAGCGGGGCCTCGAATACCAGCACCGGCACCCGGGCGCCGTCCGGACGCTGGAACACGGTCTCGAATTGCGGCGTGACCTTGCCCGACAAGATGCCCTGGAAGCGTTCCTCGTATTCGGCGGTCGCTTCCGGCGCCCAGTAGGCCATCGGCGGTTTCTTGCCGATCAATTCTTCTGGCGGATGGCCGACGATCTGGCAGAAAGCGCGGTTGACGTAGGTGACGCGGCCCTCCAGGTCGCGCGCGCGCAAGCCCGTGAGCAGCGAGTTTTCCATCGCCGTGCGAAACGCCATCTGCTGGCGCAGCGCGCTTTCCGCCGCCAGCGTGCGCGAGATGTGGCGCCACAGCGCGGCCAGGCTGGTCAACAGGCCCAGGGCCAGCACGATCACCGAGCCCACCAGCAGGTTCGGCAGCAGTTGCGGCGCGCGCTTGACGCTGTCGGTCGACAGCACCAGCTGGGCGCCCGGCAGGTCGAGCTCGCGCTGGTGGGTGTAGACGCCGCGTCCCGGACCGCCGGCGGCGCGCCGCGCCACCGCCTGTTCGTCGCGGTCGAGCAGGGCCAGCGCGTTATCCTGGGCGAACCACCAGGGTACGGTTTCGTCGAGCAGCACCTGCAGGCTGTAGGTCGCGACCAGGCTGCCCGTGAACTGGCCGTTGCGGAACAGCGGCAGGTAGAAATCGATCAGGCCGTGGGTGGATGGCGTGGCGCCATACGGTTCGCTGTAGCGGCCGCGCCGGATCGAGCGCGCCATTTCTCCGGCCAGCGTCGTGGTCCCGGGCAGGCCGGCGGCGGGCAGGTCGGCGCCATGGCTGTCCAGCACCGCGCCGGTGGCGTCGCTCCACACCACGCGCACCAGTTCCGGGCCGTTGACGAACATCTGGCGGAAACGCGCCTGTAACTTCTCCGGCGGCAGCGGCGCGACCACCAGGTCGACGCCGAGGGCGCTAAGTGCGTCCTCGCTGCGCGCCAGCTCGAAGCGCAAGGTCTGCTCGACCCACAGCGTGTCCGCAATCAATTGCTCTTGGCGTTCGGTGCTTTCCATCTGGCGCGCCTGCCACGGCAGCCAGATCAGTACGGCCAGGAACAGCAGCACCAGCAGCATCGGCACCAGCCAGCGCCAGAACCGCCAGGCGCGGATGCGCGCGCGCGGTTCCGACATGGGCTGGGCGAACGGAATTTTCATGCATGAGTCCTGTATTGGTTAAACTGTCCAGCTGTTGTGGAAGTCCACGATGGCGGTCGAGCAAGGTGCGGCACAGACTTGCGTGCGGCAGTGCATCCGCCAGTGTAAGGGAAGCGCCTCGGTGCTTTCCAAGGTTTTATTAGAAAGAATCAGACCGTCATGCAGATCAAGACCCTGGCCGCCACAGCGCTGTTCGTGCTGGCGGCGGCCGCGAGTGTCGACGCCCTGGCGCAGGGACCGATCGTCATCAAGTTCAGCCACGTGGTGGCGCCCGATACGCCGAAGGGCCGGGCCGCCGAGCGTTTCAAGGAGCTGGCCGAGCAAATGACGGGCGGCCAGGTCAGGGTGGAAGTGTATCCCAACAGCCAGCTATACAAGGACCGCGAGGAGCTCGAGGCCCTGCAACTGGGCGCGGTGCAGATGCTGGCGCCGTCGCTGGCCAAGTTCTCGCCGCTGGGCGTGCGCGAATTCGAGGCCTTCGACTTGCCGTATATCTTCCCGGACAAGGCGGCGCTGTACAAGGTGACTGAAGGAAGGATAGGGCGCGACCTGCTGCGCAAGCTCGAGTCCAAGGGCATCACCGGCCTGGCGTTCTGGGATAACGGCTTCAAGATCATGTCGGCCAACCAACCCTTGACCTCGCTCAAGGATTTCGAGGGATTGCGCATGCGTATTCAGGCGTCCAAGGTATTGGATGCGCAGATGCGCGCGCTGGGCGCCCAGCCGATGACGCTGGCTTTTTCGGAGGCCGCACCCGCCCTGCGCGATGGCGTGGTGGAGGGTACCGAGAACACCCCGTCGAATATGTACACCCAGCGCATGCACGAGACGCAAAGCCACCTGACGGTGTCCAACCACGGCTACCTAGGTTACGCGGTGATCGTTAACAAAAAATTCTGGGATGGACTGCCGGCCGCCACCCGCAATACCCTGGCGCGCGCCATGCGCGAAGCCACGGTGTACGAGAAAAAGATCGCCCAGCGCGCCAACGACGACGCCATGGAAGCCATCCGCCAGGCCGGCACCACGACGATCCACACGCTCACACCGGCCCAGCAGGCTGAATGGCGGCGCGCGATGCAGCCGGTGTATGGACAGATGGAAAGCCGGATCGGCAAGGACACCGTGCGCGCCATCCTGCGCGAAGTCAAGCGCTGACGCTCGGGCGTGCGCCCAGGGCGCGTGGGCCAAGAAAACGGACATACGCCTACCGCATGTCGACAATCGCGTTTTGTTTATAAGTAAAATAATTTTCCGAATGTGTGGCCGAAAAGATACATTTTCTGCAAGGACTTGCGTTATCATGGGGCTCATCCGCACTGTCATGGTGCGCAGCAGTGCCAAGAACAAGCAACAGAAGCGGCATGCAAAGGTTTTTGGGGGAGCATTGATAAAAGCACGGTATTCATGCCGGAGACATTCGAGGAGACACCACGTTTGACAGAAGTCGCTGGCAAGACCCGGCGGCCGGAAACGTGACCCGAATTGGAGCGCACCCGAGGGTGCGCTTTTTTTTCGCCTGAACGGTCCAATCGACTGGCCGGGTGTGCGCTACACAGTTAAGATGCCTGTGTAACACTTTGCTCAGTAGACCCATCATGAAGACCGATCCAGCCAGCCAGATTTTCAATGCCATCGTGCCCGCTCCCTTCGGCGCGCTGGGCATCCGCATTGCCGACGACAAGCTGCGCGAAGTGGTCTACCTGCCGCCTTCGTTCGAGGAAAAAAGCGCCGACAGCGCCATCGCCGAACAGAGCGCCGAGCAGCTCGCACGCTACCTGGCCGACCCCGATTTCACCTTCGACCTGCCCTTGACGGCGGTTGGCACCGAGTTCCAGCGCAAGGTGTGGCAAGAAATCAGCGCCATCCCGCGCGGCGCCGTGCGCACCTATGGCCATCTGGCCAAGGTGATCGGCTCGCATCCGCGCGCCGTCGGCCAGGCTTGCGGCGCCAATTGGTTCCCGCTGGTCATTCCTTGCCACCGGGTGACTGCAGCCGGCGGCCTGGGCGGCTTCTCGAACCAGAACGACGAGAACGGTTTCCATCTTTCGGTCAAGCGCTGGCTGCTGCGGCACGAAGGCGCCACCGCCGCTCCATGGCAGCAGCAGTCGATCTGGCCCTGATCGACGAGTTCTGCGACACGCTCTGGCTGGAACAGGGCCTGGCGAAGAACTCGCTCGACGCCTACCGGCGCGACCTGCGCCTGTTCGCCGGCTGGCTGGACGCCAAGCGCCCCGGCCGCGGCCTGCTGGCCGTGGGGCCGGAAGACCTGGCCGCCTATTTCGCCGACCGCCACCCGGAGTCGCGGCCGAGCACGGCCAACCGCCGGCTGTCGGTGTTCAAGCGCTTCTATGGCCTGGCGCTGCGGCGCGGACAGATCGCCACCGATCCCTGCCTCAAGATGCCGTCGGCGCGCCAGCCGACCCGCTTCGTGCATACCCTGACCGAGAGCCAGGTCGAGGCCTTGCTGGCCGCTCCCGATATTTTGACGCCGTTGGGTTTGCGCGAGCGCACGATGCTGGAGCTGATGTATGCCAGCGGCTTGCGGGTGTCGGAACTGGTGGCCCTGAAACTGGTCGAAGTGAGCCTGAACGATGGTGTGCTGCGGGTGACCGGCAAGGGCAGCAAGACGCGCCTGGTGCCGTTCGGCGAAGAGGCGCGGCGCTGGCTCGAACGCTACCTGAAGGATGCGCGCGGCATCATCCTGAACGGCCAGGTCGACGACGCCCTGTTCGTCACCGGTCGCGGCGGCCCGATGACGCGCCAGATGTTCTGGATCCTGGTCAAGAAACACGCGTCGAAGGCCGGCGTCACCGGTCCGCTGTCGCCGCACACGCTGCGCCACGCCTTCGCCACCCATTTGCTGAATCACGGGGCTGACTTGCGCGTGGTGCAGTTACTGCTGGGCCACGCCGATATTTCGACGACCCAGATCTACACCCACGTGGCGCGCGAACGCCTGAAACGCCTGCACGCACAACATCATCCACGTGGATAGCGTAAGTCGGGAGTTGCGGAGTAGTCCATAATGGCTGTGCAGATGCAGCATTTCCTTGAAATAAACATGTCGAGGTGACTATGGCACGGAACAATTTTTCGTACGAAAAGCGGCAACGGGAACTCGAAAAGAAGCGCAAGGCGGAAGAAAAAGCCAAGCGCAAGCTGGAAGCGAAGAACGCGCCGGCTGACGGCGCCGAGGGCGTCCAGCCGGATGGCGATGCGGACGGCGATGACGACGACGCTGCGCCGGGCGAAGAGCGTACTCCCGCCGCGGCGCCGCCGAGCCTGGCCTGAGCGGCCGGCCCATCAAGAGGATTGCGCGCGTGCTCCGTCGACCTCGATGGAGCCCCTGGCGCATGATGGAACTATAAGCATCTACACCGGTCCGAGCCATCTGAATGCGACAAGCTGTCAGTTGGCCGGTGTGAATGGCGGTATGGCGCGACAGAGCGCATGCCGTCCGTCGTTTGCGAGCTCGCAAACGGCATGGCCCGCCACGGTATAACAATGTCGGTGTTGTCTACCTGCTTATTGTTGTTTCCATAGCGAAAGGCCGCTGCCGTGATCGAACCACCGCCGAAGCCAGCGGCGCCCACGTCCGCGCCTTCCTCCGATCCTTCGCTTGCCGGCGATGGACAGTCCATTCCCGCAGGCGATTTTTCAGGCCGCATCGAGGCGGGGCCCGAGGCCTTCGGCTGGCTCCACCATTTCGTCACGGCGCTCGAGCTGGCGCCGGCGGTGGCCGTGCACTCGATGGACCAGGCCGGCACCATCCGCTTCTGGAACCGCGCCAGCGAAGAACTGTACGGCATCCCGTCCGGCCAGGCGGTCGGCAAGCCCTTCCGCGAGCTGGTGTTCTACCTCGACCACCAGGCCGAGTTCGAGGACGCGATCGCCGCGATCTGGCGCAGCGGCCACGCGCCGCCGGCACGCGACTGGCTGGTGCAGTCGCGCACCGGCCGGCGCCACTGGGTCTATTCCTGCCACTACCCGGTCAAGTACGACAGCGTGATGCAAGAAGTCTTTTGCATGGAAGTCGACATCACGGCGCGCAAAGAGGCCGAGAGCAACCTGGCGCAGGCGGCCCAGGTGTTCCAGAATGCGCGCGACGCCATCATCATGATGGACGCCGACTACCGCGTACGCGCCGTCAACGGCGCCTTCACCAGCATCACTGGCCACGCCCCCGAGCACATCCTCGGCCAGTCGCTGGCCAGCCTGGGGTGGGATGCCGCCGACGGCTTCTACGAGCGCATCTGGTCCGAACTCGACGGCCAGGACCACTGGGAAGGCGAACTGGCCAGCGTGCGCAGTAATGGCGAACGCTATCCGGTGCGGGTGGCGCTGACGGCGATCCGCGACGCCCACGGCGACGTGTCCAGCTATATGGCGATGCTGTCCGACATCAGCGAGCGCAAGCGGCTCGAGGAGCAGGTGCGGCATCAGGCCGAGCACGACGCCCTGACCGGCCTGCCCAACCGCATCCTGTTCCTCGACCGCCTGCACCAGGCGCTGGCCACCTGGCGCCGCCAGCGCGACCGCTGCGCGGTGATGTTCCTCGACCTCGACAAATTCAAGCCGATCAACGACACCCACGGCCACCAGGCCGGCGACGCCGTGCTGCGCGAGGTCGCCGCGCGCCTGCGCGCCTGCGTGCGCCGGGTCGACACCATCAGCCGCCTGGGCGGCGACGAGTTCGTGGTGCTGCTGGCCGACATCAAGGGCGCCGACCAGGCCGCGCACGTGGCCGGCGCCGTCACCCAGGCGGTGGCGCGCCCCATCGACGTTGGCGGGCAGCAGGTGACGCTGTCGGTCTCGATCGGCATCGCGCTGTGTCCCGACGACGGCGATGATGTCGAGGCCTTGCTGCACCATGCCGACGTCGCGATGTACCACGCCAAGCAGGATGGGCGCGACACCTTCCGCTTCTTCAGTCCGGCCATGAACGCCCACGTCATCGAGCGGGTCGAGCTCGAGAACCGGCTGCGCCAGGCGATCGAGAGCCAGGAGTTCGTGCTCGAATACCAGCCCGAGGTCGAGGTGGCGAGCGGCCGCGTCGGCACGGTCGAGGCCTTGCTGCGCTGGCGCCATCCCGAGCGCGGCCTGCTGCTGCCGCGGCACTTCTTGCCGGTGGCCGAGGAATCCGGCCTGATCGTCCCGATCGGCGAGTGGGTGTTGAAAGAAGCCTGCCGCCAGGCGCGCGCCTGGGGCGATGCGGGGTTTCCGGTCACGGTCGCGGTCAACCTGTCCGCCGCCCAGCTCGCGCATGCGGGGCTGCTGTCGGCGGTCGACGCCGCCTTGCAGGGCGCCGGCCTGGCGCCGGGAGCGCTCGAGCTCGAGATCGTCGAGGATGCGCTGGTGCGCGGCGAACCGGCCTTCGAGACGGCGCTGGCGCTGCGCGCACGCGGCGTGCAGCTGAGCATCGACCGTTTCGGCACCGGCACCTCGAGCCTGGAGGCGCTGCGCCGCTTCCCGCTCACCAAGCTCAAGATCGACCGCAGCTATGTGGGCGGCGTCGGGCACGACCCGGTCGACGCGGCGATGGTGCCGGCCATCATCTCCGTGGCGCGTAGCCTGGGTTTGCGGGTGGTGGGGGAGGGCGTGGAGACGGCCGAGCAGCTGGACTTTCTGCGGCTGCATGTCTGCGACGATTACCAGGGTTTCTATGCCGGCGCGGCCAGTGCGCGGCCGGATTTATCGTCGCATTCCGCGTAGGGTTGGCCTCGGCGGCCCCGCGCTACGCCGCCGACGCGGTGGTAGCTTGCAGCAAGATCATCCGGCACGATATCGGCGACGATAACAATCGACGCGTCGGCGGCGCAGCCGCCAACCTTACCGCTCTCCAGCCGTTCCGTGCTGCCCGAACAACCGTATCCTGGCCAGCACCTGTCCATGATCCGAGGCCTCGGGCAAGCCGAGGTTCAGGTGATCGTTCAGGTACACGACGTCCACCACTTCCCCGATCGCTCCCGTCAGCGCCGGATTGAACTCGGGCGACACCAGGATGTGGTCGATGGTCGAATGGCGCGTGTCGTGCAGGATCGAGAAGCCCACATGGCGCTGGTGGTCGAGCCGGCGCTGCACCTGGCTGGCGTCGAACATGCGCTCGCCGACCGGCGTGCCTTCGCCCAGCACGATCTCGGTGGTCACCGAATCGGCCACGTCGTTGAAGTCGCCCAGCACGATGCGCGGCCGGCGATTGGCATGGGCCATATCGGTGAGCAGCACGCGCAGCGCGGTGGCCTCGGTGCCGCGCCGGACCAGCGAGCGCAGGCAGGCCAGCGCATACAGGTGCGGGTCGGCGCCGCTGTCGCTCGACCGGTAGTCGGGCCGGCGCGACTTGAGATGGACCACGACCACGTCGATCACCACGCCCGACGCCGCGATCACGCCCGCATGCAGCGGCGCGCGGGTGAAGCGGTCCGGGTCGCGGCTGCCGGGTGGCATCGTGACGTTGTCCGGGAACATGGGCAGCTGCGATCCGGGCTCGGCCAGCGGCAGGCGCGAGACCAGGGCCACGCTCGGGGTCAGGCGCGGCGCGTTCGGGTCGGGGTCGAAGCCGATGTGGTGGGCGTCGCGATAGCGCCGGCTGCGCCGCAGCACTTCTTTGAGCACGCTTTGCGAAAAGATCTCCTGGAAGCCGATCACGTCGGCATTGATCAGGTCGAGCTGATGCGCGGTCCAGTCGAGCTTGGCCTCGTATTCCTCGGCCGTGAAGGGCGCGAGGTTGTCATACAGGCGGGCGCCGGGCGGGGCCAGGTTGAAAGCATTGAAGGTGGCAAAGCGAAGTTCTTCCTGCATAATAGAAACCCCTATTGTTCGTCTTTAGCGTAACACGCATGGCCAAGAAAGAGCACGTCTCAGAGACACCCGCCACCCAGTTCCTGCGCAAGCATGCCGTCGCATTTTCCGAGCATCCTTATGAGTACGAAGAGCATGGCGGCACGGCAGTTTCCTCGAACGCGCTCGGCGTGCCCGAACATGACGTGATCAAGACCCTGGTCATGCAGGACGAGGCCGCCAAGCCGCTCATCGTGCTGATGCATGGCGACTGCAAAGTGTCGACCAAGAACCTGGCGCGCGCCATCCCCTGCAAGTCGGTCGAGCCGTGCAAGCCGGACGTCGCCCAGCGCCACTCAGGGTATCTGGTCGGCGGCACCTCGCCGTTCGGCATCCGCAAGGCAATGCCGGTCTACGTCGAGGAAAGCATCCTGGCGCTGGACAAAATCTACATCAATGGCGGCCGCCGCGGCTACCTGGTCGGCATCGACCCGAAGGTGCTGGTCGACGTGCTGAAGGCGCGTCCGGTGCAGTGCGCCCTGGCCGAGTAACTTTATCCTTCGCGATCCGATGGTGTATATTCACGACCGATTTCCGGTATTGACCCAGGGCCGGAGCCCACTGAGAGACTAGATGAACACCCTGATTGCCACCATTGCCGCCTATTTGCTCGGCTCGATTTCCTTCGCGGTCGTGATGAGCCGCGTCTTCGGCCTGTCCGACCCGCGCACCTATGGCTCCAAGAACCCCGGCGCCACCAATGTGCTGCGCAGCGGCAGCAAGAAGGCCGCGATCGCCACCCTGGTCGGCGACGCCGCCAAGGGCTGGCTGGCGGTATGGCTGGCGGTGCAGTTCGGCCCTGACGTCGGCCTGGACGACACCGGCATCGCCCTGGTCGCGATCGCCGTCTTCCTTGGCCACCTGTGGCCCGTGTTCTTCCGCTTCGTGGGCGGCAAGGGCGTGGCCACCGCGCTGGGTGTGCTGCTCGGCATTAATCCATGGCTCGGCCTGGCGACCCTGGCCACCTGGCTGATCGTCGCCTACGCCTTCCGCTATTCCTCGCTGGCGGCCCTGGTCGCCTCGATCTTCGCGCCGTTCTACTACGGCCTGCTGTTCGGCGTCGATCCGATCCTGTTCGCCGTGTTCGTGATGAGTGCGCTGCTGCTGTGGCGTCACAGCGCCAATATCGGCAACCTGATCGCCGGTAAGGAATCGAAGATCGGCAGCAAGTCTGCCGGGGCCAAGAAGGCAAAATAAAGCCGGCGCGCGCCGGATTTTCTTGCAGGCGTTACCATTCGTCTCGAACAGCGGCACATCCGTGCCGCGCCGGACAGAAAGGTGGTAAGCCGTGAGCAAGCAACTCAGGATCGATTTTGTGTCGGACGTCTCGTGCCCCTGGTGCGCGATCGGCCTGAAATCGCTGGAACAGGCCCTGTTGAAGGTCGGCGACGAGGTGCGCGTCGACCTGCATTTCCAGCCCTTCGAGCTGAACCCCGCCATGGGTCCGGACGGCCAGGACATCGTCGAGCACGTGACGCAGAAATATGGCGCCACGGCGGAGCAGCAAGCCGCCACCCGCGAGACGATCCGCGAACGCGGCGCCGCCGTCGGTTTTACCTTCGACATGGAGCGGCGCGGCCGCATCTACAACACCTTCGACGCCCATCGCCTGCTGGCCTGGGCCGAGGACGAAGGCAAGCAGCGCCAGCTCAAGATTGCGCTGCTGGAAGCCTATTTCACCCGTTGCGAAGACCCGAGCAATCACGAAGTGCTGCTGCGCACGGCCGAAAGCGTTGGCCTCGACCGTGAGCGGGCAGCCATTATCCTGGGCTCCAATGAATATGCGGAAGACGTGCGCACGCGCGAACAGTTCTTCCAGCGCGCCGGCGTCAAGTCGGTGCCGGCGATCATCATCAATCAGCGTCATCTGATTTCCGGCGGTCAGCCGCCGGAGGTGTTCGAGCGGGCCCTGCGCGAGATTCCGGGGTTGGAAGCAGGGGCTGAATCGCAAAACTCTGAGGCTTGAGTTAGCTCGAATACGTCGTTCCCGCGCAGTGATGTGACCCCTTGAAGTGAGACTCCACTTCAAGGGGTCTTATGAAGTACGACGAGCAGTTCAAATTTTCAGCCGTTGAGGCC